>CAUZEQ010000055.1:0-19752 GCA_963578885.1 Planctomycetota bacterium
AGCACTCGTTGCAACTCGAAGAAGGGGTCAGGCCCCGCCTGTGAAACGCGACAGGTGGAGCAAACCCCGTTGTGGGCGGCGTCTGACCCCAGGGTCCGAGTTCTTCAACGGGCTGCTAGCCAGCCAACCTGGGCGGGCTATTCGTCGCGGGGCGGCCGCATCATCAGCGAATCGGTCGCCTCGACGGGGTGCTTGCCTTCGAAGAGCACGCGGAACACCTCGGCGGTGATCGGCATCTCGATCCCCTGCTGCTCGGCCAACTCGTGCACGCTGCGGGTGGTCCAGACCCCCTCGGCCACCGCGTCCATGCTCTCGAGGATCTGTTCGAGTGTCTCACCGGCTCCGAGTCGCTCGCCGACCTTGCGGTTGCGGCTGTAGGGGCTGGCACAAGTGGTGATCAGGTCTCCCATGCCGGCCAGCCCGGCGAACGTCTGGGGTTCTGCGCCCAGCAAGGTTCCGAAGCGAGTCATCTCGACGAGTCCGCGGGTCATCAGGGCGCTCTTGGCGTTGTCGCCGTAGCCCAGTCCGTCGCAGATGCCTGTGGCGATGGCGATCACGTTCTTGAGAGCCGCGGCGAGTTCGACTCCGATGATGTCGATGTTGGTGTAGACCCGAAAGCGGTCGGTGGTGAACGTCTGCTGAACGCTCTTGGCCAGGGCCAGGTCTCCGCTGGCTGCGACGACACTCGCCGGCAGCTTGCGAGTGATCTCCTCGGCGTGACTCGGACCACTCAGCGAAACCACGGCCCGGCTGCCGAGCACTTCGCCGATGATCTCGCTGGGCCGCTGAAAGGTCTCGTTTTCGATCCCCTTGATCACGCTGACCACCGGACGGTCGTCGGTGAGTGCTGCTGAGATGTCGTTGAGACACTCGCGGAGGAAGGCGGTGGGGACGGCCATCACCAGCAGGTCGCTGTCGGTGACGGCCGCTTCGATGTCGGAGGTGATTTCGATCGAATCGGGGATCGTGATACCCGGCAGCAGTCGCTTGTTCTCCCTCGACGAAGCCATGTCGGCTGCATGGTCGCTGCTGCGTGCCCAGAGTGCGACCTGCTGTTCGGGGTTCTCGGACAGCAGGATGGCGCAGGCGGTTCCCATCGCTCCGCCACCGATGACCGTGATCCGCTTCGACATCGCCTGTTGCTCAAGGTGACACCTGCACAGAGGACCGCCCTGCAGGCGGCCTACCGGGACCGCATTCTAGACCAAGCGGAGGCGCAACTGAAGTGACGGCTTCGGGGGCGAAACCCCGAGGAGTCCGGGAAGAGGATCGAGTGCATTCTGGTGTTGACGCACTTGGCGACATCGAGACAATTCCCGCTCGCTCCACTCATTCTCTCCAATCCAACTCCCGCGTTCTGCAGGTGCGATAGTGACTGCGCCATTCAAGGCTCTCGTTTCGTTTTGCCTGGTCCTTCCGAGTGCGGCTTGGTCGGCTGAACCCCAGTTACTCGTCGACACTCTGGTCCGCGCTCAATCGCCGATGGCCTACCCGGCCCCGGTGATGCCGATGGCAGGGCCCGGCGTTGCCGCGGGCACGATTCCAGGTGGGGTGGTTCCGAGCTACGCGCCGGTACGGTTCCAGGCCGGGATCAATGCCCCGGTCTATGCTCCGGTTTACGACCCGGCTCCGATCATGGGTGCTCAACCGACCGCGTCGGGCACGACGTGGATGACGATGCCGGTGATGCAGACGGGCAATCCGATGGGCATCATGCCGGCGCCGGGCCTCCAGCCGGCTCCCTGGGCCGTTCAACCGGTTCCGGGCCAGGCACCCGGAGGCATGACCTTCGGCGCCCACGCCAGCCTGCAGCCCTACCGGCTCAACGCCTGGACCGGCCGTGTCGAAGGCGGCTTTCTGCCCGGGCAACGGACCGAGGGTCGGCGGGGAGACTTCGGCGTGACCGAACTCGATGTCGAGCTCGAGTTCTCGGGGCTGTTCATGCCCGGTTGGATCTACAGTTTCACCCAGATCATCGACACGCGGTGGTGGGACGGCCCCGGCGATGCCGGAGGCGATGTGCAGGACCCCGGCAACGGTTTGCCGTCCCAGGCCTACAGGATTGGCTGGGACCTGGAGATGGCGACGATCAACCAGGGCGGCTACAGCGCCCAGTTGGCATTCACACCGTCACTGGCCACCGACTTTGACAGCGGAATCGATTCGGACGCGTGGCAGTTCGATGGCCGTGCCGTGCTCTATTACCAGTACCCGGGAATGACGGTGGCCCTGGGTGCGGGGTATTGGGATCGGGTCAGGGACCGAGTGATTCCCTACGCGGGCGTGATCTTCAAGCCCGACGCGATCTGGGAGTGGCAGCTGATGTTTCCGCAGTCGCGGATCAGCGTCTTCATGGGCAACTATGGCGGCAATTCGAGCTGGATGTATACCAAGGCCGAGTACCATGTCGAGGCGTACGACGTGACGCTGCAGCGGACTGGTGTCCCCGCGCTGCGGGAGCAGGTCGAGTTCGAGGGCTATCGCCTGATGATGGGCTTCCGATCCGAGACGCTTCAGTACTCGAATTTCATCGAGGCCGGCTGGGTCTTTTCGCGGCATGCGACGTTTGCCGGATCGACGCCGGGCTACGACATCGGCGACGGCTTCATCATTCGCTCGGGCGTCAGCTTCTGATGAGGGTTGCGAAGACCGCTTGTTAGTGGAGCGGGGGGTGACTGGGTGAGTTCGCCGGTTGCGATCGTACTGGCTGCCGGCGAGGGTCGGCGGATGGACTCGGACCTGCCCAAGGTGCTGCACCCCGCTGCCGGCCGTCCGCTGGTCGAGTGGGTGCTGGACGCCGCCCGGGTCGCCGGCATCGGTCGCATTGTGGTGGTGGTGGGCCACAAGTCCGAGCAGGTCCGCGATGCCCTCGGCGGTCATTGCGATGTCAGCTTCGCATTGCAGTCCGAGCAATTGGGCACCGGTCACGCGGTCATGATGTGCGGTGAGAGCCTGAAGGACCACGACGGCTCGATCGTAGTTCTCAACGGGGACATGCCACTGATCCGTGGCGAGTCGATCCGTTCGCTGCTGGATGCCCAGCGTGATGAATCGGCCGCCTGCGTGGTGGGGACGGCTCGCACCGAGTCGAACGCGGGGCTGGGTCGGATCGTGCGGGACGAGGGTGGCGAGTTGCTTCGGATTGTCGAGGAGGTTGATGCGACGCCCCATGAGGCTGCGATCGAGGAGATCAACACGGGGTTGTACGCGTTTGACGGCCCGCTGTTGTGGGAGTCACTTTCACGTGTCGAGCCGACCAACCGGCAGGGGCAGTACTACCTGACCGATTGTGCGGAGATCCTGTTGGCCGAGGGTCACCGCGTGGTGGCCTCGTGTTCTCTTGAGATCAGCGAGGCGATGGGGGTGAACACGCTCGAGCAGTTGGCCGAGGTCGACGCGGCCTTGTTGCGCGCTTGACAATCGCGGTTGGGTCCGGCAGAACTGGTGCGCCGCGGGGATTCCGGGCCGTGTTGAGGCCGGTTGCGGGGTCGGTTGCGAGGTCGGTTGCGGGGCCGATTGCGGAGTCGGTTCGCGAAGGGGTGGGATGTACGATCATCTGACGCTGATCAGCGGTCGGGGCCATCCCGAGTTGTCGCTGGAGATGTCCGAGTACCTCGGCCTGCCGCTGGGGGCGGTGCGGGTGTCGGATTTCCCTGACGGAGAGATCAGCGTCCAGTTGGACCACAACATCCGTGGCTGCGACGTCTTCCTGATCCAGCCGACCGGTCCTCCGTCGAACGACAACATGATGGAGTTGTTGATCCTGATCGACGCCTGTCGTCGTGCGAGTGCCGCGAGGATCACGGCGGTGATTCCCTACTTTGGCTACGCGCGTCAGGACCGCAAGGATGCCGGCCGGGTACCGATCACGGCCAAGCTGGTGGCCAACCTGATCGTCGAGGCCGGCGCGGACCGCGTGTTGACCATGGACCTGCATGCCGCTCAGATCCAGGGCTTCTTCGACGTCCCCGTCGATCACCTCTACGCCGCGCCGATCCTCGATGAGTACTTCCAGTCGTTGGGATTGCCGCCCGAGGAGATCGTGGTGTTGAGTCCGGACGAGGGGAGCATCAAGCGGAGTCTCTCGCACGCCCGCCAGCTGGGCGGTTCGCTGGCGATCGTCGACAAGCGGCGCAGCAGTGCGACCGAGACCGAGCAGGCCAACCTGATCGGTGGTCCGATCGAGGGCCGCACGGTGTTGATCTTTGACGACATGATCTCCACCGGCGGTTCGATTGTGGGTGCAGTCGAGGTGGCTCGACGACACGGTGCTCGCGAGATCTACGTCAGTGCCACTCACGCGGTCCTCTGCGGGCCGGCACCCGCCAGGCTCCGCGAGGCGGGTCTCAAGCAGTGCGTGTTCACCAACAGCCTGCCACTTTCCGGCGAGAAACTACTGCCGAACATGACGGTGGTGTCGGTGGCGCCTCTGCTGGGCGAGGCGATTCGTCGGATTCACCGCAACGAATCGGTGAGCGGCCTGTTCGGCTAGGGGACGACGTAATCGCGGAAGAAGGCCCGGCTGGCTTCCAGGTCGGGAATCAGGCAGGGGTGCTTGTACTGCTCGATGCCGCCACCTCGTGCCGCGCGACGGTTCGAGGCGAACCGCGCCCAGGTGCCGGGAGGGATGAGGGTCAGTTGCAGGGGGGCCAGTCGTCCCGAGTGACGTTTCTCGCGGTACTCGATGTTCAACTCCTGCAGCCGCCGGTCGACCCGTTCGGCCAATTGGTCCAACGAGACGCCCGAGTGCGAGTCGGCCTCCTCGATCACCAGTCGGTATCCCGGCGGTTCGCCCCAGACGGGCATCGCGGTGAATTGATCGAGTACGAGTTGGAGTTCGCTGGAGCCGAGTCGAACCGATTCGACGATCTGCGACTCCGAGATCTTCTCACCGGTGATACTCGAGATGTGGGCACCCTTGTGCAGGAATCTCAGCAAGGGAGTTGTCCCGCAGAATCCCGTGCAGCGGACCACGTCGCAGATGTCGTAGCGATACAGCCCCGACCCGGTTGTCAGCAGGATGTAGTAGTCGTTGTCGCATTCGAGCTGGTGGGCTTCGAGCACGGTGGGCTGCGGGCTGCCATATTCCTCGGCCGGGATGAACTCGTAGTAATTCGAGACCACGTCGAGCACTCCGTCGCAGCAGTTGTCCCTCAGCGGAATCGTCATCCGTCCTTCGCTGGCGTGCAGTCCGTGGTCTCGCGCGGGCACATCGCCGTAGCACTCGCGAACGGCATCGAAGTAAGCCGCACAGCTGCCTCCGGTCCAGACCGCCAGGAACTGAACCGAAGTCCAGTAGTCCCTGGGGTAGAGGTGCCCGGTCTGCTCGACGATCGCTTCGAGTTCCCTGGCCCGACGCGGGCGCGGCTTCAGCCGGGAGGCCAGGCGGTGGCGGATGTCTCCGGCGATGTCAAACTCGGTGCTGAGGGTTCCGTCGGCGATATCGCGGATCAGGGATTGGCGGTGCGTGTCGGCGAAGCGGGCCACGTGCAGCAGCGTGCTGGGGTTGGCGGTGGTCACCATGCCGACTCGCTGATCGGCCACCGCCCATCTCATCGCCGCGTAGTACTTCGCCTCGGGGTCTTCGATCTCTGCCACATCGAAGGGAATCGTGTACATGCAGCGGATCACGAAGGGCGATTGCATGCGGATGGCCAGCCCGCTGATGTTTCCGCAGGGGGTTCCGCCGCTGGTGTGGAACTGTTCGTGGTGGCTGACGAATTGAACGATGTTCCCGCCGGTGGCGGCCCTGTGGTGGTCGTAGGCAAAGATGGCCCAGGTCTTCCAGCCGCGGCGGTAGTCGTCCATGAACCGCCTGCTGACGGGGATGAACTTGGGCTCAGCCGTGGTGCCGCTGCTGAGTGTGAACATCAGCAAGGGGTTGTCGGGGCCGAGCAGGGCTGCCTGGTTGCCTTCCTTGAGCCGTTCGATGAAGGGCTGGTAGACCTCGTAGTCGGTCACCGGGATGCTGCGGCGGAAGTCGTCGGAGTCGCCCGCCGGGTCCAGCCCATGTTCCCTGCCGAATTCGCTGTCCCCGTTGAGTTCCAGCAGTTCGCGTAGTACGCGTTGCTGCGTGCCTCGGCAATCGGAGGTGGCGGCCAGGAACTGCCGCCCAAGACGTCTCATCCGCTTCCGCGTCAGGGCGCCCGCCAGCGACTGCAGGGTTGAGCGGATGTCCATGGTCGCGGTGAAGTGGGAACGGGACTCAGGCCGGGACGTGGCAACCGGTCTACTCGTCCTCCTCGGTCGCCTCGGTTGCCTCCATCCCCTCTTCGAGCAGTTCCTCTTCCTCTTCCTTCTTCTTCTTCTTCTTGCGACCGAGTGAACTCTTGACGACCCGAACCTTGGGCAGCCCGAAGGGACTCTGCCCTTCCTGCCAGCGATCCTCGAATTCGAGCTTCTCAATCCGCTCGCTTCGCTTCAGCACGTTTCGTGCCCTCAGCAGGTACCCCTTGCGTCGCAGGCTCTTGTCGATCGTCACCGTGGCATCTCCCCGGGTCGGCGCGTTAGAGTCGTTCCGAGACCCAGAAGCGGGTGCTCGGCGGGACTCGTGCCGAGTGCCCGAACTCCAATCGTAGGTCGAGTTTGTTCCGAATGCAACCGCGGTATTTTGGGCTTCGGTGAGCTGCCATGGGGCTGTTTCATACAGAATTCGGAACCGTCGACTGGATCATCGTCGCGGTCTACCTCGCCGGTTCGATCGGGATCGGAGTCTGGGCCAACCGCTATGTCGGTGGTCTGAGTGACTACCTGGTCGCCGGCCGCACGCTGCGGATTCGGCTGGCCTTGGCGACGATGACCGGCACCGAGCTGGGCCTGGTGACGGTGATGTACGTCGCCCAGTTGGGCTACACCAAGCAGTTTGCTTCGCTGTACCTGGCGGTGATCGAGGTTTTCGGGCTGGCGGTGATCGGGGTCACCGGGCTGGTCGTGTACCGCCTGCGGCAGGAAGCGGTGCTGACGGTGCCGGAGTACTACCAGCGGCGCTACACGCAGAGGGTGCGGGTCGTGGGCGCGGTGATGATGGTGCTCGCCGGAGTGCTCAATATGGGCGTCTTCCTGAAGGCCGGTTCGCTGTTCCTGGTGGGGGTGACCGGCCTCCAAGACCCGCTGGCACTGAAGTTGATCATGTCGGGGCTGCTGCTGATGGTCCTGTTCTACACCGTACTGGGGGGCATGGTCTCGGTGGTGATTACCGACCTGATCCAGTTCCTGGTGCTGGGGGTCGGTTCGCTGATTGTCAGTTACTATGTGCTCAGCGAGCTGGGTGGGATTGGTGGCCTGTGGGAGCTGAGCGCATCGACGTACGTCAATCCTCTGCTGATCGACAACCCGGTGACGGAGGCGAAGGCCGACGGAGTGGGTCCGTGGATGCTGACGGCTCAGTGGCTGACGCTGTCGATCGCCGTGATGCTCTGGCCGGCTACCGTCTCGAGGACGCTGGCGGTCAAGACTCCGACGGTGGCCCGTCGCCTGTACCTCTTCAGTACGATCCCGTTCCTGGCCCGCCGCACGCTGCCGGCATTGTGGGGCATCGGTGCCTTTGCCTTCTTCGCCCTGCATACGGACCTCGGCAGCGAATTCCAGCAGTCGATCGATTCGAAGCAACTCTCCACTCTCTCGGCCATGCCGCTGTACCTGGCCAAGATCATCCCCAGTGGGCTGCTGGGCCTCGTGACCGCGGCGATGCTGGCGGCCTTCATGTCGACCCACGACAGCTACCTGTTGTGCTGGAGTGGCGTGGTGGCCCAGGACATCGTCGCTCCGTTGTGCGGAGGTCTCAGCGACCGCCACCGCGTGCTGGTGACGCGAATCAGCATCGTGGTGATCGGAGCCTTCCTGCTGTTCTGGGGCCTGTGGTACGAGGTGGGCCAGGAATTGTGGGACTACCTGGCGATCACCGGCACCGTCTACCTCTCCGGAGCACTCCCGGTCATCGTCGGTGGCCTGTACTGGCGCAGAGCCAGTTCGGCGGGAGCCCTGGCGGCGTTGGTCTGCGGGGTGATGGGAGTCTGCGGCCTGACCCAGGTCATCGACGCAATCAACTCGGTCTTCTTCCCCGATCCCGAGGGGTTCCAGGTCTTTCCGGCGTTGATGATGCTGCTGACCATGGTGACTCCGACACTGGTCTTCATCCCGGTGTCGCTGCTGTTTCCAGATCGACGTCGCCAGGATCAGTCCCCTGACACGGAGCCCGTGTCATGAGCGACTGGGCGTGGAGGATTCTCTGGATGGCGATCCTCGGTGGGGGATTGGTCGGGATGGCAGGATTGCTGCTGGTCATCGGGGCCGGCTCGGTGCGTGAACTGAGGTTGACTCTCGAGGAACTGCGACACGGCACCGGAGACGATGACGCCGGTGATGAGGCCGGGGCCGGTGATGAGATACGGCCATCCGAGTGACTCGGTTACCTGGCCTGGTTCCAAGTGGTCTTTGCGGTTTCGGCTCGCTCGGGTACCGTAGTCGTCGCGCTGGCAGGCAACGGTTCGGCAACGCGTTTCCCGGAGTCAGGCAACGATGCAGTGCCCGTTTTGTCATTTCGAAGAGACCAAGGTGGTCGATTCGCGAGCCAGTCAGCCTCATGCGATCCGCCGCCGCCGCGAGTGCCTGGGTTGCGAGCGGCGATTCACGACGTATGAGAAGATCGAGGAGTCTCCGCTGCGGGTGATCAAGAAGGATGGCTCGCGGGTTCCGTTTGACCGCGAGCGGATCCGAGTGGGTCTCGAGAAGGCCTGCTACAAGCGACCGGTCAGCGACGACGAGATCGAGGGGATCATCAACGCGGTCGAGCGTGAGGTGTACCAGGGCTTCGAGCGTGAGATTCCCTCGCGTGAAATCGGCGAACTGGTATTCGGTCGCCTGCGGGATGTGGACCAGGTGGCGTTCGTCCGCTTTGCTTCGGTGTACCGCGAGTTCAAGGACGTCAACGACTTCGTCGAAGAACTCGAGCCGATGCTCAGGGATGTCGACCGCGAGTCGGATTGACTTGGCCGGGGGCGGGCCTGCGCTTCAAGAGACATTGACTTGGCAGCAGTCGATCGAGATGATCCCCGGGCCATGTCGTACGAGTTGGTCGAGATTCTCCGGGGGGCCGGTCATCCGCGGCTGTTGGTCGTGGGGGACCTGGTCCTGGACCGTTACACCTGGGCCGACGCCGAGCGGATCAGCCAGGAGGCTCCGGTGATGCTCCTGCGGGAGGATCATCGCGAGGTGCGACTCGGCGGTGCGGCCAACGTGGCCAACATGCTGCGTGGTCTCGAGGCCGAGGTGGTGTTGGCCGGCGTGGTCGGCGACGACGAAGACGGCCGCGAGATGCGTCACCAGCTGGTGCGGGCGGGGATCGCGACGGAGCTGGTCGTCACCGACGCGACTCGCCCGACGACGGTCAAGACACGGGTCATGGGCCGCGCCCAGCACCGGCACCCTCACCAGGTCCTCCGCATCGATCGCGAATCGCGTGAGCGGTTGTGCCCGGCGATCGCCGACGAGTTGATCGCGGCACTGAAGGCGTCGATCGCACCCTCGGCCAAGCGGCGGGTCGATGTGGTACTGGTTTCGGATTACGCCAAGGGAGTCTGCACGCCGGAGTTGTTGTCGGCGGTGATCTCGGCCTCTCGCAAGGCGGGGATCCCGGTGATCGTCGATCCGGCCTCGAGCGGAGACTACCGCGACTACCGCCGCGCGACGGCGATCACTCCCAACCGCACCGAGACGTCCCGGGCGACCGGTCGTACGATTGCGACGGTCGAGGACGGCCTGGCCGCCGCGTCCCTCTTGTGCAGAGATCTCGAACTCGACACCGCCTTCGTCACGCTCGACAGCGACGGCATCGTGCTGGCCGATTCAGACGAAACCACCTGCCACGTGCCCACGCGTCGCCGCGAGGTCTACGACATCACCGGTGCCGGGGACATGGTCCTGGCCACGATCGGTCTCGCGGCCGCCGCCGGGTGTGATCCTTCCACGATGGCCCGGCTGGCCAACACGGCCGGTGGCCTGGAGGTGGAGCAGATCGGGGTGGTCACCGTGACACGTGCTGAGATGATCGCGGACCTGCTGAGGGGTCCGCGATCCGCGGGCGAGAAGATCCGTGATCGAGCGACGCTGTCCGAGTTGCTGGCGTCCCGCCGCGAGTCGGGGCAGCAGATAGTGATGACCAACGGCTGCTTCGACCTGTTGCACGCCGGTCACCTGGCCAGTCTCGAGCAGGCTTCCGCCGAGGGTGATTGCCTGGTGGTGGCCGTCAACAGCGACAGCAGCGTACGGGGACTGGAGAAGGGGCCGGGGCGACCGATCATTGCTCAAGAGCAGCGAGCGACGATGCTGGCGGGGTTGGAGGTGGTTGACTACGTGGTGATCTTCGACGAAGCCACCCCTCTGGCACTCATCGAGACACTCCGACCCGACGTGCTGGTCAAGGGAGGGACATACACCGCCGAGGAGATCGTGGGACGCGAGCTGGTCGAATCCTACGGGGGCGTTGTCAAGGGCCTGGGGCTGGTGCCGGGGCTCTCGACCAGCGAGATCGTGGCCCGGATTCGCGAGGCAGATCAGCAACAATTGCGGCGGGCCGGTTAGCGTGGCCGGGGTCGGTCGGAGTCTTTGGGAGAAGGGCATGAAGACCGCCGTGTTTCTGCCCAACTGGGTTGGTGATGCCGTGATGGCCACTGCGGCGTTGGCCTCGATCCGCAGCCGCTGGCCCGAAGGCGAAGTGGTGGGTGTCCTGCGTCCCTACGTCGGTGATGTGCTCGAAGGGACCGGCCTGGTCGACAGGGTGATCGAGTGGGACCCGGGCGGATCGTCACGAGCGAGTTCCGGCTGGGGGCTGGCGCGTCGGTTGAGAGCCGAGCGATTTGACGTGGCGGTGTTGTTTCCCAATTCGCTGAGATCGGCCTTCATGGCGTGGCTGTCGGGCGCCGGGCGCCGGATCGGGTTTGCTCGAGACGGCCGAGGGTTGCTCTTGACCGATCCGGTCCCGCCCCGCTCTCGCAAGACCCCTCACCCGGTGCTGGACGACTACCTGAGGTTGGTCGAGACGCTCGGCTGCGAGTCGACCGATCGTCGGATGCACCTGTCGGTCTCGACGTCCGACGAATCGGCCTGGCGAGCGTTTCGTGCTCGTCGCGGTGATGTGCTGGGTCAGCGGCCCTACGTCTGCTTCAACCCCGGCGGCGCCTTCGGTTCGGCCAAGCACTGGCCCAGCCAGTTGTTCGGCGACCTGGCCCGGCGGATCGTGACTGCGACCGAATTGGCGGTGGTGGTCGTCTGTGGACCATCTGAGCGCCAGGAGGCTCGACAGATCGCCACGGCCGCCGATGACCCTCGGGTCGTGTCATTGGCTGAAGAGCCTCTGAGCCTGGGGCTGACCAAGGCGGTGGTCCGGCACGCCACGGCGCTGGTCACGACCGACTCGGGCCCCAGGCACTTTGCGGCGCCGTTCGACGTGCCGGTGGTGACGCTGTTTGGTCCGACTCACATTGCCTGGAGCGAGACGTACTACGACCGTGCGGTCCACGTCCAGTTGGATGTCGAGTGCGGGCCCTGCCAGCAGCGGACGTGTCCGCTGGGACATCACCGCTGCATGAGCGACCTGGCCCCCGAGCGTGTGTTTGGCGAATTGACCACGCTGCTGAACCGTACCGAAGCGGCATGAGCGGGTCCGGGAAAACCGGTCCTCTCGCTCGACATTCGCTCGTGGATTGGCTCTAACTCGTCCCATGCGGTGTGCTGCGGTGTACCGGAGGTCGGTGCACCGGGGCTGTATTCTGCTCGGCACGGCGTGACCCCGATGACGACGCCCGTCTACATGGTGATCGCGTGCGTGGTGGCCTACCTGGTTGGTGGCATCCCGTTTGGGTACATCATCGGTCGCGTGGCGGGCGGAATCGACATTCGCACACACGGCAGCGGCAACATCGGAGCCACCAACGTGGCCCGGGTGATGGGCTTCCGCTGGGGCGTGGCGGTGCTGGTGCCGGACGCTATGAAGGGACTGCTGCCGGTGCTGGCGGTGTCGGCGACGATGAGCCGGTGGGTCGCATCGATCGAGCCGGGCAGCGTGATCATCGTGCACCTTCAGGTCCTGGTCGGGCTGATTGCGATCGTGGGGCACATGTATCCCTGCTGGCTCGGCCTGCGCGGCGGCAAGGGTGTGGCCACTGCTTTGGGCGTGGCGGTGATACTGGGACCGTGGGCGACGCTGGTTGCCGTGGGTGTCTACCTGTTGAGCCTGGCGACGAGTCGGATGGGGAGCCTGAGTTCGTTGCTGGCATCGCTGGCGTTTGCGATTGTGCAAACGGTGTTGATGGTGATGGAGAATCACTGGGGCGAGCGATGGAGTCTCTCGGCGTTCGCGCTCGCGGTGCCGTTTCTGATCATCTACCGGCACCGCAGCAACATCGGCCGCATCATCCGCGGCGAGGAGATGCGAATCGGTCAGCAAGACGAGGCGAGCCAGGCCGAGTCCGACTCGGGTTCAGCCGAGCAAGTCACTGGGGACCCGGGTGAACCATGATCAGCCGGTCTTCGTGCGGCCGGTAGAAGCCGTCGACTCGGCGGCGGGTGGTGAAGCCGAAGGACTGGTAGAGCGAGACGGCGGCGTCGTTGGCGGGGTCGACGGTCAGGAAAACCGGGGCGGTCGCGATGGCGAGCCCGGCCTGCATCAACTCGCTGCCGATTCCTCCTCCCCGGCACTGTGAATGAACCATGATCTTGTGCAGGCAGAGTTCGGCGGTGTTGGTGGGAAACATCACCAGCGCGCCGGCGATGTCGCCGGATTCCGAGAGAGGTTCGGAGCCGGCCCGGCGGCGGGCCACCAGCAATGTCACCGTGTCGCACCAGATCCTCCAGATGTGCTCACCATCGGGGATGAACAGGTCCGGAGCGGTTGGCCAGGAAATGCGGTCGAGTGCGGCGACGTTCAGGTAGTCGCGGTCGGTCGCCGATTCGATGGTGCAGGACACGATGGATCTTCCCGGGACCGGGTCGAGTGCGAATGCCGAGCGGAGAATAGGTGCTCTGCCGCGGCAGGTAAAGCGGGGGACGCCTCCGAGAATTGACAATTCCGGTTCAATGGGGCACTGTGTCGCCGGCCAGGAAGAACCGGATGTGCCAGGGGGGTTGAGATGCGTGAGCGACGGTCAACGGACGGTGGCGGAGGTCGCAGCTGGCGGGTACTCGCCTGGGTGCTGGTGCTGTTGACGGGTGTCGGAGTCGGCCGGCTGCATGCGGCAGAGCGACCGAACATCATCCTGGTGATCACCGACGACCAGAGGTTTGATGCTCTGGGTTGCATGGGCAACCCCGTCCTCAAGACGCCTCACATCGACGCGCTGGCCGGTCACGGCGCCATTTTCACTCACACCTTCTGCACGACCTCGATCTGTGCCACCAGCCGAGCCAGTTTTCTGACGGGCCAGTACGCGATGCGTCACGGGATCCGCACTTTTCGGCAGTCTCTGAGCGAGAAGCAATGGAAGGACGCGTTTCCGGTGCTGTTGCGTCAGTCGGGATACCGCACGGCGATGGTCGGCAAGTGGGGCCTGGGCGGCAGGTTGCCCAAAGACCGCTACGACGTCTTCAACGGCTTCAGCGGCCAGGGCCGCTACTACCCCAAGCCCGACGGCCAGGGGCCTCACCTGACTCACCGCCTGGGCCAGCAGGTCCTCGATTTCCTGAAGACCGTTGACGGCAAGCAGCCGTTCCTGCTGCAATTCTACACCAAGGCGGCTCACTGCCAGGACGGAGATCCGTGGCCCTTCCAGCCCGATCACCGCTACGACGATGTCCTGGCCGACACGCAGATTCCTCGTCCGCCGACGGCCACCGCCGCTCATTTCGCCCGGCTGCCGAAGTTCCTGCAGACCTCAGAGGCACGGCGTCGCTGGAAGATCCGGTTCGGGAACCCGGCGATGTTTCAGAAATCGGTCAAGGACTACTACCGGCTGGTGATGGGAGTCGATGATGTGATCGGCCGGATGGTGGGGCTGTTGAAGAGGAAGCAGCTATTTCAGAACACGGTGATCATCTTCACCTCCGACAACGGCTTCTACCTGGGCGAGCACGGCCTGGCGGGGAAGTGGTTCATGCACGAGGAGTCGATCCGGTTGCCGCTGGTGATCTGCGATCCCCGGCTGCCATCGGGCCGCAAGGGCACGCGGGTTTCCGCTGTGGCACTGAACATCGACATCGCCCCCACGATTCTCGAACTGGCCGGGCTCGAGGTACCGGCGTCGGTGCAGGGGCGATCTCTGCTGCCGCTGCTGCGGGGTCGTCGAGTCGAGTGGCGGAGCGAGTTCTTCTACGAGCATCCCTTCCGGCACCCTCGGATCCCGATGACCGAGGGCGTTCGTGGTCCGCGATACAAGTACGTCCGCTACACGTCTCTGGATCCGGTCGTCGAGCAACTCTACGACCTGAAGCTCGATCCTCGGGAGGAGAAGAACCTGGCGGGGGATCCGGGCATGTCACAGCGATTGAGTCAACTGCGGGCCAGTTGGCGTTCGTGGCGAGAGCGGGTGAAGTAGTCCGGCGATGTTGGTTTTGAAGACCGTGAGACAGAGGCGAGTGCATGTCGAAGTACGTATTGGCGTTGGACCAGGGCACCACCTCCAGCCGCGCGATCGTGTTCGACGAATCGGCTCGGGCGGTGGGCATGGCCCAGGCCGAGTTCGAGCAGATCTACCCCGAGCCGGGTCATGTCGAGCACGACGCCGAGGCGATCTGGGAGTCGCAGTTGTCGACGGCTCGCAGGGCGCTGGTCGAGGCGGAGGTCGACGCGAGTCAGCTTGTGGCAGTCGGGATCGCCAACCAGCGTGAGACGACGGTGGTGTGGGAGCGAGACAGCGGGCGGCCGGTCGCCAACGCGATCGTGTGGCAGAGCCGCGTGACGGCCGAACGATGTGCGAATCTGAAACGCGACGGGTACGAGAGCCTGATCCGGGACAAGACCGGGCTGGTGCTCGATCCGTACTTCTCGGGCACCAAGATCGCCCACCTGCTCGACGAGGTCGAAGGTCTCAGGTCGCGAGCCGAGCGGGGCGAGGTGCTGTTTGGCACCGTCGACTCGTTCCTGGCCTGGCGGCTGACCGGAGGCCGCTGCCATGTGACCGATGTCAGCAATGCCAGTCGGACATTGCTGCTGAACATCCACACGCTCGAGTGGGACGACGAACTGCTGGAGGCGATCGGTGTGCCGCGGGCGATGTTGCCCGCGGTGGTCGAGTCGTCGGGGGTGATCGGTGAGATCGATGCCGAGATCCTGGGGGCGAAGGTTCCGCTGGCGGGGATGGCCGGAGACCAGCAGGCCGCGACGTTCGGGCAGGCCTGCTTTTCGCCCGGCGAGGCCAAGAACACCTACGGGACGGGCTGCTTCCTGCTGATGAACACCGGGACAAAGCCGGTGCGATCCGACGGAGGGTTGCTGACGACTGTGGGTTGGAGTCTCAACGGAGAGGTGACCTACTGCCTGGAGGGTGCGGTGTTTGTCGGCGGAGCGGTGGTGCAGTGGCTCAGAGACGGGCTGGGCTTGATTTCCGAGGCTGCCGAGATCGAGGCCCTGGCGGCCCAATGCGAATCGACCGACGGGGTCTACCTGGTGCCCGCCTTCGTCGGGCTGGGTGCCCCGTACTGGGACCCGGCCGCCCGCGGGACGATGATCGGCATCACCCGAGGCACGGCCCGGCCGCAGGTGGCTCGAGCCGCCCTGGAATCGATCGCCTACCAGAGCCGCGACCTGTTGGAGTTGATGCAGCGTGAGGCGGGGGTCAGCCTGGGGGGGCTGAGAGTGGATGGGGGTGCGGCGGCCAACAACCTGCTGATGCAGTTCCAGGCCGACATGCTCGATGTCGACGTGCTGCGGCCCGAGGTGCTGGAAACGACAGCCCTGGGAGCGGCTCGGTTGGCAGGACTGGCGACCGGTGTCTGGGATAGCACCGACGAGATCGTCGAGGCCTGGCGTCTCGAGAGGCGATTCTCGGCAGAGATGGCCGCCGAAGAGCGTGAATCGCTGTATGCGGGATGGCAGCGAGCCGTAGAGCGGTCACGGAACTGGGCCGAGTGAAGTACCACGTGTCGGGGCGTTTGGATAGGATCGGTCCCGCCCGAGGAATGCCTGCCCATGCCACGTGATTTCGCCACCGAGAGCCTCTCGCACGACCCGATCCACGGGTACATCCCGTTCGTTTCGCGGAGTCATCTGCCCGAGGGGGAAGTGGCAGAGCAGGAGCTGATTGATCATCCCTGGGTGCAGCGGTTGCGGCAGATTCACCAGTTGCAGACCGCCTGGTGGGTCTTCCCGTCGGCCGAACACATGCGGTTTCAGCACGTGCTGGGGGCGATGCACCTGGCCAGCCAGGCGATTGACGCCTGGTACGATTCGCTGGTCATTTCGTGTGAGAACGTCCCATCGCGGGCGTGCGTGGAGAGCCTGGTACGGCTGGCGGCGCTGTTGCACGATGTCGGCCACGGTCCATTCGGGCACTTCTTCGACGACCATTTCCTGGCCGACTTCGATCTCACTCACGAGGACCTCGGGGCACAGATCATCGAGGAGGAACTGGGCGAGTTGATTCGGCGTGTGCGACGGAATCCCAGCGGGCAGTTGCAGCCGTTGGAGGAACTGGATCCGCGGCAGGTGGCGTGGCTGATCCGACGCCCGCGAGTCGGAGAACAGCTCGAGGGGACTCCCGACTGGCTGTGCAAGCTGAGGTCGCTTTTCAGCGGGATCTACACCGTCGACAACATGGACTTCGTGCTCCGGGACGCGTACATGACGGGTTACAACACCCGCGCGTTCGATCTGCCGCGGCTGTTGCACTACAGCTTCTTCACTCCCCAGGGCCTGACCATCCACTCACGCGGCCTGGCCACGCTGGTCAACTTCATCGAGACACGTGCCAACCTGTTCCGCACGGTGTATTTTCACCGCACGGTGCGGGCATTGGACCTGTCGCTGGAGCTGGTCTTTCCCGAGACGATGCAGCGGCTGTTTCCGTGGAATCCGAGCGAGCACCTGGAGGACTACCGTCGACTGACCGAGTCGAGTTTCCTGGTCGACGTGGGTCGCTGGTCGCTTTCCGAGGATGAGGCGACACGTGAGTTGGGGCAGCGGTGGGAGAGGATCCTGAACCGTGACGTGGATTGGAAGCTGGCCTGCGAGCGGACACTGCATTTCCGCGCCGGCGAGTCGGAGCGGGTGACGATTTTTTCGGAGCCGGAACTGGTCGAAACTCGGGTGCGTCGCCTGTTGCCTTCGGCGCTCTCGGAGATCTCGATGCGGGTCGACGTGGCCAGGCACTACCACCGTCCCAGCGGCCCTTTGCCCGCCGGTGGCCAGAACTTTCTGCTCGACCCGTCCGAATCGGATCCGTTGCCGCTGGATGACGATGAGTTGTTCTGCCAGTTGCCGACCAGCTTCTCGATCTTCCGGATCTACTCGACCGACCATTGCCACGACGGGCCACTGAATGCGGCCCTGAATGCGGTCCTCGGCGATGTCGACGACGCCAAGACGAACATGTGAGGCTCCCCCGGGCAGTGTCCCGGGGATCTCATCCTGTTTGCAGCAGCGGTCGACGTCGGGTTAGGCGGCCTGTAACGGTTGTGCGGGCGTTTTCCGCGGCAGGATGCCGATCGGCGGGGCGGGTCGTAGCGATCGTGAGGGCAGCAGCGGTCGAACTGTCTTTGAGGCGGGTGGTCGTCGATACGATGGACGATGATCGATATCGATGCTGAACTGCTCGACCTCGACGCCG
Source organism: Planctomycetota bacterium (assembly GCA_963578885.1). Lineage (GTDB taxonomy): Bacteria > Planctomycetota > Planctomycetia > Planctomycetales > Planctomycetaceae > UBA8437. The sequence continues at coordinate 17,754 of CAUZEQ010000055.1, forward strand.
GCTGGCGAGAGGTACTGGAAGCGTACCGGTTGGTCGATGAGACCCAGCCTGTTGCGTCGCAGGGTTTGCCGTCCCGAGATCCGGCCGGCGAGACAGACGGCGAGGGGGTGGTGCTCGGATTGGCCGAGCTGCCCGCTGAGGACGAGCGTGACGACTGGCTGCCTCGCATCGAGTCGCTCGAGGGGTTCGACCCCGAGAGACTCTCGGAGCTGCACGGTCGCCTGATCGCCCTGGGCTGGTTGGGCTTCGAGGTGAGCGACCGCACGACTGGCATGCGTTACAAGATCTCTCGCGACGGCCAGCGGGTCCTCGACGGGCTGGTTCCGATCCCCACCCTGCGAGTCGTGGGCAACGCTACCGTCGCAGTTCGAGGAGCCGACGGGGTCTGATCCGCCTGCGGCGGACCCGTGGCATTGGGTCATCCCCGAGTGATGCACCCACCTCAGGCGGGCCAAGCGGGGTCTACTGGAGGCTCGTGTCGGGGCTCCAGCGTGCGACGACGGCATCGGCGTGGAGCACGAAAATCTCGACTCGCCGGTTTTTCTGACGCGCCGATGCATCGGCATTGGGGACCAAGGGCTGGTTGGGTCCGTAGCCGGCCGATCCCAGGCGACTCGAATCGATCCCGAGTTTCTGGAGTGTGACGAGCACCGCGTTGGCGCGGTTGGTCGAGAGGTGCCAGTTGGTGGAGTGTTTCGAGCGGGTATTGGCCTTGGCGATGCGGCGGTCGTCGGTGTGTCCGATGACGAGAATGTTGAGGTGCCTGGCGTCGCCCTGGTTCATGATCCGGGCGAATTCACCGAGGATCTTGGGTGCGGCCTTGCTGTTGACCACCGCGCTGCCGCTCTGGAAAAGGATGTCCTCTCCGATGCGGCTGACACCGCTCTTGGGATCGAACTGGAACAGCGGGTACTTCTGCTTGAGTGCTTCGAGCTGGCGGGTCGCTTCGGGCGAGAGCGGGCTTTGTTGTTTAAGCAGGTTGACGTATCGCTGCTGCAGCAGCGACCGTTCGCTGTTCATGTTGGACAGCCGTTGGCTGGAGACGTCGAGATTCGACTTCAACGCCATGTTGTCACGACTGAGCTGCCGGTTGTTTCCCGCCAGCTGCATCGCCCGGATCTGCGACTGACGCAGGGTCTGCTGCGGGACCATGTTGCAGCCGGCGCCGAGCGTGACGGCCAGGGCCAGGAGAACGGGAGCGGATGTACGGGCCGTTGACGACATGGGGCACTCCTTTGCCGACCCGGGTGGAGCCCTGCGGAGTGCTACGGAACGAAGCCGCGCAATACGCAACGGAGACCAACCGGGCTGAGATAGCCTGGGGTGTGGTAGTACGTGGGAGGGGGGGGAGAAGAGAGTAGAGAGGGGAGAGTTGAGTGGGGAGAGCTGGTCGCGAAGTTGCTGAGAGAGGCAACGGGTCGCGGCCGATGAGTGAGGGCGGACTTATAGTGTGGGGGGCCTGAGTGTGCCTAGGGCAAACCGCGTTTTTTTTGCGGTTCGCTGGCGCTGAGCCTGGTCGGGACGATTGGTCGGGGCGATCGATCGCCGCTAGTTGAACATCCCGCCGACGGTGTCGATCAAGCCACCCGTGAAGCCGGGATCTTCTGCGCTCCAGATCGACTTGACGAGTTCGAAGAGGACCATGCCACAGACGAGCATCAGGCCGGTCGCCGTCATCAGCGACAAGAACGTTCCCACTCCCCACTCCTGCTCGGTGGTCGCCACGATCCGTTCGACGGGCACCGCGTAGTCGTCTTTTTCCTCGTCATCGAAGACATCGTCGTCGGCGTCGAAGACGTCGACCTCTTCGAGGTCTTCGAGTTCATCGTCTTCGCCAAAGATGTCGTCGACGACATCCAGGTCGTCGTCGTCGCCGATGTCACCGAATTCGTCGAAGATGTCAGCGTCGTCGGACTTCTTGACGACCGTCGCCGAGTAATCGTCGGCATCTTCCTCGTCGTCAAACAGCAGCACGCTGGTATCGGTGCTGGTTTCTGCG
>CAUZEQ010000056.1:0-19700 GCA_963578885.1 Planctomycetota bacterium
AAGGGGTCAGGCCCCGCCTGCGTGCCGTTCTGGGTGGAGCAGGACTTTCTGTGGGCGGCGTCTGACCCCGTCCCATCCCCAAACCTGTGTGTTTCAACCCGCCGAAGGCGGGCTAGCCCGCCTGTGGGAACTACTCGTCAAACGGGATCGGCCACATCAGTCCCGCCGTGAACCCGCCGTCGACCCGGACCACCTGGCCGGTCATGAACGCCGAAGCATCGGCGGCCAGGAACACCGCTGCACCCACCAGGTCCTCGACCTCGCCCAGCCGACCCAGCGGAGTGTTCCCCAGGCCCCACTCCTGCATCACCGGGTCCGACCACAGCTTGCGAGTCAGGTCGGTCAGGATGAACCCCGGGGCAATCGTGTTGACCCGCACTCCCATCTCGCCCCACTCCGTCGCCAGCGATCGGGTCATCATCACCAGCCCCGCCTTGCTCATCGCGTACGGAGCCACGCCCTTCAGAGGCGCGTAGGTGTTCAGCGAATCGACGTTGATGATCGAGCCCGACTCCTGGGCGATCATCTGGCGGCCTACCGCCTGGGCGACCAGGAACGCGCCCTTGAGATTGATGTCGAGGATATAGTCGTAGTCCTCCTCGGTCACCGTCTCGGCCTTCTTCCGACGGTTCACACCCGCCACGTTCAGCAGTACGTCGATCCGACCGAATTCCCCGATCACCTCCTCGACCATCCGCGAAATGTCCGTTGGCCGAGCCACGTCGCAGACGATCCCCCGCACCGGGCTGGACGTCTCATCGGAAATCTCCGACACCGTCGCCTCGAGCGTCTCGGCCGTCCGACCGGTGACCACCACCGGAGCACCTCGCCGGGCAAACTCGGCCGCCATCTCCTTGCCAATCCCCCGGCTGCCTCCCGAAACGATCGTGACACGGTCGGAGATCGAGAACAGCGGGTCGGGTGAGATCGAATCGGTCATACTGGAAGTCTCGGATGCTCGGAGGTCGCCCCGGGGGCACTCGCCCAATCCCGGGAAATGCCCAGCCCGGCCGAATCGGTTTTTGACTCAGCCGAGCAGCCGACGGTATGCTGCCGTCGGCCGCCGGGTCAAGCAGTCACAACACGAAGCAGGAGTCCTTCGAGATGCGATTGACCGACTGGCTGATGCTGCTGCGGCAGCGACATGCCTGGCCGCCGGAATCCACCGGATCCCGATTCCCGATCCACACCACGATGACGGGCCGACTGAGTTCCGAGGGCCGCGGCGTCCATTCCGGCCGCAGCACGCCGTGGCGGTTTCGCATTCCCACCCGGCGGCTCCCGGTCGGAGTCCCCCGGGGATTGACGCCCCAGCCACTCTCCTGATCGATCGGCCCCGCAGCCAAACACGTGGCCAAACACGCGGCCCAAGCGGATCAGTCCTGGGGCACGTAGGGCAGCAGGCCCATGAAGCGGGCTCGCAGGACCGCGCGGCGGACCGCTCGCTGGTACTTCGCACAGCAACCGGTGCGACGTCGCGAGAGCATGTGGCCGTTGCGGTTGACCATCGTTCGCAACATCTTCACGTCCTTGTAGTCGACGTAAATCGGCCGCGGCGAGTTGTCACAACCGTCGGGACAGAAACGACACTTCAACTGACGCTGCTGGCGTGCCTTGCGCTTTCGCGCCTTGCGAATCTCGGCACGGGTCTTGGGTCGAGCCATTCGTCTAAAGTCCTTGCTTGCCTGCCAGCCGTGGATCGGCTTCGAAATCGAAACCGACGCGAATCGTCCCTCCGAAACCAAACGGTCCCGGTGCGAGTCGCGGACTGAGGGAACCGGCCATTATGTGGACCGCCTCACCAGCTTTCAACCATCACCGCGGGCTCGAATCCACCTCGCAGCAACCAGCCCGGCCGCTGCACCAACGGCGGCTCCGACCGCATCCGCACCCAGGTCCTTCCACTCCGCACTGCGGTGCAGCACCGGGATCATCTGGGCCAGCTCGTCCAGGGCCCCGTAACTGACCGCAACCAGCCAGACACGGATCGCGTCGCGACGACTCACCGGCCGACTCACCGCAAGCGAGCCGACCAGCAACACCGCCAGCCCCAGGTAGGCACCCAGGTGCAGCCAAGTATCCGAGACGTTGGTGGGAACGACATCCGGAGGGTTGGGGACGTGAGTCCCCACGCACATCGCCACCCAGTACACGGCCGTGACCACCCGGACCAGCGGGACCAGCACCCCGCGTGGGCCGGGGCGAGAATCGATCGGCATGGCTGGGCCCGGCTCCTGGAGTTGTTCAATCCGCCGCCGGCGGGCTGGCAGGCTGTTGAGTAACTTGGACTCTGGGGTCAGACGCCGCCCACAACGGGGTTTGCTCCACCTGTCGCGTTTCACAGGCGGGGCCTGACCCCTTCTTCGAATTGCAACGAGTGCTGGTTGAAAAGGGGTCAGGCCCCGCCTGCGTGCCGTTCTGGGTGGAGCGGGACTTTCTGTGGGCGGCGTCTGACCCCGTGCCGTCTCCGAACTTATGTTTTTCAGCCCGCCGCAGGCGGGCTATGCCTCGATCTCGTACGGCGTCTCGAGACGGAACTCCGGATGACTCTCGAGATACGCCTCGATCCGATCCGCTCTCGAAAAAGCCTCGGGCAGAAAATCCAGAGCCTGCTGCAGGCGATCGTTGGGTTCGGCACAACTGAACCTCAGGAAGCCCGCCCCCGCCTCGCCGAAACACTCACCCCCCAGACAGGCGATCCCGAACTCATCGTCAGCACCCTCGAGCAGGTACATGGCCAACCCGTGGCTGCGGATCCCCAACCGGTTGCAGACCGGCATCACGTTGGGGAACACGTAGAAGGTGGCGGTGGGGTCCAGCGAGTGGATGCCGTCGATGGCATTCAGACCGTCACTCAGCAGCACGACCTTGTCGCGAAACTCACCCATCACCCGGTCCCGTTCCTCGTGGTCGTTGCCCAGTGCGGCGGTTCCGGCGAGCTGGACCAGGGGAGGCGTACACGAAAGCGAGGTGTTGATCATCTTGCCGATCGAGTCGGCGATGCGTTCCGACGTCACCGCAAACCCCAGCCGCCATCCGCTCATGCTGTACGACTTGCTGAAGGTGTACGCCGCCAGGCACTGGTCCATCATGCCCGGCTGTTCCAGCAGCGAGTGGTGCCGACCCTCCCAGACCATGTGGCAGTACGGCTCGTCGGAAAACACCGCGATCTGCGTGCCACGGACCAAATCGGCAATCGCCACCAGGTCCTCTTCGGTCGTCACCCCGCCGGTGGGATTGTGAGGTGAATTGAGGAAGATGGCCTTGGGCTGAGGATCCTCGGCCAGGAAGCTTTCGATCGCAGACACCTCGGGCCGAAACCCGCCCGACTGCCGCAGTGGTGTGAGCACCGCTCGAGCACCTCGCCGCTCGATGTTGGGAATGTAGGTCGGGAAGAACGGGCTGAAGACCAGCACCCCGTCGCCGGGATCCAGGAACGCCTCGCAGAAGAACTGCTCGAAGACCTTCGCCCCGGGTCCGGCGACGATGTTGGCCGAGCTGGCCGGGATGTGGAATTCTTCGGAAACGAATTTCGCAGCCGCTTCGCGGAACGGAGGGATCCCCGGCGAAGGACAGTAGTGAGACTGGTTGTCCTCGATCGCCACCACTCCGGCCGACTTGGCCGAAGCGGTGCTGTCGAACGGGCTGTCGCCGATTTCGAGTTCGACGACGTCCTTCCCCGCGGCCTGCAGCTGCTTGGCCACCGCCAACACGGTGAAGGCCGTCTCGACGGACAGGGTCTGAGCAAACTGGCTGAGCGCAACGGCCACGTCGAGTTCTCCTGACTCGGGATCGATTCACCCCCGGGACCATCCCGGCGGACTACTTCGTCGCAATCGCCTCCGCCAGAGGACGCAGCACCTGCTCGATCACGAACGCGTCGAGCAGCTCCTCGCACTGGCTCCGCAATTCCACCAGGGTCTCCTCGAACGACGCATCCGCCTCCAGGCTGCCGTACTGGCGAACGGTGAAATACACGCTGATCAACTCGTCGGGAAAGTCCCCCTTGCGGACCTGGTAGGCGTTGGTGCGGGTCTCGATCATCAACCGAGCCTGCCGACGGCAGCTCTCATCCAGGCTCAATGTGATCGCCGGCTCGTAGTTGAGGACCTCCGAACCGGGAATGTCCATCAGGCCCTCCAACGCCACAACCGTGCCCAAGGCCTCGGCCACCAACGCGTCGTGGTTGCCGCTGTAGGCAAACTCGAAGCCCAGCATGTAGTCCAGAGCCTCGCAATCCAGCGGGCTGACCGAGAGCATGTAGGGCACCTGCTGGAGCACCAGCAGGTGCTGCTCGAGCGACGAGTCGAGGTCGTCGGGGTTCACGTGACCGCTGTTGATCCGACGCGGCTCGATCGAAAGCCATCGCTGCTGGCCCTGGTCCTTGTCCTCCTCGAGCACAAAGTCGCCGTTGTCCCGAGTGTAGAAGTTCCGCATCGAGGGGTACGACTTCTGGACCCGCTCCAGGAACCCAAGCACCGTCTCCCGGTTGTTCGGGAGAGCCATCTCGGTGTTCAGGTTCATGTTGCTGTAGAATTCGTCGGCCAGCGAACTGTAGGCGTGCATGATCCGCAGACACCTCGAAAGATTGTGCCACGACCGAAGGCACCGGGTACGTCGCCAATGGAGGTGATCGCCGGTCGCGAGACCCCTATTGTATAGGGCGCCATGCAGAGGGTCAAAGACCCCGAACACCACCAGATCCACCCGGCCTGACACCCATGATCGACGCTCGATGTGACCTGCTGCTCTCGGTCTTCCCCACCCCGCTGGGATGGTTCGGGCTGCTGGGAGACGGCGAATCGGTTCACGGAGTCGAGATCGGACACAACTCGGCCGCATCGCTGAGAAAACGGGTCGGGACACGCTCGTCACGGGAATCGGACTGGGATCCGGAGCTGAGGTCTCGGATGGAAGACTTTGCGGCGGGAGAAGAGGCCGACTTCGACGACGTGGCACTCGTCCTGCCTGCCATGACCGACTTCAGGTTCCAGGTCATGAACCACGTCCGCGGGATCGGTTACGGTCAGACGCTCAGTTACGGGGAGGTGGCCCGGAGGATCGGGCGACCCCGGGCCGCTCGAGCCGTGGGCACCGTGATGGCCAACAACCCCGTCCCGATCCTGGTCCCCTGCCACCGGGTCGTCGCCGCCTCGGGTCGACTCGGAGGCTTCTCAGCACCCCAGGGCACCGAGCTGAAGAAACGGCTGCTGGCACTCGAGGAGGCCGGGGCCGGGTAGAGCGCCGTACCGCGAGGCTCGAATTGGCCGGTAGCGAGTGGCCCGGTGCGGGGGTACAATTCAGCCCGCAGGCACCTCCCGAGACGCTCGACGGTCACCGCCGCATGTCACTCTCCTCGGTCCGACCCGACGCCCGCGAACTGGTGTTTCACCTCTTCGGACGATCGGTGCATCCCGAACTGCTCGACGTGAGGGCCGAGGCCGATATCTGGCACGACAACTACTCGGCCTCGCTCAAACTCTGCGACGCCGGGCACATGGTCTCGCTGAGAATCAAGGGCGAAACCGTCACCGAGGTCACCTCCGCACAAGAGCACCCTCTGCCCCAGTCTTGCCAACTGCTCAAAGACCGCATCCGCGGCAGTCGGCATGAGGCTCTCGAGTTCGACAACGGGGTGCGGTACCACGCCTGCTACCAGCTCGAACAGCTCGACCCCGAGGTCTTCCTGCACGTGCACCAGGAACTGCTCGAGGACAGCCGCACTGCCGCGGTCGCGTTCAGCTTCCCGGCCGTCGGCCGCTTCGACCCGGCACCGCTGTCGCTGATCGCCACCGACAGCACCCCAAACAGCCTGCTGGTCAACGCGTTTCACACCTTCCCCGAAAGCGGGGCGGTCGTCAAAACCCAGTCCCTGTTCGAACTCTAGCCCGGGGACTGGCTCGCCCGCCCGTGGCGGGGTGCCTGTCCCGAGCTCACCCGGCTGCTCGCAACTCAAGACCGCGCGACTGCAGCAGGGGTCAGACACTCCCGGCCTGCGGACCCCCTGGGGCGGGGTGCCTGTCCCTTTCTCTCACTCGCTATTGGCCACCGGGACAGGCACCCCGCCACGGGCGGGTGAGCCAGTCCCTGACCCTCACCCCTTCAAATCAAACACCAACAACGCGTCCCGGTCCTTGACCAGCAGCTTCGAGCCCACCAGCGCCGGATGAGCCCACGTCGCCGATTCGGACACCCGGTACTTCGCCAGTTCCCGGTACCCGCCCCCCTCGGCGGCCACCACCAGCAACTCGCCGCCGGTCGTCAGCACCAGCAACACGCCGCCGGCGGCCACAATCGCCGCATTCTCGGCCAGCCGCCCCCGGGTCACCCAGGCCAGCTTGCCGGTGGCCGGGTCGACACAGAACAGCTGCCCCCGACGCCGGTGACTCAGGCCGAACACCTTGCCTCCAACCAGCACCGGACTGCTCATGTACATCGAAATCTCACGGTTCTGCCACGCCCCCTCGGTCCGAAACCGGTTGCCTCGAGCCGTCACCTTCAACGCCACCGTCGGCTGGTTGTAGCCGCCCAGGATCAATCGCCCTCCCGCGACCAGCGGCGTGATGCTGTTCTGGTCGTACTGAGTGGTAAACGGCACTCGCCAGAGGATGCGACCGGTGGCCGGATCGACCCCCAGGTGGAACTTCTGGGACTGGGCGACCAGGTGAGGCTTGCCACCCAGCTTGACCATCACCGGCGAGGTGTAGGACGGGCCGTCCTTTGCCCAACGCCACACAACCTTTCCGCTGGCCAGGTCAAACCCGCACAACGCCCCGTCGTCGTGGCCACCCACGTGCACGATCACGCGGCCTTTGACAATGATCGGCGAAGCGGCGTGGCCGTACAGCGGTGAGGTCGTTTTGTGCTGACGGCTGAACTCGTGCGACCACACCCTGGCTCCGCTTGAGGTGTCCCAGCACGAGAGAATCCCGCTGATGCCGAAGGTGACCAGCCGGTTGCCCGACACCGCGGGGGTCGCCTTGGGCCCGGGACCATGATCCCGAGCGGCCGAATTCACCTTGTAGGGCGCCCGATATCCGCTCTTCCACAACTCGCGACCCGTGCCCAGATCGAATCCCCGGACCACCTCGCGGTCGCCCTCACGAGACATCTGGTACACGCGTCCCGACTGCACCACCGGGGAGGAATGCCCCACGCCCACCTGCTTGCTCCACGAACGGCCCAGTGCTGTTGGCCACTTCGCCGGCAAACCCGATGCATCGGCGACGCCGTCACGAGCCGGGCCACGCCACTGAGACCAATCCGCCGCAGCGGCCTCGCCGGCGGACATCACCCACACCAGCACCCACACCAACACCGGTCCCAGTGCAGTCCGCATCGCAGTCCCTCCATCGGAATCGGCACAGTGTACCAACCCCTCTGCAATTTGGAGCCAAAGGCGAAACCGCCGGTTGGCTCCACTTGAACTCGATCCGGTAAACCAGAGACAATGCAGCCTCACGCATCGCCGCCGAGCACGAACTCACTGTGATCGAGCGACTTGCAACGACAACACCCTCCCGAGCCGACCATGTCCTCTCCTGTTCGCTGCGTGATCGCACTCCTCGTCGCGACACTCGTGCCCGGCGCAGGGGCCCAGGACATCCGGAAAACGGCCCGCGTCCCCAAGCCGCTGTCCCAGGACGTGCACCTCGATCAGGGCCAGGCCGTCACGATCAGCGCCCGGATCGACAAGCCGTCGGCCCTGCCCGACAACGGTCGACTCAGGGCCACCTGGGCACTCCTGCGAGCCGACGATCCCAAGCAGTTCTCCGGCCCGAAAACGACAAAGCCCGCCCGCAAGGCCGACGCACAGGGCATCTACACACTCCCCACGCCCAACTGGACAAAACTCCTCCACGCACTCGACCCCGACGTCTTCACCGTCTACCGCGCGCCGATCTCAGGGACCTACCAGCTGCAGGTCGCGACCGAGCAGGGCGAGGTCAAACTGTTCGACGGGGGCCGCTGGCGCGAAAAAGGACAGGCACCGTTCAGCCGGCCCGCCGCCCGGAAAGTCGCCTGGATCAATGGCCACACCGTCGACGTCACCGTCGAGATCCACCGGATCGACGCCCGGCCCGCCGGCAACCGGCTGTTCATCGAAGCCGAACCCAACGATACACCCGAACAGGCTCAGCCACTGCCGCTCAGGAAGTCCCCCGAGGACTACTCGCTGAGAGTCGTCGGTGGGTCCGATGACATCGAGTACTACGACAACAGCCGGGTCGGACAAAGCGGAGACGATTGGTTCCGACTCGAGTTCCCCGGCGACAAGCCTCGGCTGTTGACCGCCTGCCTGTCGATCCCCGACCAGCTGATCGCCGCCCGGATCCGCTGCTACACGCTGCCGGCCAAGACGGCCACCGCCGCGGGGGAATCGCTGCTGCCGCTGGGTGACGAATACACCGAGGGGAAGAACTCCAACGAACGAGTCCACCAGCAGCAGGAACAGCACCGGATCGCGATCAACCGACTTCTGAAACCCGGACAGGTCTACTTCCTCCGCGTCGAAAGCAACTCGCCCGCCTACGAACTCGACCTCCGAATCGTCCGCCCCGCACCCTTCACCGATCCGCAGCAGGCCGTAAGGCACGGTCTCTATGACCACGTCGGACAGGTCGACAGCTGGTTGGCCAACCGGCCACGAGGGGCCAGCGTCGAGCGGCGGATCCGCGATACGGGCAACCTGCTGGGGACCCAGTGCATGAGTTGCCATACGCAGAGCGGAGTGTGGGGGCCGGCGATCCCGCTCACCCAGGGCTATCGCATCCGCAACATCCAGCTGTTCCGCCACCTGGTCAACATCTGTTACCAGTCGATGAGACCAACCAACAAGCTGATCGATGCGGCCAACAACACCAGCCTGGCTCCGCTGGACCTCGGCGACGGACCCGCCGGCACCCGCGTCGCCGGACACTCGGTTGTCTCGGTCGAACGCTTCAGGGCCCCGCGAGCCCTGCAGAGCAAACAGGCCATCCGCGCTGCCAACTTCATCCTCCAGTCCGGTGACCCCGGTGGCATCAACGCCGCGGGACCCGGAGCCAACGTCGGCAAGAGTGTCGTGTTCAGCTATGCCGGTGAAGTGCTCTACGAGGCCTGGAAGGCGACCGGAGATCCCAAGTACTTCCGCGGCCTCGAAGACAAGGCTCGCAAGGTGCTCGGCGTCAAAGTGGTCTACACCGACGACTTGGCCCACCGGGTTGAGCTGCTCAGGAGGTACTTCCCGTCCGATTATCCCGCCGTCGCCGCCGCGGTGGCCCGGATGGAACAGACCCAGCCGAAGGCCACCTCGCGAGTACCCTACAAGGGGAAAAAGACCACCGCCGAAGAAGCCACGCGGCTCGCCGAGCGAATCGAGAAGCAGGTCGCCACCGACCTGCTGCGACTCAGGCAAATCCAGAACGCCGACGGCACCTGGGGATTTGGGCCGGGCAAGAGCCCCGACGGAGGCAAGACCTGGAAGGCCGATGGAGACATCAAGCCCGAACCCTCTCCCACCGCACTGGCCCTGATCGCATTCCAGGCCGCCGGGTTCAGCTCCGAAGATGCCACCGTCAAGAAGGGCGTCACCGGCCTGCTGGGCCTGCAGCACCCCAGCGGGTTCTGGAAGGGCAAGTCGCAAACCGGGTTCGTCTCCACCAGCTACGCCCTCCACGCACTCTCTCGACTGTTCCCCCTCGAGCCGGTAAAGACCAACGCCGACGACTTCGCGGCGGGGAAGAACGAGACGCTTGCCGAAACGATCGAGCGGGCGCGGAGACTCTCGACGACCGAGGAGCCCTCGCTGGTACCGCTGATGCTGGAACTGGCCAAGCACGAAAGCCCGCTGGTTCGCTACTGGGCGCTGATCGGACTCGGTGCCGCACCCGCCGATTCGGGCGTCGCACCGCTGGTCCGGGGACTGGGTGACCCGGTCAAGGCGGTCCGCGAAGCCGCCGCCTGGGGACTCAGGCAACTGCTGATCGACAACCGGGGCTGGAAGGCGGTCGCACGGGCCGCCGTGTCGAGCGACGATCGCACCCGGGCCGCCCTGGCTCGCGCGCTGGTGATGAGAGTCGACGGGGTGATGCCCGGGATCGATATCCCCTGGGATCAACTCACCGGGACGATCAGCTCGATGATGCTCGAAGACCCCCACCCCGCCGTGAGAGCCTGGGCCACCCGCGCCAGCTGGAACTGGTGGGTCTGGAACCCGCCGGTCCGCACCGCGCTCAACCAGGCATGGATCCATCGACTCAGCCGACCCGAACCCAACCACCTGGCAGAGAACGGGCTGAGGTACCAGGCTCACGCGCTGTTTGTCGCCAATGGCCACAAGGCCAATGGCTCGCGACAGCACCAGTACACCAAGCTCGACAGGCTGTTTCTCGACCTCGATGCCACACTCGAAAAGGCTCTCAAGAACAACCCCGTCCTCGCCCGGCGGCTGGCTCGACGGCTCGTCGTCGTCGCCGCCACATTCTACAACACCTCGGGTGGCGACGGTGGTCCGGGGCAGATGGGTTACATCACCCCCAGCTCCGGTGACCTCTTCGGACACGCCGTGCTCGCCTACCTGGATATCTTCGATCCCAAGCGGAACAAGGACCTCGCCGGCAACGGCCTGCTGACGGTCCGCATCGGACTCGAAGGAGCCGCCAACGTCCCGCACCAGCCGCTGCAGCAGCGGCTGCTCCAGTACTCGCTCGAAGGACCCGAAGCACTCAGGGCCGTGGCCGCCAGCAGCGTGTCCGATCCCAGGTCCGCCAAGTTCGTCGCCGTCCCCGAACTGGTCGAACCGCTGATGCGACAGATCAAACGCGGAGCCAACGAACCGCCCCGGCGGGCGCAACTCTCGGACCCCGTGCTCAAGCTCTTCGGACGAGTCCGATGGGTCATGCCACAGAACAAGGACCAGCAGCACGAGGTGTTCGGATACTTCGTGCCCAAGTTCCCCCCCTACGCCTCGGCCCAGGACATCAAGAAGAACCCCGATGCGGCCAAGCGAGCCGAACTGGGAAAACAGATGGACGCGGGGTGGTACCTGGCAACCGGCCTCGGCGACGCGCTGGGACGAAACCCCGACCTGCACATCGACACCGCACTCGACTTCCTCCCCAGGAAGTTCCAGAACCAGCTCGATGCCCAGTTCTGGCTGCCCAGCGTGACCTGGATCCTGACTCACAAGACCAAGCTGCCCGAGGTCCAGGTCAAGAAGGGACAACTGCCCCCCATCGACCCCTTTGCCACGCACCGCACCCGAGCCCTGCAGCTGTTCCTCGATCAGCTCAAGGAAACCGCCGATCCCAGGACTCGAGCCGTCGCCGTGACCATGGCCCAAGCGACGGCGCTGAGACGCAACCCCGAGGTACTCAACGCGCTGGACGCGATGCTGAAGTTCGAGAAACGGAAGAAGGTGGTCAAGACCGCTCGCAATGTGCTCTCGACCAACCGCAAGAACTTCCTCAAACAACTCTCCGATGCGGTCAACCGCGAGAAGCCCCGCAAGCAACCCGCCGACAAGAACGGTAAGCTCGATGCCGAATTCGTCGCCGACTTCCAGTTCTTCCGCGACTACGTCACTCCCGAAATGCACAAGGTGCTGCGAGGTGACGAACGCAGCTGCTTCGCCTGCCACGGGGTCCCCGGTCGAGTCCCCCCGCTGACACTCAACCCGCCCGACGACGCCGGATACTTGCCCGTCGACAAGATGCTGGCCAACTACCGCCTGCTGCAGGCACGCGTCGACCTCGAGAATATCGAAAAGAGCAAGCTGCTCAGAAAACCGCTCAACGTCCAGGACGGCAAGGAAGACGGGCACCAGGGCGGTCGACGCTACAAGCCGATGGACCCCGGCTACCTGATCATCCGACGCTGGGTGCTCAACCAGAAGAAATTCCCCGCCCAGCTCGGCCTCCAGAGAACCGCGGCCCCTTGACCAGCCTCTCGAACGACTCCTAGAATCAAATCAACAGGGCTTAACAGGAAAACGCTCGGATCGGCCGCCTGGCCGCCAGCTGAAGCCCGTCTTCGGGATGATATACGAGATCTACGATGTCGCGAGTCGTTCAGCAGTCCTCGCTCTGCACCCTGCAGCTTCCCATCAGCTGCGGCTGTTGAGGGGTCGACGGACCCGTCCGTCGACCACGCTCCGATTCCTCGCGACACCCCGGAGGGGCCCCGTGTTCTCCGGCCCCTGCCGTGTCGCGGTTCCCCGCTGCATTGCCGAGTCGTCCACCATCACTGACGACTCACCACCCGAGGGCACCAGGCCATGGCTTCAGAAACTCCCGACAAAGACCAACTGCCCGACGTGATCCAACAGGTCGTGGACACCTACAGCCGGATCGGCACGATCAACCACCTCGACCACTCACCCCTTCCGCACAACGACGCGGTGGTCCGGATCACGCTGGACCTGATGGAGGTGATCTACCCCGGCTACCAGCGACGGCAGAAGCTGCACTCGAGCAATGTCGCCTACCACGTCGGTGACCTGCTCGAACGGCTCAACGACGAACTCACGCAACAGATCGCACGGTCGCTGCATCACGAGCAGGCCCTCGCCGAGAAGGACGCATCGGCGTCGGAAACACTTGAGGCGTTCGAGAAGCAGGCCCGGCACAAGACCTTCGTGGCGCTGGAGTCGCTGCCGCAGGTCCGCGAACTGCTCGCCACCGACGTCCAGGCCGCATACGAAGGCGACCCCGCCGCCCAGGGCCTCGATGAAATCATCCTCTGCTACCCCGGTCTGCAGGCCATCACCGTCCATCGACTCGCTCACGAACTCCACAAGCTCGATATCCCCTTCATACCCAGGATGATGGCCGAGTGGTCTCATAGCCGGACCGGGATCGATATCCACCCCGGGGCCACCATCGGAGAGTCGTTCTTCATCGACCACGGCACCGGTGTCGTGGTCGGTGAGACCACCGAGATCGCCTCGAACGTCAAGCTCTACCAGGGCGTCACGCTCGGAGCACTCTCGTTTCCCAGGGATGACACCGGTGAACTCCTCCGCGGGCAGAAACGACACCCGACGATCGAAGAGGGCGTTGTGATCTACGCCAATGCGACCGTGCTGGGTGGAGAAACCGTCGTCGGAGCCCACTCGGTCATCGGGGCCAGCGTGTCGCTGACCCAGAGCGTCCCACCCAATACCGTGGTGACACTCGAAAAACCCCAGCTGAAGTTCCGCGAGGCCGGAGGCTAGCCCGCCTGCGGCGGGCTGAAGAACACAAGTTTGGGAATGGGACGGGGTCAGACGCCGCCCACAGAAAGTCCCGCTCCACCCAGAACGGCACGCAGGCGGGGCCTGACCCCTTTTCAACCAGCACTCGTTGCAACTCGAAGAAGGGGTCAGGCCCCGCCTGTGAAACGCGACAGGTGGAGCAAACCCCGTTGTGGGTCCGCCGCAGGCGGATCAGACCTCAGGGTCCGAGTTCTTCAACGGGCTGCAGGCGGGCTAGGCGCTGGCTCGCATGCCGTCGTCGCCGGATTGCTCGCCCAACAGCCGAGTCACCAGCGACTCGACCTGGGACACCAGACGCTCCTGAGTGTCCAACAGGCCCGAAACCGACTCGGCATGAGCCGACTCGTTGGCTTCGATCCGTTGAGTCAATTCGTCGAGCTTCGCCAACAGGGCGTCCCGGTCACCACCCACAGGCCGTGACCCGGCACCGCCTCCGTAAATCGTCTCCAACGCCGCCTCAACCACCGTCGCCGCCGCCCGACGAGACGCCTCGTCACGCCCGGCCACCAATGCCATGTCTCGCTCGAGACGATCCAGTAGCTCTGATAACGACAACTCCTCAGAGTCCGAAACCGCCACGGCCGGTTCGCCGACCGCTCGCCATGTGAACGTGAACGGACCGACCACGATCGTGTCGCCGTCAGATAACGCCACCGTGTCGCATGGCTCACCGTTGACCAGCAACAGAGGATCGGCCGCAATCGCCTCGATCCACGCCTTGCCTCCGTCCACGTGAACCTGGCTGTGCACCGCAGGCATGCCCGCACCACCCAGCCGCAGGTCGCACTCGGGAGCCGAACCCAGCACCAACCGACCCGCTACCGTCGGCCGGAACGGTTGAACCGTCCGACCTCGCTGGATCTCCAAGCCGCTGAGAATTGTTCCGTCGGTCTGAGTCTGGTTCTTCATCAGCACACTGGTTCCCAACTGCCCGGGCCATGGGACGGATTTTCAACTGCAGAACTGCAAAACAGGAAACAGCACGGCCCACTGCACACCACCTACTTGCAAGACCGCCCTACGTCTTGATTCGTCAACCTCGGGCCCATCACATGAACCGATCACCTCGCCCGGACTCCTCACGTGCCCCGCTCGAGAATTTGGGCAATCCTGGTAGTGTGTGCCGGTTCCTGGTGCCGACAACCTGCCGGATTGGCTCGCTTTCACCAACCCGAGGCAACTCGCTAGACTGCGACCTGCTGCGAGTTTCCGACCCCGCTCTCTTTCGGGCTCCCGATGGTCGACACGCTTCCCGAGACGAGCGACGTCGTGGTGGTCGGTGGGGGCGTGGCGGGTCTGAGTACCGCGATGCAGCTGGCCTCACGCGGTGCCTCGGTCACTCTGCTCGAGCGAGAACGGCTGGGAAACGGCTCGACCGGCCGTGCCGCCGGGCTGCTCGGACAACTCCGAGGCACCCCCGCAGCCACCAGGATGCTGATGGACGGTGTCGAGATCGTCGCCGACCTGGAAGAGCGGGCCGGTGTCGAGATCTTCGTGCAGACCGGTTCGTTGCGAGTGGCCGAGACCGACGAGCGGGCCGGTGAGATTCGTGACCTGGTCGAGATGGGACGTTCTATCGGGTTTGACATCGACCACCTGCCGATCGACGAAGTGGCCCCCCTGTTGCCCTACATGCGGACCGACGACCTTCTCGACGCCTGCTACTGTCCCAGCGACGGGCACCTGCAACCGGCCGAACTGGTTGCCGCCTACCTGCAGGTCGGCCGCGAACGGGGCGTCGTCTACACAACGGGCTGCCCGGTTCGCGGTCTCGAGTTCTCCGGCGACCGTGTCTCGGGAGTCGTCACCGACGAGGGCACGATTTCCACCGGCGTGGTGATCAATGCCGCGGGGCCCTGGTCGTACCTGGTCGCCGGCCTCGCCGATTCCACTCTGCAAACCTCAGCACTGGGCCACGTCTACCTGACCACCCGCCCCGACGCCAACCACCCCGTCGATCGACTCAGCCCGGCCATCCGCAATCGCCACCTGCGGATCTACTCGAGACCCGAATCCGGCGGCCTGATCGTGGGCATGTACGGAGCCGAGACACCCCAGCACGACATGCAGTCTCTGCCCGACGACTTCGACATGTCCGCGCTCACCGTACGATCCGACGACCTCCACGTGGCCCTGCTGATCGATGCCACCAAGCGGCGGTTCCCCTGGATCGACGAACGCACCCCGATGACCATCACCCGCGGCATCATGACGTTCACTCCCGACGGCAAACCGCTCTGCGGCAAACGACCGGACTTCGAAGGTCTGTTCCACTGCTCGGGGTTCTGCGGCCACGGGATCGTCCAGAGCCCGGTGATCGGAGTGATCATGGCCGACCTCGTCCTCGACGGGCACACCGACTACGACATCCAGGCGATCCACGCCGACCGGTTCTTCGAACACCCGCAACTGCAGGAGCGTCCCGAAATCGAAACGGCCTGCTACCAGATGCACGCGGGGTACTACGGGCAGATCGAGGACGGATCGACGGCATGAGCTTCCTGGTGCTGGTTCCGACCAAGCGAGTCCCCGATACCGACGGGGTGATTCGGGTCGCCCCCGATGGACTCGAAGTCGATACCTCGCACCTCTCGTTCGTGATCAACCCCTTCGACGCGATCGCCGTCGAGGAGGCACTGCGGCTGCAGGAACGACGCGACGATGTCGAAGTCGTGGTGGTGGGGATCGGAGGCGAGGCGTACGAGGACGAACTGCGGACGGCCCTGGCCATGGGAGCCGACCGGGCGATCCGCGTCGACGCCCCCGAACCGCTGGACCCCTGGAACGTCTCGAGTGTCCTCGCCGAACTGGCTCGACGACTCGAACCGCAACTGGTCCTGATGGGCAAGCAGGCCGTCGACGACGACTCGGCCCAGGCCGGCCAGTTCCTGGCCGCCCGACTCGGCTGGCCCCAGGCCACCTTCGCATCCCGAATCGAGGACAGCCAACACGGTGCCCGGGTCGCTCGAGAAACCGACCACGGAATCGAAACCGTCTCGATCACATTCCCCGCCGTCATCACCACCGACCTCAGGCTCAACGAACCCCGCTACGCCTCGCTGCCGGGTATCCTCGCCGCACGGAAGAAACCGATCGAAGAGATGACGCTCGAGGAACTGGAGATCGAGATCGAGCCGCGAGTCGAACTGGTCGGACTCGAACAGGTCTCCTCGCGTCGAGCCGGACAGCGACTCGAAAACGTCTCGCAGCTCCTGGAATGCCTCAGGGAAAACACCGACCTGTTCTAGCAACCGCTTCTCTCACTCTGGCTCGTACCACCCAACGAGAACTCCGCGATGCATGTGCTGGTATTGGCCGAGCACGACGGAACACGGTTGCGGGCCGGGACGGCCGCGGCGCTGGGGTTCGCTCGAGACCTGGTCGAAGACGACGGCGGCACGGTCACCTGCCTGGTGCTCGGTGAGCATGTCGACGACGTCGCCAACGATGCCGCCAGCTACGGCGAGGTGCTGCTGGGTGCTCACGCCGCCCTGGCCGAACCGCTGGCGGAACGGTGGGCGAAAGTGACGGCCGGGGTCGTCAGATCCACATCGGCCGACATCCTGCTGGGTGCCTCCTCGACATTCTCCCGAGACATCCTCGGGCGGGCGGGCGGACTGCTCGGAGGCGCCATGGCCAGCGACGTGACGGGGTTTCGGCGAGACGGGGGCCGATTGGTCTGGCAGCGGCCGATGTACGCCGGAGCAGTCAATGCCAGCGTCGTGCTCTGCGGCAGCCCGCTCGTCGTCACCGTTCGACCCACCGCTGCCGAAGCGCCCCCACCCCGCCCCCAGCCCGGCTCGATCACGCCCGTTGAAATCGACGCCGAGAGCCTGCCCGATTCGACCGGCTACCAGGGACTCGACAGCCGACCGAGCCACCGACCCGATGTCACCGAAGCACGGGTGGTCGTCTCCGGAGGACGAGGTCTCAAGACAACCGACGACTTCGAACGGCTGGTGGGAGGACTCGCCGACGTGTTCGAAGGAGCCACCGGAAGCTCACGAGCCCTGGTCGATGCCGGCCTGACTCCCAACGACCTGCAGGTCGGACAGACCGGCAAGGTCGTCGCCCCGGAACTCTACATCGCCGTGGGGATCTCCGGAGCCGTCCAGCACCTCGCCGGAATGAAGAACTCCCGCACCATCGTCGCAATCAACTCCGACCCCCACGCTCCCATCTTCGAAGTCGCCGACTACGGAATCGTCGGCGACCTGTATGACATCGTGCCCGAGATGATCGAGCAACTCGATGCCGATTGAGACACTCACACGTGAAATCTTCGGCAACATCGGCCCGGTGCCGAAAGCCCTCTTCTATGCCACCGCCACCGTCGCCGGGCTGATCGGCGTCGCCACCGCCTGGAAACGGATCCGACGCTGGAGACTGGGTCACCCCGACGATTCGCGGAACTCGCTCGGCCAGGTCCTGCGGGCCGTCGCCGTCGGGGTGCTCGGACAGTCCACCCTGGGCAAAACCCGCCCGGCCGCATCCGCCGCACACCGCTGCCTCTTCGTCGGTTTCGCCGTGCTGACATTGGGCACCATCCTGATCGCCGTCGAACACGTCGCAGCGCTGGTCGCCGGAAAAGCGGCCGACGACCCGGTGTTTCACAAGGGACTCTACTACGCGATCTACGAGCCGGTGATGGAGCTGGCCGGACTCGCCGTGCTGCTGGGGACCGGCTGGTTCCTGCTCAGGCGACGACGGGCCGACTCGTCGATCGAACATCGGACCTCCGACTGGTTCGTGCTTTGTGCCCTGCTGTTCCTGGCCGCCAGCGGGTTCCTGGTCGAAGGACTGAGAATCATCGAGGCCGACAGCCCGGGACGCTGGGTCTCGTTTGTCGGAGCCACGGTGGCCGGATTGCTGGAAGCGGTCGGAGTCACCCGCACCTGGGCCGTCCTGCTGCACCAGGTCAACTGGTGGCTGCACGCGGTCGTCGCACTGGGACTGCTCGCCGCGGTGCCCTCGACAAGGCTCTGGCACGCCGTCGCCGGTGGAGTGCTCCTGAGCAGCTACCCGCAACGGACGCTCGGCACGCTCAGCAGCGTGACGATCGAGGAGGTCGAGGCGAGAGGGGTCTACGGAACCGGACAACTCACGCACCTGGCCATCCGACAACTCGTCTCCCTCGAGGCATGCGTTTCCTGCGGACGCTGCGAGGACGAATGCCCCGCCCACGCCGCCGGCAAACCCCTCTCGCCACGCAACGTCGTCCAGGACCTGGCCGCACAATTGCCCGAGATCTTCTCGGACAACGCCCCGGTTCTTGCCGGTGAGGTGATTTCCGAAGAGACACTCTGGTCCTGCACCGCCTGCTCGACCTGCGTCGAGGTCTGTCCCCTCGGTGTCGATCCGCTCGAGCTGATCGTCGGCATGCGCCGGCACCTGGTCGGAACCGCAGCGGTCCGAGGATCCGCGGCCAGCACGCTCGGAAAGCTCGGTCGCTCGGGCAACCCCTGGGGACTGCCCGCGGATCAGAGGATGGACTGGGCCGTGGGCCTGGAGGTGCCGACGGTCGATGAGCAGCCGGACTTCGACGTGCTCTACTGGGTCGGATGTGCTGCAGCCTACGATCCCAACTCACGCCGCACCGCGCGGGCCATGGTCCGACTGCTGCACGCCGCGAACGTGCGATTCGCGGTGCTGGGCGAACGAGAACGCTGCACCGGAGAATCGGCTCGGCGGATGGGCGAGGAATTCGTGTTCGCGGAACTGGCAGCCGCCAACGTCGCAGAACTCAGCCGACACCAGGTCACCCGCATCGTCACCCACTGCCCCCATTGCCTCAACAGCCTCAGACACGACTACCCCGACGTCGGCGGGCACTACGAAGTCGTGCACCACAGCGAGTTCCTCGCCGAACTGGTCGACCAGGGACGGCTCGTGGTCGATCAGCCCAACGACCAGGCCGTCACCTTCCACGATCCCTGCTACCTGGCCCGGGTCAACGGCATCGTCGATGCACCTCGCGAAGTACTCAGAGCGTCCGGGGCGACAATCGACGAACTCCCACGCAACGGCTGCCGGACCGCCTGCTGTGGCGGCGGCGGAGGACGGATGTGGCTCGACGACGGGCCCGATCAACGAGTGGGGCGTGATCGGATCGATGAGATCACCGAGGCGGGAGCCGAGACCGTGGTTGTGTCGTGCCCGTTCTGCCGGACAATGATCGGCGATGGTTTGGCGGAACAGGCGGCACAGGCGGCCTCGGTCAAAGTCGTCGACCTCGCCGAAGTGCTGGTCGAATCGCTCGAGGAGTCCGGCTGAATGGACAGCCCGGAGTCAATCACGCCCCGCTCGCAACACCGCGGCCGGCTGAGGGGCTGGCTCGAGCGCGCGCCCGGCCCGCTGTTCACGCTGTTCGTGATCTTCGCGTCGTTCTCGACCTACTTCTGCATGTACGCCTTCCGCAAGCCGTTCTCGGCGGCCGGCTATGAAGGACTCAGCTTCCTGGGCACCA
>CAUZEQ010000057.1:0-19464 GCA_963578885.1 Planctomycetota bacterium
AAGACGGCGGCTCAGATGAAGACCTACTCGCAGAAGATCCCCGGCACCGCGACTCGGTTCGAGATGGTGCCGATTCCCGCCGGCGAATTCGTGATGGGCAGCCCGGCCACAGAAGCCGACCGCAAGCCCGACGAGGGGCCTCAGCTGAAGGTCAGGATCGAGCCGTTCTGGATGGGTAAGCACGAGGTGAGCTGGGACGAGTACGACGTGTGGAGCTTCAACCTCGACATCCAGCGCCGAAAGCTCGCCGGCTTCAAGCCCACGCCGCTGGACAAGACGGCCGATGTCGTCACGCGACCGACCAAGCCCTACACCGACATGACCTTCGGCATGGGCCACAACGGCTATCCGGCCATCTGCATGACCCAACTGGCCGCCAAGATGTACTGCCGCTGGCTCTCGGCCAAGACCGGGCACTTTTACAGGCTGCCGACCGAGGCCGAGTGGGAATACGCCTGCCGGGCGGGTACCACCACCGCCTACCACTTCGGCAACGACCTCAAGAAACTCGGCGAATACGCTTGGTACTACGACAACAGCGATGAGGCCTACCACAAGCTCGGGCTCAAGAAGCCCAACCCCTGGGGCCTCTACGACATGCACGGCAACGTCAGCGAATGGGTGCTCGATGCCTACTCGGCAAAGCACTACTCGGTGTTCGCCCAAAAGCCCGGACCCTTCGCACCCCTGCAACTGCTGCTGCAGTCCAAGAAGCTCTATCCCAGGATCGTCCGCGGCGGCAGCTGGGACGACGACCCCGAAGAACTGCGAGCCGCCAACCGGATCTTCTCCAGCGAAGAATGGAAGATGCAGGATCCGCAACTGCCTCAGAGCATCTGGTATCACACCGATGCGGAGTTCGTCGGATTCCGGATCATCCGGCCGCTGAAGGCCCCGCCCGAGTCGGTCCGCCGAAAGTACAACCTCGACGCAGCCGCCGACATCAAGACCAAACAGTGAGCCACTCGACGCGGGTGCGGAGACTCAGACCGCAAACGCCCGGTCCATCCGCTGCGAGATGTCCTTCAACCGCGCAGCATCTCCGCCACGAACCTCGGCGGTGGCCCAGCCCGAGAATCTGATCGTCGCCAGGGCCTTCATCACCGCCGGCCAGTCGCAGTCGCCGTCGCCGATCTTCACGCCGAATCCGGCGTAGGGACCCTTCTGATTCTGGAGCTTGCGGCTGTATTCCTTGATGTCGAGCTTCTTGATCCGTTCTCCCAGTACCGTGATCCACTGCTCGGGCCACCCGAACCGAACCACGTTACCGACATCGAAGTAGACACCCACCATCGGACTCTTCAACTCGTCGACGAATCGAGCCGTCTCGATCGGGCTGAGCAGGAAGTTGTTCCAGACGTTTTCGATCAGGATCTGGATCCCCAGCTTCTCGGCCAACGGCAGGCACTTGCGGATCTCGGCCTGCGACCGCGTGTAGGCGTCCTGGTAGGCCACCTGCTTGTTGCAGACACCCGGCACCAACAGCGCGCTGTTGGCTCCGTAGGCCTTCGCGTCGCGGATCGCTCCCAGGAAACTCTCGCGACCCTGCTCGCGGATCTGCTTGTCCGGATGCGAGAACGGCTTGCGCCAGTGGTCATAGCCGACCACGCCATGCACCGCCAGGCCCGTCTTGTCCCGGGCCCGCTTCACCTCGTCATGATCCAGCCGCACGTTGATGTCAACACCGGCGAATCCCGCGTCGACCAGCACCTGGAACTTCTCCTGCACGCTCCCCTTGCCGGCCACCATGCCGTACTTGACCGCCTTGAGGAGCTTGACCTTGCGACGCTTCGTGGTGCGGGCGGCCGCGGCGACATATGAGGATGCTGCTGCGGTGGCTGCGGTGGCTGCGGTGGCTGCGGTGGCGGCTGCGGTGGCGGCTGCGGTGGACAGGAAGTTGCGGCGGTCGATGGGGCTGATCATGAGGAGACTCGAGAGGGGCCGGGCGTGGGGATTGCAGAGGAACCCGATGGTGTCGGGCATGGTAGCGTTGCCGGTGCATCAATTCCCACCGAGGACAGGCTCGCCCCGGCCAAATCACATGTGCTATTCTGACACGGTTGCCGCTGTTGTTGAGCATTCCGTTTCGAGCATCACGCTGGGCCCGGTTTGGGCCGGGCCGCGAATCAGGAGACCTGGATCGATGACCACATCACGACGTGAGGTACTGAAGAAGACGGCGGCGACGGTGGGCGGAGCCACCCTGGCGTCGCTGGGTGCCGGTGTCTTTGCCGCCCAGAGTACCGAGACCTTGAAGATCGGCCTGGTGGGTTGTGGTGGTCGAGGTGGTGGAGCGGCGGTCAACGCACTTTCGGCCGATCCGCACACCCGTTTGGTCGCCTTGGGCGACGTCTTCGGCGATCGGCTCGAGGGCAAGCTGATGGCGTTGAAGAAGTCGGGCGTGGGTGATCGGGTCGACGTGGCGCCGGAGATGCGATTTTCCGGATTCGACAACTACAAGCACGTCGCCGACAACGTCGACGTGGTGCTGCTGGCCACTCCGCCTCACTTCCGTCCTCAGCACCTGCGTTACGCGGTCGAGGCGGGCAAGCACGTGTTCGTGGAGAAACCGGTCGCCGTCGATGCTCCGGGCATCCGCAGCGTGATTGAGTCGTGCAAGATGGCTGCCAAAAAGAACCTCGGGATCCTCTCGGGCCTCTGCTGGCGTTACCACCGGGGCATGCGTGAGACGTTTGCCCGGGTGCTCGACGGGACGATCGGCGAGATCACCGCGCTTCAGTGCAGCTACAACAGCCCGGGAGTCTGGGAGCCGCGGGTCACTCGTGAGAAGTGCAAGAGTGACATGGAGTACCAGATGCGCAACTGGTACTACTACACGTGGCTCTCGGGCGACTTCAATGTCGAGCAGCACGTGCACAGCCTCGACAAAATGGGCTGGGCCATGGGAGACAAGCCGCCGATCCACGCCAGTGGCAGCGGAGGACGGCAGCAGCGGACCGAGGCGAAGTACGGCAACATCTTCGACCACTTCAACATCGTCTACGAGTACGAGAACGGGGTGAAGGCATTTGCCCGTTGCCGCCACTTCCGCGGCTGTACCAACGATGTCACCGACCACATCTTCGGCACCAAGGGTCGGGTCGACGTGATGCGACATCGCATCTACGACATGGCCGGCAACGAGATCTGGCGGTTCAAGGGACGCAGCAAGAACATGTACCAGGTCGAGCACGACGAGTTCTTCGCCAGCATCCGATCGGGGAATCCGATCAACAACGGCGACTACATGAGCAAGAGTTCGATGCTGGGGATCATGGGTCGGATGGCCGGCTACACCGGCCAGCAGTTCACCTGGAGGCAGATGATGGACTCGAAGCTCGACCTCAAGCCGCCCAAGTACGAGTTCGGCGAACTCGAGGCCCGACCGGTGGCGATTCCCGGCGTGACGCCATTTGTTTGAAAGGTGTCTAACGGGCGTCAGTCCTTGTCGTCAGCGGCGGTCCGGCGGATCAACTCGGTCCGCTTCCGCATCTCGAGGTGCTCGCGGATCATGTCGCGGTTGACCTCGACGTAGGTGACGTAGTCGACACCCCCGAGTTCAAACACCTGGCTGATGACCCGGGTGGCCTCGGTCTTCTGAACCCAGGACATGCGTTCCCAGCCCGAGAGGGCATCGAGCGCCTTGTCGGTCGACTCGAGGTCGATGGGCTTGGCCGCGATCGGCTCACCCAGTTGCTTCTGGCCCTGTGGTTCCCACCACTTCGGGTCGTCCTGCTGTTCGAGCGAGGCCCACCAGAAGACTCCCACGACGACCACCAGCAGCAGTGCGACGGTCAGTGCCGTGCGTCGAGCCGACCACGACGGCAACTTGTCGTCACGACCTCCCCGACCTCCCCGATCATCCCCGCGGGGGCCTGGCAGAGTGACCTGGCGGTAGGTGTCTTCGGGGTTCATGAGCCATACAGGTGGCGACTAGTCACCAAACGCCTCGTCGAAGCGGTGTTCCGAGGGGGCGAAGTCGACGTGCTTGACGAACTGGCAGGCATCTTTCGCACCGTCCTCGCGGTCCATCCCGATGTCTTCCCATTCGATCGACAGCGGACCCTGGTATCCGATCGCGTTGAGCGCGCGGATGATCTCTTCGAACCGCACGCCTCCACGACCGACACTGCGGAAGTCCCAGCCGCGTCGTGGGTCGCCCCAGACCAGGTGGCTGGTCAGGATGCCGGTGCGGCCGTTGAGTGTGACCGAGGCGTCCTTCATATGGACGTGGTAGATGCGGTCGGGGAAGAACCTGATGAATTCAGCCGGGTCGACACCCTGCCAGATCAGGTGGCTGGGATCGAAGTTGAACCCGAACTCCTCGCGGTTGTCCAACGCCTGCAGCGCGCGTTCGGCCGAGTAGATATCGAAGGCGATCTCGGTGGGGTGCACCTCGAGAGCGAATTTCACGCCGCACTCCTGGAACACATCGAGGATCGGGTTCCAGCGTTCGGCCAACAGGTCGAACCCGGCATCGATCATCGCCGGCGGGGTCGGGGGGAAGTCGTAGATCAGGTGCCAGATACTCGAACCGGTGAACCCGTTGACCACCTCGACTCCCAGCTTCTGAGCCGCCCGGGCGGTGTCCTTCATCTCCTGGATCGCCCGCAAGTTGATTCCATCCGGGTCACCGTCGCCCCAGATCTCCGGAGACAGGATCGACTGGTGCCGCTCGTCGATCCGATCGAGCACGGCCTGTCCGACGAGGTGATTGGAGATCGAGAACAACTGCAGGTCGTACTTCTCCAGCAGGTCACGTTTCCGCGAACAGTAGGTGTCGTCTGCAAGAGCCTTACCCACCTCGAAGTGGTCCCCCCAACAGGCCAGTTCCAGCCCGTCGTAGCCGAATGTGACGGCCTTCTGGCAGAGTTCCTCGAGAGGCAGATCGGCCCACTGGCCGGTAAACAGGGTCACGGGACGGGCCATGGCTCTTCCTTCTCTGTGTCGTTCTTCTCTGTGTCGTTGCGAACGGACTCTTGGCGTTGCTCGGGTCGCGTGCTCGATCAGCATCGAGGTGGGCTGCTCATCGCGACAGGTCAAACTAGTTCGGCTCAACCGGAAAGTCAACGACCCGCCAGCGGCACCAGCAGCACGCGGCGATAGGTGATTCCTCCGACGATTCCATCCAGAGCGACATGTCCGGCCGCGGGCAGGTCGGGGTTGGCCACGGTGGTCATCAGCACCCTCTGACCGTTGATCTCAACTCGCACCGCGTCACCGTCAACCCTCAGCTTCAGTGCGTTCCACTGTCCGGTCGGCTTGACCGCGTTGACCGACGGCGGAGCGACTCCGAAGAGTGCCCCTGTGGAGAACTGGTCGGCGGCGACTCCGGCGTCGCTTGAGAGTTGCACCTTGAGTGCTCCGGTGGAGGGGTTGCCGCTGCCGGCGTACCGGAAGAAGACTCCCCCCTGCCCCGTCTCGCCCTCGGTCTTCCATTCCAGCGACAGTTCGAACCCCGCCATCTCGCGAGGCGAGACCACGAGGCTGCCGGCCGCACGTCCCGCAGCCGCCCTCCAGGCCACGCCGTCGATCTGCCAGCGTCGCGACCCTCGCCTGGTCCATTTCTCGAGCGAATACAGCGTGTTGAGCGTGGCGGGCACCCCCTTGGCGGCCGACGACCTGGCGTACTTCTTTTCGATCGCCGCCAGCAGCGGCAGAGCTCTCTCGGGCCGATCCCTGGCAATCTCCTCACGCGCTTCGAACAACAGCCTCAATCCCTGCCGATCCACGAACTGTGTCCCGGCCGTCCCGGCCCGAGCCAATCGCTGTGCCACCGAGGTGCCTCGACCCTTCAGGTCGTGATACAGAAAGACTCCCAGCCGCAGCCGTGCCGCGGTGTCGTCGTCACCCAGAGTCGGCTCGACCAGGCCCACCAGGTCACTGGCGGCCATCTTGGCCAGGGGACGTTCGATGGGCTTGGCCTGCCCGCGTGCCACCAGGATGTCCTTCTCGAACCTGACGAACTTCAGTCGCACGCTGCCGATCCTGACCGGGTCGTCGGGCTTCATGGCCGCCACCACTCGCCGGGCGTCCTTCCAGAACATCTCGATCAACGCCAATTCCTCGGCGTCCCACTTCAACAACTCGGCCGAATCCGCCATCGCCTTGTCGCGTCCGGCGGCGGCCAGGTGAGCCGCCGCGGCGGTGTAGTCGCGTGCCCCCAGCAACCGCTGCCAGGTGTCCCGGTATATGCTCAGAGCCAACCTCGGGACCACCGCCTTCCCGGCGGCTGCTCCGGGTTTATCCTTGGCCGATCCGTTCTTCTTCGACGTCAGCGCCTTGGGATCGATCACCAGCCCAGGCGCCGGTGTCCCCGGCTCGGAATTGCTGGCCATCTTCTTTCCGGGCTTTCCCGCCGTGTCGGCTCTGGCAACCACGGCCCGTGGCGGCGCGGGAACGCCGACAACCCGCACACCCCGGTTGGGCCGTTCGTGCAGCCGGACTATCATCATCGGAGCCCCCTCATCGGGGCCGCGGCTGTAGACCAGCCACCGCTCGTCGTCGCTGACGGCGAACTGGCGAGCCAGCGGGTCGTCGACGTAGTCGGTCAGTTCGAGTTCTGCCACCGTCGCGTCCTCGGCAAATCGGCCTCGCAACGACGTCCGCCGCCAGCGGATCAGGGTCTTGCCATCGAAGACGTACTGCCTGAGCCCGTCCGCGGACAGGCAGGGGCGGATGCCGGGCAAGTCGCTCGGCTCGGCTTCACCGAAGCGAGCATCCAGCTTGGTCCGCGACGCGTGGAAACTCGATGACTTCTCTCCCATCACCTCGACCCAGAACAGGTGCAGGCCACCGCCGAGTACCTGCGCGGCGGTCCATTTCGGTGAGGTCTTGGGGCTGGAGACCAGGGCGTGCTTGTCGTCGAAGGGTCGCAGCGGACCGCCGCGGATCGCACCCCAGATCGTCGCCGCCTCGGGCACCGCGTACACAAGCAATCCAGCGGACGTGACACTCGGCGAGGCACGGCGATCGCGGCCGCGAGTGATCTGCACGAGCTGCGGCTGGTCGAATTCGTCGAAGGAACTGGGACGTGTCGCGAAGTAGACCCCCTGCCCCTGCCCCTGCCCCTTCCCCTGTGTGCCGTCGGCGACGAACCACAACGAGAGTCCATCGGAGCCCAGCCAGGGGTCTCGAGGACGACCCACCGCATTGATCGCCTCGATCGGCACCGCCTGGCCCACCTGGGCATCGACGAACCAGCGGGTCGACAGCATCGCGCTGGTCCCCTCGCGAGGCTCCGCGAAGACCGCCTCGACCCCCTTGTCCGATACGTTCACCTGCCGGGTCTGGTCCAGGAATCCACGGCGGATGATGGTCACCGCGTGAGACCCCTTGGGTGCGGTGACCACGCAGGGGGTCAACAGCGGCGTGCCGTCGGCATCGTAGACCCGCTGATCGTCGATCAGCACCGTGGCTCCCGACGGAGTCGTCTCGACACGGATCGTGCCGGTGGCCCGGGAGGCAGCGGGTAAGGCGACGGCCGGATTCGTTCCGGCTTCCCGCTCACCTGCCCCATCGGCATCACCGGTTCCCCGGGCCGATCGGCCAGCATCATCGGGATTCTCACCACCGCCGCCACCGCCGGCGATCATCAGCAGCAGCGCGACTGCGACCACGCCCAGGACAGCGGTGATTGCCAGGGGCAACCACGCCGGGCGACCGCGTGCCGTCGGTCGAGTCGAGGCCTTCGGAGCCCGGGTTGCCGAGGGTCTCCGGCCGCGGTTCCGAACCACCACCGGCGACTCGGACACCTCGATCTCGGGAAGAACCGACTCGGCAGCAGCCTCGATCGGGAACCGCGTGCCGCATTCCGGACAACGAGCCGTCTTGCCCACGACCGAGTGGTCGGGAAAAACCAGCTGCCGTTGGCAACCCGGGCAGGCGATCGAGAGGCTGGACATGGCCGATCGGTTGGGTGAGCGGTTGCCCGTTAGAGCAGTGGGTTCGGGTCCATCCTAGCCGTTTTCGACCGCTTTGCCACGTCCTGTCGGCGTGCGGTCGTCACAGCCGCTACAGCCAGACCCGCCGCTTACCACCGCAGATCACCGCCGGGCACCCGGACTCGTCCTGTGTCGCCACGCTGGTAAGATGAAGCTCAGCGGGCCGACCCCAAGTCGGCTCCTCTCGTCTTCTCGCTCAACTCTCTCGACCACACCCATGCGCAGCGAATCGGAAACTCCGTTCCACGAAGGAGACTTCACGATCCCGGTCGCCGACCGGGTCCGCCGGCTGCCTCCGTACCTCTTCGGGCGGATCAACGACCTGAAGCAGAAGAAGCGGTCCGAGGGTGTGGACGTGATCGACCTGGGGATGGGCAACCCGACCGACCCGCCCGACCCGTTGATCACCTCGAAGATGGCCGAGGCGGTCGAGGATCCTCGAAACCACCGCTACAGCGTCTCGTCGGGGATCGAGAATCTGCGTCGCGAGGTGGCGGCGAGGTACTGGAAGCGGTACGGCGTCAGGCTCAAGCCCGACGACGAGGTGATCGCATGCATCGGGTCCAAGGAGGGCTTCAGCCACATGTGCCTGGCGCTGATGGGCCCCGGCGACACCGCCATCGTCCCCTCACCGTCGTTCCCGATCCACGTCTACTCGGTGATGCTCGCCAGCGGAAACGTGATCTCGCTGGACTGCCGCGACCCCGCCGCCTTCCTCTCCAACATCGCCTACGCCTGCGAGCACCTCGAGCCCAAGCCCAAGGTCGTGATCGTCAACTTCCCTCACAACCCGACCACGACCTGTGTCGAGTCCGACTTCTACGTCGATCTGGTCCGCCTGGCCAAGCGGTACGGCTTCCTGGTGATCAGCGACTTCGCCTACGCCGACATCTGCTTCGACGGCTACCAGGCCCCCAGCTTCCTGGCGGCCCCGGGTGCAATCGACGTCGGCGTCGAGTTCACCACGATGAGCAAGGGGTACAGCATGGCCGGGTGGCGGATCGGCTTCGCGACGGGCAACGCCGAGATGATCCGGGCGCTGGCGACCATTAAGGGCTACTACGACTACGGCATCTTTCAGCCGATCCAGATCGCCGCGATCATCGCCATGCGTCACTGCGACGCGGCGGTCCAGAGCGTGACGGCCGAGTAC
The DNA here is from genome assembly GCA_963578885.1 of Planctomycetota bacterium. Taxonomy (GTDB): domain Bacteria; phylum Planctomycetota; class Planctomycetia; order Planctomycetales; family Planctomycetaceae; genus UBA8437. Next base: position 9,097 of record CAUZEQ010000057.1, read on the forward strand.
CAGCAGCGTCGCGATGCCCTGTGCGACGGACTCGAACGACTCGGCTGGGACGTGACCCGCCCCCGCGGAGGCATGTTCATCTGGGTCCCCATCCCCAGGCCGTGGTCCGAGATGGGCTCGATCGAGTTCACCCTGAAGCTGCTCGACGAAGCCGGCGTGGCCTGCAGCCCGGGACGCGGGTTTGGTGAGGAGGGTGAGGGTTACCTGAGGCTGGCGATCGTCGAGAACTCGCAGCGGCTCCGCCAGGCCGTCCGACAGATCGACCGCTGCCTGAAGACCCAGGCCACGCCCACCGGTTCCTGAAACGCGAATCTCGAACGAATCCCGAAATGGCCTCGCTGTTCCCGCATCGAGGAGATCGGCCGCTGTGTCCAACTTGGCCCCTGACACGATCGCGGTGGCCTTGACCTGTACACCCAACCGATCACCTGTGATAGACTGCAGGTGGACACGGACTGACATGGCTGCGGAGCCGTCCGATGCTCCATGACTCTCACATTCCCACCGTCGATTCCGGCGTCGCCGGCGACGCCGCTGAGGCGACGGTCTCGACCGACCTCCCAACCGCTGCGACCCTCAACGAATCCGTCGATCTTGGGGTGGCGGATGATCCGGATGCTTCGGAAGTCTGGGGCGAAGGGGCCCTGAACCCGTTTCGGGACTGGAAGCCCGACAGCGAATTCGGGCCGGAAGTCACTGTCGATGGCGACGGGGTGATCGAGCTCGAGTTGGCCGAGGACGGCGAGTCGGACGACGTCACCCGGCGGTTGGGTGTGGCCGGCACGGTGGTCAGCCTGCTGCTGCACGCCTGGGTCGTCTTCAACCTCTCGGGACTGTTCATCGACCCCCACGACTCGCCGCCGGTTCCGCCGACGATCGAGACGGTGATGAACGAGCCGGTGGAGTTGGAGGAACTCGAGGAGCAGATCGACTACGAGTTGGCCAACCCGGACGAGCGTGAGTTGGAAGTCCGCGAGGTGATCAACTCGACCAGCGTCGGCATCGCCCAGAACGACAACCCCGAGCCCAAGGCTCCGCCGACCCCCGAGCTCCTGCGGCCTCCGACCGAGCTGCAGCAGGCCGCCTACGACATCCCCGAAGGGATCGAGATCGACGACCGGATCGTGGTCAAGGGGACCGTCGGCGAAGCGATCGTGCAACTCGAATCGGCTCTCGATCTGGTCACCTGGGAGATCGCCAACAACCTGAAGGAACGCAAGGTGTTGGTCGTCTGGATGCTCGACGCCTCGGGCAGCCTGGCCGGCCAGCGGAAGCTCGTGAAAAAGCGGCTGAAGCGGATTTATGGTGAGTTGGAAGCCCTGGAGCGGATCGGTCAATTGCCGATGCGTGACCAGCCCCTGCTCTCGGCCGTCGTCTCCTACGGACTGAAGACCACCTACCTGACCAAGTCTCCCACCGACCAGTTCTCCGAGATCGAGAAGGCGTTTGCGGCACTGAAGCCCGACGAGAGCGGCAAGGAAAACGTGTTCACGGCGTTCTACCAGGTGATGGGCATGTGGGGTCATTACCGCAACAAGCAGGGTCGCCAGATCATGCTGGTGGCGATCACCGACGAGGCCGGCGACGACCACGGTGCTCCGCTCGAGGCGGCGATCGCCCGCTGCCGCCGCAAGGGTGCCAAGGCCTACGTGATCGGACCCTCGGCCCCCTTTGGAGCCCGCCTGGGCTACGTCCCCTATGTCGCTCCCGAAAACGGCAAGATCTACCAGCTGCCCGTCGACCTCGGCCCCGACGCCGCGATCCCCAGCCTGGTCCGACTGCCGTTCTGGTTCTCGGGCCCGCAGTACGACCGACCACCACTCTCCTCGGGATTCGCTCCCTACGCACTGGCCCGACTGGTCACCGAGACCGGCGGCATCTACTTCATGTCGAACATGACAACGATGGCCGGGCTGGCTCCGCTGGGCAGCTTCGACGCGGGGGCCATGAGACCGTTTGAACCCGACTACAGCTACTCCTCGCCCGCCGACTGCCTCAAGAGCATCGCCAATCGACCTCTGCGGATGGCCGTCTACAACGCCTCGATGGCCAGCCGGCAGTTCCGAGCCAACAGCACGCCCCGGTTGGACATTCGCGTCACTCCGGGCAACTTCAAGCAGGTGGCCAGCGACGCACAGAAGTCGGTCGCCGAGAGCATGCTGATGATCGAGCAGATCCTGCAGGCGTTCCCGCGAGGCATCGAGCAGGCTTATGCCAGCGAGCTGTCACCTCGATGGCGGGTCGCCTTCGCCCTGGCCTACGGACGGCTGCTGGCTCAGAAGGTCCGTTGCATGGAATACAACTACGCCTGTGCCCAGCTGAAGAATGACCTGACACCGCAGGACGTCGGCAGCACGTCCAATCACTGGATCTTCCGACCCGACGACAAGCTCAACTACGCAGCCCCGCTCAAGAAGACCGCCCAGCAGGCAACCGAGTGGCTCGAGAAGGTGGTCCACGAGGCTCCCGGGACCCCGTTCGCGGTCATGGCCGCTCGCGAATTGAAGGACCCGCTGGGGTTGAGAGTGATTCAGCGCTTCGTGCCTCCGGTGCAGAGGCGACCGGGCCGTCCGAGGGCCGCGGCACCCAACCGGCCGAGAGTGATCTTTGCGAAGAAGAAGAAGAACACTCCGCCGCCACGACCGGCTCCGCCGCCGAAACCGCCCAGGCTCCCCAAGCTCTAGGCGATCACCAGGCCGACCCCATGAAGGTCCACTGTCCGAGCCGAGTTGCCACAACGTGGTGCCGGTCGAGAACGTGGCGTTGGAGACCGGCTGGGGCAAGTGCACCGGCTGCCGTGAAGTCTTCCCACTGCACGAGGTGCTCGACGGCTTCCGGATTCCCACCTTCGGACCGGTCGATTCGTTCCCCGAGCGACCCTTCGACGCCTGGATCATCGTCGACCACCCCGACGAACAATCGATGGCCGTGCTCGTGCCCGCGCGTGGCATGAGACCCACCTCGTGGTTCATGCTTATTTTTGCCAGCGTCTGGACCGGGTTCCTGGCATGCCGGGCGTGATCAACGCCGGCCCGCGAGACAACGGGTGGGGCACAATCGCCATGGCCCTGTTCTCAATCCCCTTTTGGATCGTCGGACTCGGCATGTTTGGCGGTACGCTGTGGACGGTGCGGGGCAAGACCAGCCTGCTGATCGACCACAACGTGATGGTCACCCGTCGCGAGTTGTTCGGACTGCGTCTCACCCGCGAGTACGCTCGAGAAACGGTCCAATACGCCCGCGAGGTCCTGGCCAAATTGCAGATGAACGAGCAGGGCAAGCCCCGCATGGTGCTCGAGATCGTACACCGCAGCGGAGCCTTTTCGCTGGCCTGCGACACGGACGACGAGCGACAGTGGTTGATCTCCGAAATCAACCGCTTCCTGGGCCACGCCGGACCGGCTTCTGGAACTCAATCCCTCAGCTAGCGTCCGACGGGCTTGCGAGCACCGGACTCTCGAGTACGTCCAGTCGCCTCGCCTCGATCTGCTCGGCCAGCACCTCGCTGTAGGCAAACAGCGCCGGCGTGCCGCCGGTGTGTACGAAGACCACCGGTTGGTCGGGGTCGAGCTGCCCGTCGCGGATGTGATCGATCAGCCCGGCCAGCGCCTTGCCGCTGTAGGACGGGTCGACCAGGATCCCCTCGGTCCGCGCCAGCACGGCCATCGCCTCGAGACAACCCGGTGTCACCTCGCCGTAACCCGGCCCCACAAAGTCCTCGAACAATTCGATGTCCTCGCCCTCAAACGTCGCATCCACCCCGATCCGCTCAGCCGCCTCGGTCGCGATCTTGGCCATGTCGGCCCGAGTGTCCCAGGGCCAGACGATCGGAGCCACGTGGCGGATCGGGTAATCGGCCCCCATCGCCGCAGCGGCCAGGACCATGCCGGCGCCGGTGGATCCGGCCGAGCAGCCGTAGACGGCCTGGGGCGACCAGCCGCCGGAATGAGCCTCGAGCTGATCGTCCTCGCGAGCCTGCTCGATGATCTCGACCAGGCACAACACGTAGCTCACAGCCGCCAGGCTCTTGACCGTGTACCGATCCCACTCGTACACGTTGCGGCCTGCACCCCGGTACTCCTCGGCCACCTCCAGGATCCTCGCGTCGACTTCCGGACCCACCTGCCCGTCGATGATCTCGATGTGGGCACCGACCAGGTGATCCAGCAGCAGGTTGCCCTGCACCAGGTCGGGTCCGTCGGCCGGCTTGCCGCGGCCGAGCACCAGGTGGATGTCGAGCCCCGCCTTGGCACACGCCGCGGCCGTCTGGCGGCAGTTGTTGCTCTGGATCCCCGCACCCCAGACCACAAGGTCCGCACCCTTGCCCAGCGCATCGGCGATCAGGAACTCGTTGTGACGCGTCTTGTTGCCGCCAAACGCCAGGCCGGTGCAATCGTCTCGCTTGATGTAGACCGGCGGACCGCCGATTGCCTGGCTGAACCGCGGCAGGTACTCCAGCGGAGTCGGCAGGTGACCGAGCGTGTAGCGAGGCAACCGCCCCACATGTTCACGCAACTCGTCGGTCGTCAGAGTGTTCGCAACCCGGGCCATCACATCGCCTCCCACAGGGTGTCTCGACAACAAACGCGACTCGGTGAAGGCCTACTACTTGGTCTCGACCACCCAGATGTTGCGGAAGCGAACCGGGTCACCGTGGTTCTGCAAGTACAAAGCGCCGGGCTTCTCGTCGTTCCGACCGCCGCCGGCGGTGAGCTTCAGCGTCAACTTGTCGTGGATCACCACGCCGTTGTGGCGGATGGTGGTCACGGCCGGTGCCAGCTTCTTGCCCGCCTTGTCGAACTTCGCCGCGGTGAACGCGACGTCGAAGGTCTGCCAGCTCAATGGAGGCAGGCACATGTTGACGCTGGGGCGGGCCACCTTGTAAATGCCGCCGCACTCGTTGTCGAGACCCACCAGCCCGAAGCTGTCCAGCACCTGGCACTCGTACTGGTCCAGCAGGTACATGCCGCTGTTGCCGCGGGCCTGGCCGCGAGCGTAGGGCATGAACGGGAGGCGGAATTCCAGGTGCAACGTGAAGTTGCTGAACTTCCGCTTCGAGCGGACACCGACATTCAGCAGCTTGCCGGCTTCCAGCTTGCCACCCTCGAAGTGCTCCGCCGTGCTGCCGTCAAAGAGCACCACCGCACCCGCGGGAGCCTTCGCACCCAGCGTCGGAGACTTCCGCATCACCTTCTTCGCACTGAAGGCGACATCGTCCTCGGCCGTGCCACTGAACACGCCAGCGGCCACGCCACCGGTGATGTTTCGCCCCTTGAACGTCACCTTGCCACCGGCCGTCTGGCCCTTGAGCCCGGTCTTGGTCTTGCCGTCCCAACCCGCACCAGGCAGCCCGCCGGCATAAAGCACCGCGTTGAATCCGCCCTTACCCAGGGCGATCACCTGGATCCCCAGCTTCCGCTCCTTGCCGATCGTCCCCACATACTCGCCCTGCACAGCAAAGTCGGGACCGGCCGACTTGGCGTCCAGGAACGCGGTCTTGGCGTTCTGGGCCTGCGACGAGACGGCCGTGGCGGCCAGGATCGCGGTGGTCAATAGCAGGTGACGGATCTTCATCGGCGGGGCCTCCGGTGTCGGGGAGAATCTTCGGTTGGGGTCGTCGCTGCAGAGCGTCACCAGCTTACTCGGACGCAACCGGGGACTCCAGCACCGGAACCGCCGCCGGTACCTCCGCAGTTCAACAGGCCGGGACCGCCGCAGCCGTCAACGCTTCGAGCACCAGCGCATCCTCCTCGGGCAGCACGCTGCGGAGATCGACCAGGACGCGGTCGTGCTGGATCCGGGCGAACATCCGCACCGCACCGGTTCTCAATCGCAACGCCAGTTCCTCGGCCGAAACCCCCGCCAGTTGCATCGCCAGCACGGCGGTGGGCAGTTCGGCACCCGGCAACGACCCGCCGCCGACCAGGGCGGTTTCGCAGAGCACCTCGACACCGAACCCCTCAACCTCAACCAGTTGCCCGGCCAACGCCTCGGCCCGCCCGATGAGTTCCGCTTCGCTGGCCGCCAACAGTCTCAACACCGGCACCTCGGCAATCGCCTCACCTCGCCGGTAGGCGTCCAGGGTCGCGGTCAACGCCGCCAGAGTCAGCTTGCCCACGCGTACCGCTCGAGCCAACGGGAACCGCCGGATCGGTTCCACAAAACGGCTCTTGCCCAGGATGATCCCCGCCTGAGGCCCGCCGAGTAACTTGTCACCGCTGCCGAGCACCACGTCGGCATCGGCCGCCAGGCTGTCCTTGAACGTCGGCTCGACGGGCAACCCGAACTGCGACACGTCGATCATCGCTCCGCTGCCAATGTCGTCGATCGCCACCAGGTCGTGTTCGTGAGCCAGGGGTGCCAGCTGCTCGATGCCCGGAGCGGCGGTGAATCCGACCACCTTGTAGTTCGAGGTATGCACGTGCATGATCGCCGCGGTCTCGGAACCGATCGCCTCGGCGTAGTCGGCCACGCTGGTGCGGTTGGTCGTGCCGACCTCGCGGAGTACCGCGCCCGAGAGCTTGAAGATCTCGGGGAGCCGGAATGACCCTCCGATTTCGATCAACTGCCCCCGCGAAATGACCACCTCGCGGCCCGCACACAACGCCTGCAGCGTCAACAGAGTCGCCGCGGCGTTGTTGTTGACCACCACCGAGTCCTCGGCCCCGCACAGCGCAGCCCAGGCCGCCTGCAGCTGGTGACCCCGGTACCGCCGCTCGCCGGTCTCCAGGTCGACCTCGACGTTTCCAGCTCCTCCCAGTTCATCGAGTGCCTCTCGAGCGGCACTCGAGAGCGGTGAACGACCCAGTCCGGTGTGCAACACCACCCCGGTGGCGTTGATCACTCGGTCAAAGCGACGCAATCCGGCCAACTTGCACTGACCCAGCACTCCCGAAATCACCCGCTCGCCCAGGGTCTCGCGGGTCACATCCTTTTGCGGCTCATCCTCAGACAGCAGCCACGTCCGCACCTCCTCCAGCGACAGGCGGATCCACTCGAGCACCGCGTCGCGGCCCGATTCGCCGATCACTCCGGCCAGCCGCTCGTCCTCGATCAACTCGGTGACCGGCGGCAGTGTCCGAAGCAGTTCCTGGTGCGTCGTGTTCACGTACTGGATTCCCTGGGACCGGACCCCTCGGCCCGCGACGAACTCAACCCACAGCCTCGGCCAGCCTGGGCCCCGGCACACGCACGTCGCCCTGCCTGACTGTGATCTCGACCTCGTCATAATACTCGCACAACGGCACAGCAAACTTGCGACTGATCCCCCACGCTTCGCGCAATTGCGACATCGTCGCCTCGCTCTCCTCGGCGAACAGTTCCTGGCAAACGACGCGTCCCTGCTCGATCGCGGCGGGCGCAAAGTGGAGATCGTCCGAGACGGCCACGACCAGGCCCTCCTCGGCACACAACGCCAGCAACGCCGCCAGCCCGTCGCGTGACTGGCCGAGTGATTCGCTGAGCTGTTTGAAGGTGGGAGGCGCCAGGCCGGCGGCCTGGACCTGTTCCAGCAGCGAGTCGCGAGCGGCTCGCTGGGCCTTGGTCAGCTGGGCCTGGGCGTCGGCCGGCCCCAGGTTGCCGCCGGCGGCGACCAGTTCGCCGGTCGACACCAGGTGAGCCAGCACAGCCTCCAGCAGCGCCGGCCTCATGATCTCGCGGCAGGCCGAAACGATGGTGGCACGAGGCAGAGTCCGGCGGGGCTGCCGCTTCTCGAGTTCCTCGCGGATCGTCTTGACCACCGTACCGGACAGTGACTCGAGCCGCTGTGTGTGAATCGGCACGGTGCGGCCCGGGTCACCGACGTGGACAATCGTCCCCTCCGCAGTCAGTTCCTCGACCAGCTCCTCGTACCGCCGGCTACTTACCCCCGCCCGCCACAGTGCCGCCAAGGGCGTCTCGGGGATGTCGTCGAGGTTGGCGACCAGCCCCGAGAGTCGGGCTCGTTCGTCGGGCTGGTCGAGAGCCGCTCCGGCCAACTGGAGGTCTCGGATCCGCTTGCCCACCGGCAGCCAGGGATCGAGTACGCGGCCACCAGCGACGGTCAAGGCGGGAGATACCCGGCGGAGAATGAACCGCTGAGCGTGCGCCGCGACTATGTCCTCGGAGAGCCGCAACTCGGCGTAACCCCGCTCGCCGGGCTTCAACTGCCGGCCCTTGAGCATCACGCGGGCCGGGACCTCGCGGGTGCCCAGGTGCAGGTTCAGTTCCATGCGGTCCTTCAACTGCAACGGCGAACTGGAGAGTAGCTTGAGGTCGACGAGCAGTCGGCGGGTGGGTTGCAGCAGTCCCGCCGTGGCCAGCTCGACCCCTCGAGATACCTCGTCGTGCTTCACACCGGCCAGGTTGATCGCGGTCCGCTGCCTGACGCCGGCGTCGTCGGAATCGGCACCGTGGTTCTGCACGCTGCGAACCCGCACCTCGCGGCCCTCGGGCCACAACTCCAACGTGTCCCCGGCCCGCACCTGTCCGCTGATCACGCTGCCGGTCACGATCGTGCCGTGGCCCGGCAGCGAGATGGCCCGGTCCACAGGCATCCGGAACACCGGCTCGCTCTCGGGCAACTTCACGCCCCGAGCCACCTCGAGCAACGTCTCCTTGAGCGCCTCGATGCCCTCGCCGGTCTCCGAGGAGACCCGCACCATGGGTGCTCCTTCCAGAAACGTGCCCGCGACCGTCTCCTCGATCTCAGCCTCCACCAGTTCGACAAAGTCCGGCTCGACCAGGTCGATCTTGGTGATCGCCACCACGCCGGTAGAGATCTGCAGCAGGTCCATGATCTCCAGGTGCTCGCGGGTCTGAGGCATCACGCCGTCGTCGGCAGCGATCACCATCAGGGCCACGTTGACACCGGTCGCTCCGGCGACCATGTTCTTGACGAATTTCTCGTGTCCGGGTACGTCGATCAGCCCGAACTGGAACCCGTCGGCCTCCCAGTGAGCGAACCCGAGATCGATCGAGATGCCTCGTGCCTTCTCCTCGGGCAACCGGTCGGTGTCCACGCCGGTCATCCGACCGACCAGACGCGTCTTGCCGTGGTCGATGTGTCCGGCGGTGCCGATCAGGATGTGCCTGATCTGCTCGATCTGCTCGATCTGCTCGATCTGCTCGATCTGCTCGTCCGGCTCGATCGGCTCGATCGGGCTGGGCGAATCGGCGGGGGTGAGGTCGCTGGCGGACATGGCGTGGGCCAGCCAGAATGAAAAGGGAGGCGGAACGAGTCGAGACGAGGCAGAATGCGTCTCCCGATTCTCGAAGATGGACAAACCGGCCGCAAGAGCCGGGAGGGGGGAACACAGCGATGGGCAGCCGAGCCGAGAGTGAGTACCGATACGAGAAGTTGACCTGGCCGGAGATCAACGACGCGGTCGGGGCCCGGCAGGTCTGCATCCTGCCCTGCGGAGCGGTCGAACAGCACGGGCACCACCTGCCACTGGATGTCGACCTGGTCTGCCCCGGCGGCGTGGCCCGCGGCTGCGGTGAGGCGATGCCCGACAAGGTGCTGGTGCTGCCGACGATCGCCTACGGATACACCGGACACGTGATGGACTTCCCCGGCACGATCAACACTCACTACGAGACGTTCATCCGGGGCGTCACCGACGTCACCCGCTCGCTGGCCTACCACGGGTTCAAGAAGATCATCCTGCTCAACGGCCACGGGTCGAACATGCCCAACCTCGATCTGGCCGCCCGACGCACCAATCTCGAAACCGACGCCGAGTGCATCCTGGTCGCGTGGTGGAACCTGCTGACCGTCGACAAGGACTTCCTGCCGGGTTGGCGTGAGAGTGAATTTCCCGGCGGCTGTGCCCACGCGGGAGAACTCGAGACCTCGATGTATCTCTACCTCGCCGAAGACGACGTCCGCAAGGACAAGATAAAAAGCGGCACGATCAAGATGAATGAAGAGCACAACGACTTCAACTGGGTCGATCTGTTCGCCTCCGGACCCGCCTCGCTGATCTCCTGGACCAGCAGTTACACCGAAACCGGAGTCCTGGGCGACGCCGAGAAGGGGACGGTTGAGAAGGGGCGGCGGGCCTATGAAGAAGCGGTCCAGCAGTTGTGCCGCTTCGTCGATTACTTCCGAGACCGGCCCCGCGACACTCGGCACCGCGAACAGAACCCCGAGCCGTCGATGCCGATTCCCTGGAACCAACGTCACGAGATCGACTGAGTCCGCTGATGCCCACTGTCCACGTCTCGCTGGCTCACCGCAGCTACGACATCGCGATCGGTCACGGCATCTTGGCCGAGACCTCGGCGCGATGCCGCGGCTGGTGCGGACTCGATGAGCCCGGGTCGGTCCTGGTCGTCACCGACAGCAATCTCGTCGACTCGCACGCCGCCACCGTCGCCGACGGGTTC
>CAUZEQ010000058.1:0-19338 GCA_963578885.1 Planctomycetota bacterium
CCCGATGAGATCAGCAGGTGCGCGAGCTTGGCGATCGTGGTCGTCTTGCCGACACCGTTGACTCCGGCGACCAGGATCACGCTGAGTCCTTCGTCGGCGAGCGAGAGCGGGGCGAGTGGGTCATCGCTGTCGGAACCGGTCGGGTGGGCAAGTTCGTCGGCGGTGGCGCCGAGTTGTTCCTTGAGCGTTGCCTTGACCGTTTCGAAGATCGCGTCGACGTTGACCGTCCGGCCTCCGTGCTCTTCACGAAGCTGGTCGATGACGGCTGTCGAGGCAACCACGCCCATGTCGGTCTTCAGCAGCCGTCCTTCGAGTTCTCCGAGTTGTGTCTCGTCGAGGATGGCTCCGTCACGGAATAGGTCGCGGATGTCGGAACGCAGCAGGTCCTTGGTCTTGCGGAGTCCCTGCTTGAGGCGATCGAAGAGTCCCATCGTGCGGTCTGGCTTTCTGGAGTTGGCAGCGGGAGGTTGCTGATGATGAGTTCGATCGGGTCAGTTGCACAGGTCGGCGAATCGGCTGCGGGCCTCATCCCAGTGGGACGAACCGGTCGGAGTCACGGTGGTGGGTCCGCAGGAGTTGGCGACAACGGTGCGGATGTCTGCCAGCGATCCCAGGGCCCCGGCCGCTCGGGCCTGTACCAGCACGTTGCCCAGCGCGGTGGCTTCGACCGGTCCGGCCACAACCGGGCGGCCACAGGCGTCGGCGGTGAACTGGTTGAGCAACTGGTTCTGCGATCCTCCGCCCACGACGTGGATCACCTCGCTCCTCTCACCGGTCAACGATTCGATCTGCTCGAGCACATCGCGGTACTTCAGTGCCAGGCTCTGCAGCGCACAACGGACCAGTGCTGCGTCATCGGAGGGTTCGGGTTGCCCGGTGCGGCGGCAGAAGTCGCGGATCGCCGTGGGCATGCAGTCGGGTTTGAGGAACGCGGGGTCGTCGGGATCGACGAGAGAAACGAACGCGGGTGACTCGCTGGCCTGCCGAGTCAGGGTCTCGTAGTCGACGTCACGTCCGTCGCGTGCAAAGGCACGGCGGCACTCCTGCACCAGCCACAGGCCCATGATGTTCTTGAGCAGTCGGAAGGTGCCATCGATGCCCCCCTCGTTGGTGGCATTCACCTCCAGAGTCTCCGGACCGGTCACCGCCGCGGGCACCTCGGCACCCATCAGCGACCAGGTGCCCGAGCTGATGTAGGTCCAGCTGGCCGATCCGCTGCGGTCGGTCGGGACCGCGGCGACGGCCGAGCCGGTGTCGTGAGTGGCCGGGGCGACGACCTCGATCCGGCCCAGTCCTGCCGCTCTGGCGACGTCGTCGCGGAGTCGACCCAGAGATGTCCCCGGCGGCACCACCTCGGGAAAGATCTCTGCGGGCAATTCGAACCGACCCAGCAATTCACTCGCCCAGCCGTTGCGGGACGGGTCGAAGCACTGGGTCGTGGTGGCGTTGGTGAATTCGACCACCCGGCTGCCGCACAGCAGCCAGTGAAAGTAATCGGGGATCAGCAGCAGCCGCCGTGCCCGATCGAGCAGTTCGGGGTGGTCGCGCTTCATGGCCAGCAGTTGGTACAGCGTATTGATTTCCATGAACTGCAGGCCGGTCGCCGCAAAGATCTCCTCCCGAGGCACTCGCTCGCAGGCCGACGCCAGCATGCCGGTGGTGCGGTCGTCGCGGTAATGCCACGGCAGGCCCAGCAGTTCGTCCTGTTCGGTCATCAGCACATAGTCGACTCCCCAGGTATCGACCCCGATGCTCTGGATCGAGTCTCCGAACCTCGAGGCGGCTGCGGCGAGTCCCTGCTGGATGCCTTGCCACAGGCCCAGCACGTTCCATCTCAGGGTGCCGCCGACCCGGACCGGCCCGTTCGAGAAGCGGTGCAGCTCTTCCAGGCGCACCGTCTCGCCGTCGAAGAGCCCCGCCACCACGCGACCGCTCTCGGCTCCCAGATCCACCCCCAGGTAACACTGTTCGGACATGCTGCTCATGATAGAAAAAGAACTACCGCAGCGTCACGGTCGTGCCGTCGCCACCAATCTGCTCGGCGAACCGACGCGGGATGCGGTAGATCAACCGCATCGTCTGCTCGTTGTACTCGCTGTCGGTCATCCGGCCGTGCTCGTTGAGAAACGCCAGCAGCCGACCGTTGCCGATGTTGGTGGTGATCTCCGCCTCAACCTCACCCTCGCCCAGCATCTCGCAGACCGTCGCGGTGAGCCGTCCGAGGCCCACGTCCTCGCTCGCACTGATCACCACGCAGCGGTCGGTGCGGGCTCTCAGGATGTCGATGTCGGTCCGGTCCTCGACCGTGTCGACCTTGTTGAGTACCAGCAGTTGAGGCAGCTGGTCGGCGCCCAGGTCGGCCAGGACCCGGTTGACCGTTTCGATCTGGTCGGTCACGCGAGGATGACCGGCGTCGGCGACGTGCAGCAACAGGTCGGCCTGGCGGGCTTCTTCGAGTGTCGAGCGGAATGAGGCGACGAGGTGGTGGGGCAGGTTGCGGACGAAACCGACCGTGTCGCTCAGCAGCACGTGGCCCCAACCGGGGATCTCCCAGCGGCGGGTCAGCGTGTCCACCGTCGCAAACAGCTTGTCGGCAACCAGCACGCCGGCTCCGGCCAGAACCTGCATCAGGGTGCTCTTACCCGAGTTGGTGTAGCCGACCAGCGACACGGTCAGCTGGTCGGATCGACGAGCCACCTCCCGGCGACGACGACCTTCGACGACCTTCAACCGACGTCGCAACTCCGACACACGCCTGTCGATCAGACGCCGATCGGTCTCGATCTGTCGCTCACCCGGGCCCCGGCCCGTGCCGATGCCACCCTCGATTCGCTCGAGGTGAGTCCACATCTGCTTCAGGCGGGGTCGGAAGTAGAGCAACTGAGCCAACTCGACCTGCAGCTTCGCTTCGTAGGTCTGGGCACGAGTGGCGAAGATGTCGAGGATCACTTCGCTGCGATCCACGATGATCGTCTGCAACGCCTCCTCGAGATTGCGACTCTGGGCCGGTGTCAGGTTGTTGTCGAAGACAACCAGCTCAGCCTCGTGGGCCTCGATCAGCTCGGCCAACTCCTCGATCTTCCCGCTGCCCAGGCAGGTGGCCGGATGAGGACGCGGGCGGACCTGGATCACCTCGTGGACGACCTGAACGCCCGCGGTCGTGGCCAACCCGCGGATCTCGTCCAACGCCTCCTCACGGTCTCTTCGCTGGGTCCGATCCAGTACGCGGACCAGGATGCCACGCTTCGACTTGACGTTGAGTTCTTCTCGTTGCGGTTCTGCCAACTGCAATCTGCCATCGGGTGGCGGGGGACGCTCGAGGACAGTCTAGAGTCGAGACGTGGGCAGAGCCAACCTGTGGAGATGTTTCGGGGCCCCGGGGACTGGCTCCGGAGGTGCCTGTCCCGAGTTCAAGTGCCGCGGTGACTGGAAAAAAGGGGTCAGGCCCCGCGTGTGGCGGACTGAAAGTCCCACTTGGACTCTCATGACCCTACGGCAGACCTGCGATAGCCTCTATCTAGAGTCAAATCCGAAGTGCAACGTCACGGCGAGACATCCCACACCCTTACCGTGTTCTCAAGCTCCGCGCAGATCATGACGAATGAACCCATTCAAATCGTGCTGCATCCAGTGGCAGCTGCCCATCCCAGCGATATATACATAGTCATCCCGTTGGCTTCGCGAGGCTGTTGTCCAGGCAGGCGACGTTGACAGCGAGCGGAAACGGGTCAACGGGCGAGAGCCGGTAGTGCCCGAAGAACACGGGCGGCGCGTCAGCGTGGCGCAAGGTCACACGAAAGTGGGCGATGAGGGGCTCGAACCCCCGACCTTCGGAAAGTAAGTCCACCACAGGTCGGCCGTAGGCGGATCTGACCCCGGGTCATTAAAAGAACAAACCGAAAGGACGTTTCTCACGCGTCCCTTCGGCCCGTCCAGGTGTGATGTGGTGATGTGATATTGAGGTGGGAAGGTGGCCCCTCTCCAAGGGCCGGTGGGAACCGGCCTCTCACAGCCGGCGTCTCTCTCACTCAACTCCACTCACTTGCAGCACCCGTGCCATCCGATCGTCAAGTTTACTCAGTCTGACATTGAAAACTCATGTAACCCATTGCCATTACATGACTTGAAGTGTGTTGTCGTGGAATGTGAAGACTTCAGAGCGGGTGGCCGAAGAGCCGAGGGATTGTACTTCTTACACCTCACATTCAACCGGATTTGTAGAAATGGCCCGTTTTTGGGCGATTTATTTCCATGGGACCGGGTTGGGATCGGTCCTGATGCGAATTCACGTGCTAGGTTTCTGATGAACCGCCACACAGGGCGAATCGAGGTGCCAGGCAGGGCGATCGATCACGAGTTCCTCATCTAGTCCGGGTCGGCCCTTGGCCGTCTCGGCCTGCCAGGGAGCAGGGACCGATGGACTTCCTGAAGAAATTCATGTCTGCCAAGACCCGGGAAACGACCCCGGAGCGTCCGTCGAGCAGTTTTTCGGAGCTCTCCGACGATCAGTTGGAGACGCACTTGAAGATTGCCCGTTATGGCAATTTCGTGCTGACCGAGGCGGTTCGCCCGTCCTACGATCTGCAGGTTGTGCCTCGGACCGGCTACCGTCACGACACGTACAGTGACGGTGAGTCGGGGATCGCGATTCCTGTGTTGATGGCATCGGCATCCCGTGAGCAGATCATCGACCTGTTCGTCGACCTGCTGGACCCTCTGGGAACCGACGTCGACGTGGTCCTGGAGACGAGTCATCACACCCAGGGCGAGGGTCACGATGACTACTACCGCGAGAGCATCGAGTTACCGATTCTCAAGAGCGTGCTGTACGACTTCGAGGAGATGCTGATCGACGACGGCTGCACGGGAGTGGCGGTCTTGAACCCGCGGATGCCGATGGAGGTTCAATTCGACGAGCACAAGATCTTCACGCTCTACGGCCAGGACCTGGACATGTTCGAGCGTGTCTTCGACGATCACGGCGTGATGTGCAGCGAGGACATCAAGTTCATCACCGAGGCCGAACACGTCCACAGTTCGACCGACACGTTTGCCGAGCAGTTCGAGCAGATACGTTATCGGCTGGGGATCGAGGACTGAGGGCAGCCGAATTCGGCTCCGTCGGGTCAGTCGTTGTCTCGGGCCTTTATCGTGGCGAGTGCTTCCTGGACCAGCACCAGCGCGTCGCGGCTTTCGAGAATGTTCTGTCTGAAGACTCCCGGCCGCGTGACTGCTTCGAGTCTCATCAGTTCCTGTCCCGAGTCGCCCTGCAGCACGACATTGGCCGACTGGTAGAACTCCTGTCCATTCCGGTAGGGAGCCACGGCCACCTCGGCGATGCTCTCCAGCGACACCTCCGCAAACAGCCTGCGGCTCAGCGATCCCTGGATCAGCACTCGCTTGCCGGTGACGGTGTAGCGTCGGCCAAAAACTTTCATCCACAGGTAGATCACGGCGGCGAGGGGTGCCAGTGCCAGCGAGGGCGCGAGTGCGAGGTTGAACTTGAGCCCGGGCACTCGCAGCTTTGGTGCCGCCTCGATCAGGGCACCGATCATCCGTCCGCCGCCGGTTGCAGCGATCGAGGGCCAGACGGCGATCACGAGCCGTTCGACCTGCGTCTCGGCGCCGGGAATCGCCTGCGGCTGGGATCCGAGTGTTGCGGTGCTCATGCAGGCATCTTCCGGTTTCCGCGGCCGCGGTCACGGCGAGCAGCGCAGGATAGCAGACCCTCGGCGGGCGTGCCAGTTATCACTCGAGGTCCCCGTCACCGTCTCCGACTCGACCCAACGCCTGCTCCAGGCACTCGTCGAAGCGTCCCGAATCGGTCAGTGAGCGGGCGAGGCTGGGGTGTGCGAACACTCGGACTCGTTTGACGTAGTCGTCGAACTGGGTCCGCGCCAGCGCGTCGATCACCGGCGAGGCGTCTCGGAGCGACCTGTACGAGTCGGTTTTGGCCGAGTAGATTTCGACATCGAATTCGACCTCGCGGTGCGGCGGTGGCGCGTCGACGAGCAAATGGGTCGGCTCGACCCTGGTCCCCAGCACCCCCCCGGCCTCCTCGGCCAGCACCTCGCCGAAGGAAACCAGCCAGTCGTAGGGCTTTTGTGCCAGACGCTGGTAGAGTTCGGGGGCCTCGGTGAAGCTGAACTCCGCGACCCGCTTGTAGAGTGCTCGATGGGTGCCGAAGACGCCTTCGAGCAGGTCCTGGCAGGGCCCGTCGCCGGCTCGGCGGCGCAACTCGTCGATCGTCTCGGTTTCGCTCTTGCGAAAGAACGTCTCGAGATCCAGTTCCTCGTGCAGGTGGAAGAAGGCCCTGGCGAACATGCTGGTGGCGCTACGGACGGCGTGGTGCCAGTAGACCTCGCTGAACATCACGTAGCGGGCAAAGACCATCAGCTCGGCTGCGGTGCGGCCCTTACTCGAGATCGCCAGGCCGTCGCCGGCCGCGTTGGTGACCAGGGAAC
Source organism: Planctomycetota bacterium (assembly GCA_963578885.1). GTDB lineage: Bacteria > Planctomycetota > Planctomycetia > Planctomycetales > Planctomycetaceae > UBA8437. The sequence continues at coordinate 6,465 of CAUZEQ010000058.1, forward strand.
TCATCAGCCGGTTGCGGTCGAAGTGGCGGCCGTAGGGGACTCCACAGTGCAGGCTGTCGCGGCCCAGGTAGTCCATCTTGTCGATGTCGATGGGTCCCGAGAGAATCGAGCGGAGCAGTCGCAGCGCGGGAGTGTCGGTGCGGGTGACCAGCACATCGAGCACCTCGTCCGGCTCGATGCCCCAGTCCCGCTGCAGCACCTCGGCCAGGGGACTCCCCGGGGCAAGAAACTCGGCCGCGAACGCCTCGTGAGGCGGCAGACCGGGCAGTTTCATGTCCTCGATCGGGTGGCAGAACGGCCAGTGACCCAGGTCGTGCAGCAGTGCCGAGGCGAGCAGGACTTCGGCGGTGTGCCGATCGACGATCTCGCAAAACCTCGCATCGCGTCCCAGCTGCCAGACATACCGCAACGCGTTATGAAAGACCCCGAGTGCGTGTTCGAACCGGGTATGAGTCGCACCGGGGTAGACGCGTGAGACGAGTCCCAGCTGAGTAATCTGCCTGAGCCTCTGAAACTCGGGCGTATCGACCAGGGCCCTGACCCGAGGCGTAAACGGCACGTCCTGCTCGACGGGGATCCTCACGATGCCGCGACCGGCCTCGAGGTTGGTCAATTCGGGGATGTCGCCATAGGGATGCTGCATCGGCCGGATTATAGCCGGAATCGTCCACTCGGACCCCGTCTCATCAACCACCGCGTCCGCCCCCGTCGTAAGACCAGCAAGCCCCAATTCGCATGGCCGCACCGGCCCCGAGCACCTAGTATCCGCCCGCCCCCTCCCCCCCCTTCTCCTCTCTCCTTTCTCCTTCATGCCAACAACGTTCTTCAGGCGTAGCGTGTTGAGGTCGTGGCCGTTGGCCTGGCTGGTGCTGATCATCGGCGTGTCCGTGCAGGCGATGTTCCTGCAGTCGGTGCTGGTCGACCGCACGCTGGCCTCGCAGTGGTTCAGCACGGTCACGTGGAGCGACGTGGCCGGCAGTCTGGGTGGCGTGGTGGATGGCGAATCGGGAGTCGTGCGGCGTGAGGTGGGGTACCTGCCGCTTTTTGGCGGCCTGGGTTTGGTTTCGCTACTGGCGTTGTCGATCGGTTCGCTGGTCGTTTCGCGGAGGACCGGTCGAGGGTTCTTGGTCGAGGCACGTGGTTGGGCGTTGCGGGGATGGGCTTGGTGGTTGTTGCCGGGTGCCTGGGAGCTGTTGCGCGTGGCCGAGGTGCTGAGTGGGCTGGAGTGGTTTGGGGAGTTGGCGATCCGGACGGTTTCGCTGTTCGAAGCGATGACGTTGTCCGGTTGGCTCTGTGCCTGGCTGGTGACATTCCGGCCTCTCCCCGGCGGGTCACTCGAATCGAACACCACCCTCTGCCGCAGGACCTGGTGTCTGGCGTTCTCTGCGGTGGCCCTCTACACGGTGTGTGCCACGGCGATCAACTGGGCCCGCTACAACAACCTGCTGGTTCCTCACGGCGACTCGGCGATGTACGAGGAGCACCTGTGGAACACCTGGCACGGCAAGGGCTTCCGCAGTTACCTGGACGAGGGCCGCCTGTTCCTGGGCGAGCATCTGCAGGTGGTGCACCTGCTGCTGAGTCCGTTTCACTGGATCTGGCCGTCGCATCGGATGCTCGAGTTGTGCGAGTCGGCGGGGTTGGCGGCCGGGTCGTTGGCGGTGCTGCGTCTGGCTCGCAGGGAGACACGATCCGACGGTTTGGCTCTGGCGTTGTCGCTGGCCTACCTGCTGGCATTCCCGGTGCACTTCCTGGACATCGCGATCGACGGCAAGACGTTTCGACCGATCAGCCTGGGTGTGCCGTTGTTGTTGTGGGCCATCGAGCGGTGGGAGTCGGGACGTCACAGGACGGCGATCGTGCTGTTGCTGCTGGTGCTGTTGGCCAAGGAGGACTACTGCCTGGTGATCGCACCGCTGGCGGTCTTCTGGTCCATCAGCGCGTGGCGGAAGCGGGGTTCAGGGTCGCCGCCGGCCCGCGGGCAGCTGGCCTGTGCGATCGGCATCGGTGTGGGCAGCGTGGCCTGGCTGGGCCTGGTGCTGCTGCTGGTGATCCCGGCCTTCCGTGGCGACGTCCCCCATTTCGCTCAGTACTTCGGCGAACTGGGCGGCACCCCCGGCGAGATTCTCAGCACATCGATCGACCGGCCGGGCTTGTTGCTGCAGAAGTGGTTCGCTCCGCGGACGGTGTTTTACGCGTTGGCGTTATTGTTGCCGCTGGGCCTGTTGCCCCTGGCCGCTCTCGGGAGGTTGCTGGTGGGGGCACCGATTTTCGCGATGCTGTGCCTGCTGGAGTTCTCAGCCGGTGAGTCTCCCGGTCAGCCGGTCATCCCCTTCCATCACTTCCATGCTCCGCTGGTGCCGATCCTGTACTGGTCGGCGGCTGGCGGTTTGGGTCGGCTGGTCGATCGCGGCGGTGCGTGGTCAACGCGAGGTGGCTGGTTTGTGCTTACGTCGTCGGCGGCCTGCGGGCTGTTCTTCAGTGCCGGTCCGCTGGGCCTGGCGTTCTGGGACGCTCATTCCGATCACCATGGACCGACGCTGATGAGGACGAGTCGTCGGGCCGAGTTGTTTGGCGAGGTCGAGAGGCTGGTCCCGCTGACGGCACGAGTCTTCTCGACCGACTTCGTCCACCCCCGGTTCACTCACCACGCACGTTCCTACGACTACAGCGACTACCCCCGTCACAGCGACAAGGAGTTGACTCGTCCGGTCGCCGGCCAGGACTACTACATCGTGATCGATGTCCAGCACCCCTACAGCACGATGAAGTCGGTGGATGACGTGGCCGAGTTGAGGCAGGATGCCGGGTCGTGGGAGGTGCTTCGTCTGGTTACCGACAACGACGGAACGCTTTATTACATTGTGCTTCGCCGCCGAGAGTCACCATGAGCCAGCCCACCGAAGATCTCGGCCGCGTCACCAGCAGCCTGCGGGGCAAGATCCCGGCCGGCAGCTTTCAGACGTGCCGATTGACGTACACCGCGGGCACAGCCGGCATCGACGACACCGGGAGCCTGAAGGTGGTCATGAGGTTCGCCACCGACTGCGGTACACCTCAATTCGACGACCCCGCCGCGGCGAATTACACCACGGCGGTGGCGTCCAACGGAGCGCAGCTGGCGCTGCGATGGGACCTGAAGGACAACGTGCGGCCCTGGGGCAAGACGCTGTACCTGAAGGTGTTGCAGGGGTACCTGCGGCAGGGTGAAACGATCACGATCACACTCGGTGACACCTCAGCGGGCGGACCCGGCTGGCGGGTGCAGACGTTTGCCGAGAAGACTCACGAGCTGAGGGTGCTGGTCGACCGGTACGCGACCTACGTGTACCAGGCGTTGGAGCAGCAGCCGGTGTTTCGGATCGTGGCGGGGGAGCCGGTTCGCCTGGTCGCCGTGGCCCCGTCGCTGGTTGGACCCCGTCGGCGGTTCGTTGTCCGCTGGCGGCTCGAGGACTGCTGGGGCAACCCGGTCGGTCGCTCGAGACGGATCGACCACCCGGGGTTTTCCGAGCCGGGCTGCTTCGTGGTCGATGTGCGAGACGAGGAGACGGGTCTTTTTGCTGAGACGAACCCGGTGGTGGTCGGTGTCGAGGATCGGTTCGGTCGCTACTGGGCGGACCTGCACGGTCAGAGCGAGGAGACGATCGGGACGGGGAGCATCGAGGAGTACTTCCGGTTCGCTCGGGATCGAGCCTTCATCGACATCGCCTCGCACCAGGGCAACGACTTTCAGATCACCGACGAGTTCTGGCAGCACCTGCAGCAGACCACCGCCTCGATGAACCAGCCGGGTCGCTTCGTGACGTTTCCCGGCTGGGAGTGGAGCGGCAACACGGGGCTGGGTGGCGACCGCAACGTGATCTTTTGCGAGGAAGGCGGGTCGATCTTCCGCAGCAGCCGGGCGTTGGTCGAGGCGAGTGAATCGCGAGAGCCGACGGCTGATTCGGTCGAGGAGCTGTTTGACCGGCTCGAGGGAACACGGCCCGACCCGATGCTGATCGCTCATGTCGGCGGCCGCTACGCCGATCTCCGGCGGCATCGCGAGGGACTCGAGCGGGCCGTCGAGGTGCACTCGGCGTGGGGCACCTTCGAGTGGATGCTCGAGGACGCCTTCGGGTCGGGTTACCGAGTGGCGATCGTTGCCAATTCCGACGGGCACAAGGGTCGCCCCGGAGCCAGCTGGCCGGGCGCGAGCACGTTTGGCAGCTACGGCGGGTTGACCTGCGTGCTGGCAAAGAGGCTGGATCGCGAGAGTGTCTGGGAGGCGTACCGCGAGCGGCGCGTCTACGGCACCACCGGTGCCCGCATCGTGCTGGACGTGAAGACCGATGACGGGATGCGGATGGGATCGGTGATCGAATCGGACGCCGCCGGTGACGTGCCGACGTTCGAGGTCGATGTACACGGGACGGCGCCGATCGAGCGTATCGAGTTCCGCAACGGGATCGAGGTGATCGGGGTGCAGCGGCCCTATGGGAGCGACGACCTGGGCGATCGTGTCAAGCTGCTGTGGCAGGGTGCCACCGTACGCGGACGAGGGCGGCAGGTGACCTGGGACGGCCGGGTGGCGGTGCCCCGGAACCAGATCACCGACTTCGAACCGATCAACTTCCACAACATCGAAAAGAGTTGTCGGCGGATAGGGAAGAACGAGCTGGCCTGGGAATCGATCACGACCGGTGGCGTGGCGGGCGTGATCACGACCCTGGCTCATCCGCACAGGGGCCGGATGACGATCGAGACTCCTCACGGTCGCTTCCACGTCGACCTGGCCCGGCTGGGTCCTCGGGGACGACGCTGGAACCTGGGCGGGCTGGCTCAGCGGTTGAGTGTCCTTCGGCTGCCGTCTTGCGGCGGACCCCGCGGCATGTCGTTTTCATTCCGGCCGCGTCCCGATCAGCTGCATCCCGGCGACAACCCGCTTTATGTGCACGTGGTCCAGGAGGATGGCCAGATGGCGTGGTCGAGTCCGATTTACCTGGTCCGTTAGTGAGGTTCTTTTCGTTCTGTTGCAGGACATTTCGATCCCGATGGCAGTGTCCCGATCCCAGTGACCGACCTCTCTGAATCTCGACCGACGGCGACGCCGGCCCTGGACCTGGGTGCCGCAAGGGTATCGATCCGCAGCTGGTTGCTGGCATCGTCGGTCGCAGTGGGGCTGTCGCTGATCTTCTGGTGGCCGCTTTACAGCGGCGGCGGCCTGGTGGGCGGCGACATCTACACCTACTTCATTCCTCAGAAGGCGTACCTGGCCGAGCACCTGGAGCGGGGCGAGTTGCCTTTATGGAACAACCGGGTTGGGCACGGGTACCCGGTTGTGGGCGAGAGCCAGACGGGTCTGTTCTATCCGTTCCACCTGCTGTACGCGGTGCTGGGCGTCAGTGCGGCCTACAACACGGTGCAGCTGGTGCATTACGTTCTGGCCTTCCTGTTCACTTGGGCGTTCGCCAGGCAGTTGGGCCTGGGTGACGTGGCGGGTCTGCTGGTGGGGCTGGTGTATGTCTACGGCTGGTTCCCGCCACGGATCGTGCTCGAGTGGGCGATCCTGGGCGGCACGTGGTTGCCGGCGGCGTTGTGGGTTTCGGAGCGATTCGTATCGCGACCCCGCTGCCTGGACCTGTTGCTGCTGTCTCTGATCCTGGCTTTGCAGATGCTGGCCGGCCATTTCAACCTCGCCTTTGTGACTCAGCTGGTCCTGCTCGCCTACATCCCTTCTCGGCTGTTGTGGGCCGATCGCGGATTGCCCAACCGCGGGGCGTCGGTGAAGGGGCGTCTGCTGGTGGCCGTGGCCCTGAGCATGGGGCTGTCGTTCGGGCTGGCGGCGGTGCAGTTGCTGCCGACGTGGGAGCTGAAGCAGAGCAGTCAGCGGGACGATGTCGTCGGCCGGAAGTACGATCCCGGATACGGTCACATGCCGTTTGCGTACTGGAGCCAGGTGGTGACGCCATGGCGGTGGTACGAGGCGGGGGAGGACCGGGTGTCGCAGTACGAGGCAGGACCTGCGGATACGAACCAGGTCGAGGCGCACCTGTATTTCGGTCTGCCGACGGTCGGATTGCTGTTGGTGGGCCTGGTCGGCTGGTGCATCGGCCGCCGGAGTGATCGGCGGCTGGTGCTCTGGGTGGTACTGGGATCGGTCGCATTGCTGTACACGCCGGCATGGCACCTGTCGGTGACGCGTCACCTGCCGGGCTTCGGTTTCTTCACCGGTCCAGGCCGTTACGGCATTGTCACCGCCCTGGCGGCGGCGGTCCTGGCCGGGGTGACCTGGCAGTGGCTGGTGACTCGCCCGTTGCTGGTCCGCCGCGGTGGGCTGGTCGTGCTGCTGGCGACGGTGTTCTTTCCGCTGCTGACGTGGGACCTGTGGGAGGTGTCCCGCAAGCAGACCTACGCCGTATTCCTCGAGACCCCACTGATCGATCGGCTCGAGCACAGCCCGGTGGCGGGTCGGCTGCAGCGGCTGCAGGGACCCGGCGGGCAACCGGTCCGGCTGTTCTGCGACTACCAGAACCTGCCGACTCTGCTTCGAGTCGCCTCGACCCCGGTCTATCTCGGACTGGGACCGGCCGAGTACTTTGACCGGGAACTGATGATGCCGGGACAGTTATCCCTGCGCGGCCGGCCGACTCCGGAGCAGGTCGCCTGGTTGGAGCGGGCCGGGGTGACTCACCTCCTGACCCGCAGGCCGCTGGACACCTCGGCCTGGCCGGTACGGCAGATCGAACACTACACCGCTGACCCGTTCCTGCAGGTGGCCTACGAGGGAGGCGGCTGGCACCTGGAGTTCTTCCTGTACAGCATGAACGACTCGCGTGGTCGACTGAGTTGGCTGGCTGGTGAGGACACTGCCTCGGCAGAGATCACCGAATACACCGCCAACCGGGTCACGGCGACGGTCGAGTCGACACGGGGTGGGCGGGTGGTGTTGACCGACCTGGCCTATCCCGGCTGGGAAGTCAGCGTGGATGGCCAGGCGGCCGAATCGGTGCGGGTCGAGGGGATGTACCGCGGGGTGGACGTGCCGGCGGGGTCGCACCAGGTTGCCTGGGTCTATCGACCGATGTCGGTGATCCTGGGTGCGGTTCTCAGCGGCGTGTCGCTGCTGCTGTGTGTCGGAGCCTGTCTTGTCGGTCGACGGCGGTTCGAGCTAGCTTGGGACGAGACGGACGCCTGAAGGTGTTTTCTTGATGAGCTTGACGGGTTTGATGAGTGTGACCTGGTGTTGAATTCGCTCCTGTTCCTGCCCGACGGGTACTTCTACGGCATGCTGGCCTGGCTGGCGGCCGTGGTGGTGGCGGTGTTGGTGCTGGTCAAGCTGCGGCGCCGTGTTTCGGTGGCACGCCGGAAGTGGATCCACGCGGGGCTGTCGCTTTGGATGGTGCTGGTCGGGTTGACCGGGGTCGAGCTGTACTTTGCGCTGGTCTACGACACGACCGACAGCTTCAGCATGACCAACGTCTCGAAGAAGTGGTTCGCGATGCACGTCGAGCCCCACGAGCGGCCGCTGAGGCTGGGAGGCGGGCTGGGGATCCTGTACCGCGACGACCACGACCTGCCCGGCAGTCGTGCGGGCGGGGATCACGAGCACGTGGTTGTGGTCGGAGACAGCTTCGCCTTCGGTCACGGCGTGAAGCGGATCGGCGATCGGTTCAGCAACCTGTTGGCCGGGTCGCTCGAAGCGGGTCACCCCGGTCGCTACAGCGTCACCAACCTCTCCAATGCCGGAGTCGATCTGCACTGGGTCGAGAAGCTGCTCGAGGAGGTATTTGCGGCGAAGCTGCCGGTGGACCGGGTTGTGTACGTGGTGTGCCTGAACGACATCGAGACGTTTCATCCGCGGCACAAGACCTACTACGTCGATCTGCAGCAGCACGCACCACGCTTCTTTCTCTGGAAGCACACCTACTTCTTCAACCTGATGTACTTCCGCCTGCGTCAATTCACCGTGTCGGACTTCCGCGACTACTACCAGTTTGTCCGCGAGTACTACGACGGCGAGCCGTGGCAGGACATGCAGCGGAAGCTCGACCAGGTCAACGGCCTGTGCCGGGCTCATGGAGCGAAGCTCGACGTGGTGGTCTTCCCGTTCCTGCACAATCTCGGCCCGGACTACCCGTTCCGCGACGTGCATGTGCGGTGGTCGGAGTGGGGCAGTCGGAGCGGGGTGGATGTCCTGGACCTGCTCGAGACGCTCGAGTCTCACGCCTCGGAGGGCCTGACCGTCAACCGTTACGACGCTCATCCGAACGAACGAGCCCACAGGTTGGCTGCGGAGGCGTTGCGAGTGGGGTTGTTTGACGAGTGATCAGGGGTCAGACGCCGCTGGGGTCAGACGCCCGCCTCGGTTGAGGTCTGCTCCAGTTGCAGCGGTCCGCTGGCGGGGGCCTGACCCCTTTGTTGCCATGGAGGTGTCTGGCCGAAGGGGTCAGGCCCCGCCGGCGGGCTGTGATGGGTGGATCAGGACTCGGGGTGGGCGGCGTCTGACCCCGAAGCGGTGCGGCGACCTAGTCGACCAGCGGCAGGTCGAGGGGTTGGCTCGATTCGGCGCTGCGGGTGACCGCTTCAGTGAATTCCATGTACTTCACCCCGGTTGTGAAGTCGGTCAGGCGGATCGATTCGGTGCCTCGGATCGCTCCGATGAACTCGTCCTCGACACGCCAGTCGCCCTGCTCTTCCTCGGGGATCTGAGGTTCGTGCAGCGACTCGTCACCGACCTTCCCGATCATCAGGGTTCCGCCGCCGAGGTCGACCCGGATCGTGCCCTCGCTGCCGTAGAGGTGCAGGTGGTAGCCGGGTCCGAAGAGGCCGATGCCGCTGAGGTGATACAGTCCACGGGCTCCGCCTTCGATTTCGGTCATCACCTGCACGCTGTCGGGAATCGTCGCCGGTCCGTCGGGGCGGTTGGGGCCGAACGTTGTCATCTGGGCAAAGACCCGTGTCGGGTCCGGAGTCCATCTCAGGGCCGCCTCGTGCAGGATCCCCATCGCCAGGACGTTGAACCCGCTGATCTCGCGGTTCTGCCGCCAGTGCAGTGGAGCCTGGGTGTCCTGGAACCCGTCGTCGGCACCGATCACCACCAGTTCTCTCAACTCGCCCAGGAACCCCTCCTCGATCAGGCCGCGGACGTAGTCGGTGCAGAAGAAGGCGAAGGGGCTGGGTACGATCTGAGTGACGAGGTCGGGGTGAGCCTGGGAGCAGGCGAGCATCTGGCGGGCTTCGGCGGCACTGCGGGCCATGCGGGCTTCGGTCATCACGTGCTTGCCCGCTTCGAGTGCCGCACAGGTCACCTCGCAGTGCATGTTCGGCCAGGTGCCGATCATCACCGCGTCGACCTCGTCGTCGGCGACCAGTTCCTGCCAGCTGTCAAAGACTCGAGGAATCTCGAACTCGGCCGCAGCCCGCTCGGATGACTCACGCGACCGATTGACCACACCGACCAACTCGACCCCCTCAAGGGCTCGGAACCCAGGCACATGCCGCAGCCGCGTGTTGGCTCCGGCTCCGACAATGCCGATGCGAATCGTGTCGGTGGACATGTTTGAGGCTCCTGGTGTGCGGTGCTGGGTGCGGGGTGCGATTCTAGTGGCCGGAGCACATCGAGACCAACTCGGGGCCTCTCACGGCTTCAGACGCGGCCCGTGGCCGGGCCTGACCCCGTTATTCCAGCCACCATCGCTCGCGGGAAGGGGTCAGGCCCCGCCACGGGCGGCGTCAGACCCCAGGGTCCGAGTTCTTTCTCATGAACGGGCTGCTAGGCCGCCTTAGCCAATCGCCCGGCCGTGAGCCGACCGAGAATCGCCTCGGCCGTGCGGCCGCTGGCTCCGGCGGCTCCGATCGATTCGTACAGACTCTCCATCCGCCCGGTCATCGAATCGAGCGAAGCGGAATTCGAGAGCCAGCCATCGAGCGTGTTGACGATCGGGTCGATCCACGGTTCGATCCGTCCCGAGAACGGAAACTCGGGCAGCAGCTCGCCATCAACCAGCAGGTTGGGCAGCGATATGTACGGGCACGAGACGAGTCGTCGCGTCAGGAATTCCATCAGCCGCGAGCATCGGTAGACCACCGCCGTGGGGGTCCCTCGGGCGAGCACTTCGAGGCTGACCGAGCCGGAGACCATCAGGCAGCAGTCGGCGGCTTCGATGATCTCGGAGGTGCGTCCCAGGTGGAATTCGACTCGGCCGCTTCCTTCCGCCAGGTGCCGGGCCTCGCAGTGCCTTCTGTGAGCGGGCCTGTAGTTGGCAACGAGGAAGCGGGTGGTGGGGTGTTTGCGGGCGAGGTGATCGATGACCTGCTGCATCACCGGCCAGTTGAGTGCCACTTCCTGGGTCCGCGACCCCGGCAGCAGCGCCACGACGGGTCCGGATGCGTTGCGGCACGACGCCAGGAATTCGGTATCCAGGCTCCTGCGGGCCACCTCGTCGAAGAACGGATGTCCGACGTATTCGGCCGACACGCCTCGGCTGGTGTACCAGTCGTATTCGAACGGCAGTCCGCACAGGACGTGGTCGACGTAGCGGCGGACCTTCTTGATCCGCCACGGCGCCCAGGCCCACAGCTGTGGGGGCAGGTAGTAGAAGACCGGGATCCCCTGGGCGTGGGCCTTGCGAGCGATCCACCAGTTGAAGCCGGGGAAGTCGACCAGCACGACCGCGTCGGGCGGATTGCTGGCGAAGATCGCCTCGGCCCGCTTGACCAGTCGGTAGAAGCTGCCGAGCATCGGCACGACTCTGGCGAACCCCATCACCGCCAGTTCGGTCAGCGGATAGACCAGTTCGCCTCCGGATTCTTCCATCAGCGGCCGCATTTTCGGCCCGCCGAATCCGCTGGCCACCAGTTCCGGGCACCTCGAGCGCAGTTCACCGATCAGTGCCGCAGCGTGTTCGTCGCCACTGGGTTCACCGACTGAAAAGAACACCCTCATCCGTCGCGTCCCTGCGGTGGATTGAATCGTCGGGCCTGGCCTCGACGGCGAGCACCTTAAGCGGGGCGGGCGGACAGCGTCAAGATGGACCGCAGAGGTGTAGCAGCGTAGAGGGTTCCCGGTTCAGCGAGATCTCCAGAACGACGGCACGAAGAGCACGAGGATGGCGAAGAGTTCGAGTCGGCCGAGCAGCATCAGGACCGAGAGCAGGATTTTCGACTGGGGGGTCAGGAAGGCGTAGTTGTGGGTCGGTCCGAAGACACCCAGGCCGGGTCCGATGTTGTTGAGCGTGGCGGCGACGGCACTGGCGGTATCGATCAACCGATCCGATTCGTGGCCCTGCCAGGGGGTCCCCGGCTGGATCACCAGCAGCAGCATCCAGCTGACCAGGAAGATCAACAGCACCAGGCAGAAGTAGACGACCACCTGGTGTCGCTGGGCCTTGTCGATCGCCACGCCGCCCAGTCTCAGCGGACGCACCACGTTGGGCCGGAACGCCTGCTCGATTTCCAGGCGGACGATCTTGGCAAACAGGATGAAGCGAACGACTTTCAGTCCACCCCCGGTCGATCCGGCACAGCCGCCGATGAACATCAGCATCAGCAAGAGGCCCTTGGACGCGTCGCTCCACTGGTCGAAGTCGGTGGTGGCGAAGCCGGTGGTGGTCATGATCGCGGTGGCCTGGAATGCGGCCGCGCGAAACGATTGATACAGCGAAGTGTCGTCGGCGTTCGAATAGACCGATGCGGTCAGCAGGAGTGTCGCGGAGCAGAGCAGCGTGAGGTAGACGCAGAACTCGGTGTCTCGGCGGAAGGTCCGCCAGAGTTGATGGCGAGAGAGTGCGAGGTGATACAGCGAGAAGTTGGTCCCGGCCAGGATCATGAAGAGGATGATGGTCCAGTCGATCCAGCCACTGGCAAACGCACCCACGCTGGCGTCTTTGGTGCTGAAGCCGCCGGTGGCCATCGTGCCGAAGGTGTGGCACAGCGCGTCAAAGAGACTCATGCCCTCGACGGTCAGCACCACCGCCAACAGCACACTGATCGCAACGTAGATGGCCCACATGACCATCGCCGCCTGCTGAACACGTGGTCGGACGGTCTCGGACATCGGACCGGGCACCTCGCCACGCAGCAACGCCTTGCCGCCGCCTCCGAGTCGACGCAGGATCGCGACGAACAGCACGATGATGCCCATGCCGCCGAGCCAGTGAGTGAAGCTGCGCCAAAACAGGATGCAGCGGGGGACATCGGGAGTGGTCGGGTCGCCGTCGGACTCGAGGTGAGTCAGCACGCTGGCCCCGGTGGTGGTGAATCCCGAGATCGATTCAAACAGTGAGTCGGACAGGCCGAGGGGGATCACGATCGGCGTGTCGCTGGGACCCGGCGTGGTGGTCTGTGTGCCGGAGAACAGGAAGGGGAGTGCTCCGAGGATCCCGGCGAGCAGCCAGCCCAGCCCGACGATGGCCAGGGCTTCCTTGCGGAGCATCGAGGCATCTTTGGCGCTGCGGCCGACCCAGTACAGCGTGCCGCCGATGGCCAGGCTACAGAGGATCGAGGCCAGCAGCCCGTAGAACCCGTCGCTTTCAAACGTCGACGTCTCGCCACAGGCCGGGAACGCCCACGGCAGGCTGAAGATCATCGAGCCCCCGACCAGGGCGCCCAGCAGGCCGAGCATCCGACACAGCAGCAACCAGTTCATGCGACTTGACCGCTGGGGAATCCGGAAGCAAAACGGCGCGAATCTCTGCCGGTGATTCTATCGAGCCGATGGCGAACGACTCAATTGTCATCACCGGCTCATCTCACACTGTAGCCCCCGCCGCGGGAGGGCTAGCAGCCTGTTGAAGAACGGAGGCTCGGGGACGGGACGGGGTCAGACGCCGCCCACAGAAAGTCCCGCTCCACCCAGAACGGCACGCAGGCGGGGCCTGACCCCTTTTCAACCAGC
>CAUZEQ010000059.1:0-19317 GCA_963578885.1 Planctomycetota bacterium
GCGGAGCCAGTCCCTGTAGCCACATCGGGGACTGGCTCTAGAGCCACGCCCGTGGCGAGGCGCCGGTGCCTGTCCCGGCCATTGAGAGCCAGTTTCCCAAGCCGGGACAGGCATCCGCCGCAGGCGGACCCCGCCAAAGGCAGGGCTGCGGAGCCAGTCCCTAGCCTCTTCCTCAATCCGGGCAATCCGCTTATACTCCGCCCGCCATGGTGAATGAACTCCGTGCAGCCGAGACCGCCGTCCGTCAAGCCATCGGGCTCTGCCAAACCGTACAGGCCAGCATCGACGGCGGCGTACTCGAAAAAAATGACCGCAGCCCGGTCACGATCGCTGATTTCGGCAGCCAGGCACTCGTCTGCCGCTCACTGGCCGCTGACTTTCCCAACGACCCCGTCGTCGGGGAAGAAGATGCCCAGACACTGCGACAACCCGAGCAGGCCGACTTCCTCGATCGCATCACGCAACAACTGGCCGCTCGAGGCGTCGACGCCGACCCCGAGACGATCTGTGACTGGATCGACAGGGGTGCCGCCGATCCCTGCGACCGATTCTGGACACTCGATCCGATCGACGGCACCAAGGGCTTCCTGAGAGGTGACCAGTACGCCGTCGCGCTGGCACTCATCGTCGATGGACAGGTCGAGGTGGCCGTACTCGGATGCCCGGGACTGGGCTCCCCCGAAGACGGAGGCCTGGTCTTCTCGGCGATTCGAGGCTCAGGGACTCGCGTGGCACCGGCATCCGATCCCGCTGATTCGCGACCGGTCGTCGCCAGCGATTGCACCGACGTCACACAGGCACGCCTGTGCGAATCGGTCGAAGCGGCTCACAGCTCACACGATCGCTCGAAGACGATTGCCCAGGCACTCGGTCTGGAGACCGATCCGCTGAAGTTGGACAGCCAGGCCAAGTACGCGACGGTGGCCGATTCCGGTGCCGAGATCTACCTGAAGCTGCCCGTCGATTCCGATTACGTGGAGAAGATCTGGGACCATGCGGCGGGGTCGCTGGTTGTCAGCGAGTCGGGTGGCACCGTCAGTGACACGTTTGGTAAACCCCTCGACTTCTCGTGCGGCCGGACCCTCTCGGAAAACATAGGCGTGGTGGTCAGCAACGGGCCGCTCCACGAACAGGTCGTGGCCGCGGTGATGGCCTCCGCAACGACTCGAGACTCAGACGATGGGCATTGACGACTCGAGTGTGACATTGCTGGTCGTCGCCGGAGTCATCGTGGCCCTGGCGGTACTCAAGACCGCACCCGACCTGATCCTGGCCGGTGGGCTGGTGCTGCTGATCGTGCTCGGCGTCTTCCCCGAGACATCTCTGGCCCTGGTGGGGTTCGCCAACGAGGGCCTGGTGACGGTGGCCGTGCTGTTCGTGGTCGCCGAGGGGATGAGACAGACGGGCGGGCTGGGGATGCTGGGCCCCTCGTTGATGGGACGGCCCGGCAACCTGCGACTGGTGCAGGCCCGCATGATGCTGCCGGTCTCACTGGCCAGCGCCTTCCTGAACAACACTCCCGTCGTGGCCATGGCGATGCCGCTGGTCGGCGACTGGGCCCGCAAGCACCAGGTGGCCGTATCCCGACTGCTGCTGCCGCTGAGCTACGCGGCGATCCTCGGAGGACTCTGCACGCTGGTCGGTACCAGCACCACGCTGATCGTCAACGGCTTGATGATCGATTCGGAACGAGCCGATCTGCGGGGAGCGGGAGAGGGACTGCGGATGTTTGAGATCGCCCAGGTGGGTGTACCGATCGCTGTGATCGGGCTGGTCTACATCGTTTTGGTGTCCAAGTGGTGGTTGCCCGACCGGCGACCGGCGATCGAGACCGCTTCGGACCCACGCAAGTACACCGTCGAGATGCTGGTCACCGCGGGTAGCCCGCTGGTCGGGAAGTCGATCGAGGCGGCGGGGCTGAGACACCTGCCGGGGATGTACCTGGTCGAGATCGACCGGGGAGGCCGAGTTTTGCCGGCGGTGGCATCGGGCGACGTGCTGGAGGCTGACGACCGACTGGTATTTGTCGGAATCGTCGAATCGGTCGTCGACCTGCAGAAGATCAACGGCCTCGAGCCGGCCACCGACCAGGTGTTTCATCTCGATGGGCCTCGCTCGCAAAGGCGGTTGGTCGAGGCTGTGGTTTCGGAGCGATGCCCGTTGGTCCATCGGACGATTCGCGGTGGGAGATTCCGCAGCCGCTACGCCGCGGCGGTGATCGCCGTGGCACGGCACGGTGCGAGGATCGAGGGCAAGATCGGCAACATCCGGCTGAGACCCGGCGACACGCTGCTGCTGGAAGCTCACCCCAGTTTTCTCGAACGACAACGCAACAGCAGTGACTTCTACCTCGTCAGCGCCGTCGACGACTTCACTCCACCTCGACATCACCTGGCCTGGGTGGCTCGATCGGTGGTGGTGGCGATGGTCGCTGTGGTGGCGATGGAGTGGACCGGGATGCTCGAAGCCGCACTGGTCGCGTCGTTCGTGATGCTGGTCAGCGGTTGCCTGGACGGACCGGAGGCCCGCGGGGCGATCGACTGGAGCGTGGTGCTGGGAATCGGAGCGGGGCTGGGGATCGGTGAGGCCATGCGGGTCAGCCAGGCGGCCGGGCGGGTGGCCAACGTGCTGTTCGAAATGACCGACGCGGTGTTTGGCCTGGCCGGCGAGACCATTGTCGCTCACCCCCAGGTCATGCTGGGGTTGGTGGCCGGGCTGACTTTGGTTCTGACCAACATCATCACCGCCAAGGCCTCCGCCGTTCTCGTGTTTCCGATCGCCACGGCCACGGCTGATGCGGTGGGAGCCAGCGCGCTGCCGTTCGTTGTCGCAGTCGCCCTGGCCGCCGCCTCGGGACTCGCCTCGCCGATCGGTTACCAGACCAACCTGATGGTCTACGGGCCCGGTGGCTATCGGTTTGGGGACTACCTGAGATTCGGGGGGCTGTTGAGCGTGATCGTGTGGATCGTGATCGTGCTGCTGGTTCCCTGGGCCTGGCCGATGTAACCCAGGGACTGGGGCTACTGGCGGTCGGCGATCCCCAGGCGGATCTCGTCCGAGTTCGCCTTCAGCTCCGGTGCGTACATCGCGCTGCCTCGAGTCGGCAAGGCGCTAAACGTGCCGGGGATCTCGGCACGGACCCGGTACGACACGCTGTGACGACCGCGATTCAGTGTCCGGAAGAAAAACACCACCCGGTCGTCTCGCAACTGACGATACACCCTCGGATAACCACCCACGTACCCGCTCTGACGATCCACCGGCTCGAATCCCGCCCCCTTGGGATCCTCAAAGACCAGGTACTCGTAGTCGTTCTTGCTCTCGATCTCCAACTCGATCTCAACCAGGTCCCCGCTCGTCAATTGGCCCAGGTGATCCACCCTCTGGCGGTCATAAACCAGCTTCGACTGCTTCAAGGCCTGGCCGCGGCCACCGGCGGCGTTGGACGTGGCGTCCTTCCGCTGCACCAGGCGGTAGTACTTCCGCTGCACCTTGATCTCCAGCCCCGCGCTGCCGATGAAGTCCTCGGTCGTGAAGTACGACAGCCACGTGTTGAAGTACACCGGACCCCGGCCTCGGCGACGAATCTCGATCGTGTGCTTTCCGCCGGTAACCTCGGCACCCTCGAGCACCAACGCGTTGTCGAAGCTGAACAGATTCTCGGAGTTGACCTTCACCGACTTGGCCAGCTTGCCGTCGATCAACACGTCGATCGTCACGTCCGGAGTCGACTCGCCACTGCGATCCAGGTACTCGGCCAATGACTCGATGCACAACGCTGTATCTCGAGTGCTGTTCCAGTAGGTCGCATGCCGGCGGTTGTTGAGCAGGTACTTGACCAGCCTCGAGGCCCGAACACCGTTCGGATCGGTCAGTGCCAGCAGCTTCAGGTAGATCGCGTTCGCCTCGACCTCGTTCCCGTACCAGCGCCACCAGTGAGTCGACTCGGGCAGCTGCAGCCACGCGGTCTGGTTCTCGTCATCCTGCTGCAGGAACTGGTCGATGTTGCGGATGATCATCGCCAACCGCTGCTGCTGGCCGCTGGCCTGGTAGGCCAATCCCAGCAGCCCCTTCGAATACACGCTCAGCTGCACCCGGTCCCGGTACAGGAAGTCGCTCATCGACTGATCGAGCACATCGGCTTCGACGAGTACGCGGAAGACCAGTGCGTCGAGGTTGTCGGCACGGAACTTGTAGGGCTTGGTCTCGGTCGGTGCATTCTTCAGCTTGCGGACCTGCAGGCCCTGGTGCCGCTTGAGCCACGCCACGCCGTTTTCGTAAACGCCCGGCGGCAGCTGCACGTCGTTGGCACGAGCGACGCTGAGCCCGTGAACCACGGTGGCGGTGGTGTGAGCACTCGAGCGTTCGCCTCGCCCCGAGAACCAGCCCCAGCCGCCGTCACTCTGCTGCATGGCGCCCAGTGCCTTGACCCCGTCCTTGACCAGTCGAGTCACCTCGGAATTGTCAAACACCGGGTTCCGCTTCCACCGCTTCCATCTCCTGGCCCGCTTTGCCCCCTCACCCAGTTCTCCGGCATTCAGGTTCGTCCGTTTCTTGCGGACCGCCTCGAGATCGATCTTCATGCGTCTCAGCAGGTTGTGAGTGATCACGGTGGAGAGGAAGCGGTTGAGTGTCTGTTCGGTGCATCCGTATTCGAAATCGACCAGGTAGGGCAGGGCGTCGACCATCGCCCCGGCGAGGGTCGGCGAGTAGCGGATTTCCAGCCGAGACCTCTCGGGCCGCCGTGCCATCGGCACGGTCAGTTCGACAACAGCCGATTGCCGGTCCGCTCGGAGGACCCCGGTCCCGGAAACGGTTTTCTGCATCCCGTGCACGTGGACCGGGAACGTCAGCTCCATCGCGTCACTCTCGACGTCGGTCAAAACCGCCATCCGGACCCTCGCCTCGCCCGGAGCCGTCACCTTGACCCGCCAATCGACACGAGCCTCACCCCCGGCGGGCAGGTGGACCTTCTGCTCCAGCGGATCAATCGCCGCCAGGGTGCCTCCGTCGAGTTCCAGGCGGACAACGGCCATCTTGTCGTCGTCGAGATAGTTGTGGACGTTGGCCGAGACGACCACCTCGTCGTTCTCGGTGAAGAACCGTGGTGCCTGCAACCGGACCAGCACGTTCTTGGTCGTCAGCACGCTCGCGGTGCCCTCGCCGACATTCGTCCCGTGTCCCATCGCCCAGGCACGCACCGTCCAGGTGGTCAGGTTTTCGGGCATGTCGAGCTTCAGCTGTGCGTGTCCGTCCTTGTCGGTGGTCACCGATCCAACCCACAGTGCGGTATCGGCAAATTCGCTGCGGAGTGTCGGGACCGCCAGCGGGCCGCCCCCACCGGCTCCCTCGCCAGCCGAATCGCCCAGCGACTTCCGCAACCGCCGCCCGGCAACCGAACGATCCATCGACATGCTCTTCGGCTCACTCTTCGCCGCGGCACCCTCCCCTCCCATGGCTGCTCCGGCATAAGCCTCGAACCCTCGAGTCTGCGTGGCCACCAGGTCTCCGAAGACCCCCAGCCGCGACATACCCGTCTCGCCTCGCTTCAGCAGGTTGCGGGTCGAGCGGACGAGGTTTGAGGTGGTTTGAGGATAATGCGAGCGGCGGAAACTCCAGAAGTACTGGCGGATCCCGCCCACGTTGCTGCCCCCCGAGATGTACTCGACGCTCTTGTCGTACATCGTCAGCACCAGCGATCCGGAAAACGGCTTGCCGGCCGAATCTTTCAGGGCCACGTCGATCGTCGCGGGTGCCCCGGGACGATACTCCTTCGAGGACGGCTTGATGTCGACATGCACCACCCGCTTCTCGGGCGGCACAAACAACTCGCGGACCTGAGTGTGGACTTTCCCGCCCGAGACTGTGATCGCCTCGACAAAGATGTTCGGCCGGTCCCCGGGCCCGATCGGGATCTCGATCTCGGTACTCTTCCCCTTCATCCTCACGACCCGAGGCCGCGGGTAGACACTCCCCTCGGGCCGCACGAACAGCAGCACGGTGCTGCCACGTCGGTTGGTGTTGAGCATCAGCCTGGCGACCTGGCCCGGCTTGTACTCTCGGCGATCGGCAACCAGTTCCAGGTCATTGAAGCGAAAGTTCTTGCCGTCGAACTCGGGACCGCGGACCAGAAACACCTGGGCCCCCTCGATCCGATGCTCGTCGTCATCCTCGACCTCGCAGGCGATCCGGTACTGTCCTGCGTCGGTCGCCAGCATCTGCACCAGGGCACGTCCCTGTTCGTCGGTGCGGGCGTCCCAGCTGCGGATCTTCTTTTCCTTCGGGTTCCCCAGCTTGTCGTAGGTGATCCGGTACAGCACGAAGCGGGCCTTGCCCGAAACCGGGCGTCCGTCGAGCGTGCGGGCCCGTGCGGTGGTGCGAATCGTCTCCCCGGTGCGGTAGAAGCCCCGGTCAACCCAGGTCCTCACTCGGAACGGCTGCCGTGCCGCCATCACCGCGCCGGTGCCGACGATCGTCCGACGAGAAGCGTCGACGACCTCGGCGGTGATCCTGTACCGGTGATCGGTGTCCGGATGGAATCGCTTGGCAATCGACGTATCGATTTTCAACTCGACCGTCCCGTCCTCACCAATCTCCACCTCGTCCTCCATCACGAGTTCCGGAGGCTGATGCGGTCGGCCGAACCACGCGGGCCGCGGGCCGAGGCAGCCCCAGACCCGCCAGCCCGGATACCACTTGTATTCCGAAGCAAACCACCCGTAGCCGGGTCCGTACAGCCAGTCCCAGTGACCGACGGGGAACCAGTGGTCCTGGTGAGACTCGCGCTCGACTCGGTACTTGACCGTCGCCTTGCCGACGGGTCCGCCGAAGTAGTACTTGGCCTTGATCTTCGCCGTGATCGTCTCGCCCAACCTCACCGGTCGCTTGGGTGCTTCGACCGTCACCTCGAACTCCGGCTTCTTGTACTCCTCGACCCGAAACGACCCGCCGCCTCCGCCGACCCGCTTGTTGACTCCGAAGGCCAGGTCCGACTTCTTGGGGACAATCCGGATGCTGTAGTTGCCCAGGTTGGCATCATCGGCCAAGGGCAGTTCGCCATCGAAGCCCCCATACGCGTCGGTGGTGAATTCTCGCTCGACCAGCTCCTGGTTCCGCGGATCGGTGACGCGGATCGTGACTCTCCGTCCGGCGAACACGCTGCCGTCTTCCTTGTCGAAGCGGGCCTGGCGGATCCAGAACTTGAACTTCACCGCCTGGCCGGGCCGATAGACCGGCCGGTCGGTGATCACATAGACACGGGTGCGGTCGAATACCCTGGCCACGCGGCGTCCGGTCCAAGCCACGCGGAACCCCAGGTAGGCTCGACGGCCGCCGGCCCCACGAGCCACCACCAGCCAGCGGAACCGCCGTTTGGGATCGGTAACCCGAGGCACCACCTGGCCGTCCGCGTTACTCAACTCGGCAAATTGCCTGATATCCACCCGGTACTGCTGCTTGGCCACCCGCCGCCGCTCGTACCCGAAGAACTCGACATTCGCCCCCGCGACCGGTGACCCGCTGACCGAGTCGGCCACATAGTACAGGTCGCCGCCGTTGATCCGCTTGTGCACCAGTGCGGTGTCACTGATCCAGAGAATGATGCGACTGACGTTGCCGCCGGTCATCCGCGCCGTCACCAGGTAGGCCCCGGCCTGCTTCAGGGACGTTTTCAGGGTGACCAGCCGGTCGAGGTGACCGGGTCGGGGTGACAGCTTCTGTGTCCAGGCGGCGACCCGCTCGCCGACGTACTTCTGCTGGTTCTGCTGAACCAGGCGGTAGCCAATGTTCTCGACGTTGATCGCGTTGTAGTCGATCCGCTTGGGCTTCCCCTTGATGTAGGTCTTGACGTCCCCCAGCAACTGGTCGACCCGGATACTGTGTGCCTCGAGCTTCAACTCACTGCCGTTGCGGAACCGGTAATCGATCGTGGTGGCGGTACCGGCCGGAGCGACCACGGCGCGTTCGAACGCACCCCAGCGTCCGATGATCTGGTCGAGTCGCTTGCGGCGGTACGAGTTGTTTCCGGGACCGAATTTCCCGATCGCATCTCGCCAGGCGATGGCGGCTCGAGTGTACTGCTGGCGGTTTTCAAAGACGCTGGCCAGCAGATCGGCTGCGGAACTGGCATGGGACCCGCGCTGGACGCCAGTGGCCTCGATCAGAAGAGCGATGTGGTTGTGCTCCCTCGGCAGCTTGAACCGCTGAACGCCACTGGCCAGCCTCGCGATCGTCTCGCTCTCGGCCAAACCTCTCACGGACCACGGACCCGCCGCCGGCTCGTCATCGTCGTCATCGGTTTCGCGAGGCTGGATGCCGGCGAACCGCATGGTCTGGACCCCGAACTGGCCCCACAGGAATCGGGCGCGGGTCACCAGCGATTGGGTTCTCAGGCCCGGATCAACCCGGACCGCCTCGGCCAACGCCCATCGCCAGCGCTGGCCGTCGGTGACGGCCGCCTTGTAGGTTTTCGACTCGGCATGGAACACCGGCCGGTCCTCGTCGTCGACCGGGGCACCCCTGGGACTGCCCGAGTAGCCTCGGCGGGAGAATCCGAACCGGTTCTGGTCGAAGTCCGGCGTGCTGGTGGTGTCGGTCAGAATGGCCAGCCGCCACGAACCCCCGACGTCGCGACCCTGAAGCAGGATGCGGGCCAGTTCGATGTAGAAACGGCCCCGCTCGGTCTGGCCCTGGTCCTTCCGCTGAGCGGACTCGGCGACAACCAGCGGCCGAGCCTGTTCGAGCCAACCCAGTGCCTTGGAGCGGTCGCGGGAGAACGAACTGACGTAACTCCCACGGCCACGTGAACTGCCACGCTGGTACTCGCCGGCAACGACCCGGCCCGAGTGAGTGCCGTCGGCCAGGCTTGTTGCGGCCGACAGCAGCAGCCGCCAGTTGCCCCGGTGTACCTCCACCGACTTGTCTCGCAACGCGTCGACCTCGCGAGTCCGGCCCAGGCGACCCAGGCACAGGATCGCCCGCTTCAGGTCTTCGCCGGCCGCGGTCGGTGATGTGGTCCTTTGCAGAGCCAGGCGTCGAGAAATCTCCAGCGACTCGCGGAAGTTGCCTGCCTTCAGCAGCTGCCTGGCACGAGCACGAACGGCCACCTCCTGGCCAGCCCGCTTCGCCCGCTGCTCTTCAATCCCCAGGCCCGACGCGATGGTGGCCAGGGAGGCCAATGCCAGCAACGGGGCCAGTCCGCCCAGGACCACCAGGGTCCGGGGACGAGTGCGTACCGGGTGTGTCACGTTCGCATCTCCAGGCCCGAGTATCCCGCCCGATTCAACTCGGCCGCGTGCCCGGTCCGATCAAGTCGGACCTGGCCTGACCAAGCCCTAATTGGACGCAGCCGCGCGCCTTCAGGTTCCCCGCTGTCACGACAAATCACAAGCTCAGAACCGTGGGAGCAAGAAAAACCGCGAGCCGGCTTCCTGATCGAAAGCCGGCTCGCGGTGGACAGGATCGAGTCGGGAGTACGACCGATCTCACAGGGCAGGTGTTGAAGGGCCCTGTATGCCAACTGGCCGAAGACAATGTGCTCCGGCAGTGGGTCTCTCTGTGGTGTTAGTCCTTACAGGTTTCGCAGTCGCGTGGCTGGGAACAGCTCGACTTGATCTTCAGCGGAATCGTCACTCGCACCGGAACCCTGCGAGTCACTGTCCGAGGAATGCAGCGGGTCACCTGGTACTCGACCTGGCGAGGCACTCTCTTGGGGCGGGTGACGTAGCGGGTGTAGCAGACCTTGCGAGGAGCACAGTAGGGGATGCAGCGGGTCTTCGTCTCGGTCCGATGCCCGTGAACCGTGTACGGCACACGCCGCGTCTTCTTCTCGCGGATCACCTTGCAGACGGTGTAGGGCACGCGTTTCTCGTGAGTCTTCTCTTTCCACTCGCACACGGTGTAGGGCACCTTGCGAGTGCGACATTCGCGGACGACCTTGCAGACGGTGTAGGGCACCTTGCGAGTCTTCCGCTCGCGGATGACCTTGCAGACGGTGTAGGGCACCCGCTTCTTCACGCAGTACGACTCGCGTCGACACACCGTGTAAGGCACCCGCTTGTGCTTGATCTCGGTGACGTGAGTCGTGCACGAGACCCTCTTCTTGACTCGCTTGGGGACCCAGACCCGCTTGCTGCGGAACCGGGGAGCACAGGCCACTCGAACGGGCTTTTCGCAGCCGGGTCGAGGTGGTCCGCTGCACTTGGGAACGACCGGGGTCCGGCAACGGACCTTCACCGTCTTCCACTCACCTCCGTCAACCTCGACCACCTTCTCGAGCGTCACCGGCCTGCAGACCTTCCAGGTCACGTCCTTGTAGTGAGTCTCGCGGATCGTCCTGTAATGAGTCTCTGAGACCTCGCGGTACTTCGTCTCACGCACGGTCCGGCAGACGGTGTAGCTGACCTCGCGGATCTTCTTCACCTGCACGCGCCGAGTGACGGTGTAGGACTCCTCGCGGTACTTCGTCTTGTGTACCGCGTAGCGATGGACACATTTCACGGTCTTGTACTTCGTCTCGCGGACATTGCGGCAGACGGTGTACTTCTCGGTGCGGTACTTCGTCTCGCAGGTCGGGATCTTCACCGTGTAGTTCTGGTGACGGTACTTCGTCTCGTAGATCGTCCGAGTGCACTCAAGCGGAATCCGCTCCTGGACCGTGTCGAAGACCGTCTTGTAGACGGTGAATTCCTTCGGCTCCCAGACCGTCTCCTTCATGGTCCGGTACACGGTCTTGCAACGGACCCTGGCCGTGCAGAACTCGTCGCTGGCCCGGCAGGCCTGAGTCGGACACGCCCGGTAACTGGCCGCTCCGCAGTAGCCCGCTGCGAACGATCGCCCGCTGACCGCAACCACTGCGCAGCCCGCCAACAGCATCACCACACGGGTGAGCCGCGAACCGGGCCGGCGAATGGAAAGTGAAGTGGTCATTGATTCGCAGCACGAAGTGAGAGCAAGGAACCCGGACACAAGGAGACCGGAACACCTTCACCAACCGGTGAAACCGCTTGTTCTTTACTCGGCACTATTGCCGCTAGAATCCACAGAACCTCGAATCTCAACCCAGACCTCCCAAATTGACATTGCCCAGGGACTGGCTTCGCAGCCCCGCCAGAGGCGGGGCGAAGGTGCCTGTCCCGGTTCGGGGAAGCGGCTATCGGACCCCGGGACAGGCACCGCCGCCCCGTCAACGGCGGGGCTCTGGAGCCAGTCCCTGGGGTTCCTGCTAGGATGTCCGGTCCCAGATACACCGCACGACAGGGACACAGCGATGAAATTCGCAATTTGCCAGGAGATGTTTGAGGACTGGGAGTGGGAACGTCAGTGCGATGTGATCGCCGAGATCGGGTACACGGGCATCGAGGCGGCCCCCTTCGCCCTGGCCTCCTCGATCTACGAACTCGAGGCCGAACGCCGAGTCGAATTGCGTCAGCAGGCCGAGTCGCGTGGGTTGGAAATCATCGGCCTGCACTGGCTGCTGGCTCAGACCGATGGCCTTTACCTGACCTCCCCCGAGCAAACCATCCGCGACGCGACGCGTGATTACGTGATCGCCCTGGGCGATGCGTGTGCCGATTTGGGCGGCGACCTGATGGTCTTCGGCTCACCGGCCCAGCGAAACCTGCTCGAGGGTGTCAGTCGCGACGAAGCGATGGGCTATGCGACCGAGGTGTTTGCCGGAGCGCTGCCGCGATTGGCCCAGCGAGGTGTCTCGATCTGCATGGAACCCCTGACCACCAACGAAACCGACTTCATACTCACCTGTGCCGACGCGGTCGAGTTGATCGAGCGGGTCGAGTCGGTCGCGGGAGTCGACAACTTCCTGCTGCACCAGGACGTCAAGGCGATGGTCGGCCAGGAAACCGAGCCGGTGCCGGTGCTGATCCATCGGCACAAAGACCGGCTGGGCCACGTCCACGTCAACGACACCAACCTGCTGGGACCGGGCATGGGCGAAACCGACTTCGTCCCGATCCTGGAAGCACTCGAGCAGATCGAATACGACGGCTGGGTGTCGGTGGAGGTGTTTGATTACGAGCCGGGTGCCGAGTCCATCGCGAGGACCAGCTACGAGAACCTCCAGCAAGCCCTCGCAGCAGCCCGAGATGGTGGCGACTCCTGAGCAGTCGCTCCAGGGACTGGCTCCGCAGCTCCGCCCGTGGCGGGGCGGAGGTGCCTGTCCCGGTCGGGAAAAGCGGCTCTCAGTGGCCGGGACAGGCACCGCCGCCCCGCCCCGGGCGTGGCTCTGGAGCCAGTCCCCCCGCGGATCTCGGCCTCTCAATCCGGTTCCGACTCTGTTCGGTCAACCTCGTCGCTCTTGTCGTCAGCCTCGACGGCCGCCGGCAGCAGTTCGCCGAGTGCCTGTTGAGCGGCCAGTTGCTCGGCTTCCTTCTTGTTCGGCCCCCACGCCGCCGGAAACGTCTCGTCCAGGATCCTCGCGGCCACCTGAAAGCACTTGGCGTGGTCCGGACCCTGCTCGTCCAGCAGCAGGTAATCGGGAGTCTCACCGTATCGCTTCTGAGCCAATTGCTGCAGCAGATGCTTGTAGTTTCTCGACTCGGTGTCGGCAGCCAGGGTGATCCGGTCTACCAGGCACTGTTCGATCAACTTGCGAGCCGCCTCGTAGCCCTGGTCGAGAAAGACACCGGCGATGAGAGCTTCGAGTGCTGCGGCGAGGATCGAGGCGGGGATGGTACCTGTCGAGCCGGCGCCGCGGACCAGGCCCTTGCCGAGCTTGAGGAACTGGTCGAGTCCGAGTTCGAGACTGACTTCGGCACAGGTTGTGCGGCTGACCACCGCCGACTTGATCCGGGTCATTTCCCCCTCGGATCGCTCGGGATACGTCTGGAACAGGTAGTCGCACACGACCAGTCCCAGCACCGCATCGCCGAAGAACTCGAGACGCTCGTTGCTTTCCAGGCGAGTGGGTGCGCTGGATGAGTGAGTCAGGCATCGACGGAGTAGTTCGAGATCATCGAATTCGACGCCGATGGCCTGCTGGCACCCCGCCAGCCGATCCTCCCACGCCAGACTCTCGGTCTCGTACACCACGTCCGTGACACCTCACAGGTTCTCTCGCCCAACTCGGGGACTGGCTCCCCGTTCACGCCCACACCTCACCGATCCGCAAACTAGATCGGTCACCGACGAAAGTCAACGAGTGGCCAACACGTCTGGAGGGTCTGAGCGTAAGCATTTATACTGGCAGGTACACAACACATCCGGCTGGAACAGAGCAAGACACAACCGAACCCAGACAGACTTCTGCAACAGGTCTCGGGGCCAGTGCCCCGCGGGGACCCCTGTTTCGGTCCCATGAGGAGCCTCACGATGAAATTGCTTCGCAGCAGCACACCCTGGTTGATCTCATTGGTCTGCGGCGTCGGCCTGGTCGCCGCGGTCGGCTACGGGCAGCGAGTGGCGCAGAACAAGCCGGCGGCCACTCCCGCCGCTGCCACGGTGACCGAGCTCTCGAGCATCTTCCGAAACGTCTCCAAGCAGGTCCTGCCGGCGGTGGTTTCGTTGAGAGTCAAGCAGAAGGATCCGGCCGAGGGTGGTCGTGAGGACGTCGAGAAGTTCTTCGAGCAGAATCCCGATCTGCCCGAGCGATTCCGCGACTTCTACCGCCGCCGCCGCGGCGGCCCGGGAGGTTCCCCGCCTGGCGGTTCCCAGGGCATGGGATCCGGATCGATCATCGATGCCAAGGGGATCATCCTCACCAATTACCACGTGATCAAGGACGCCCAGGAAGTGGTGGTGCGGCTGCACGACGGACGCGAGATTGTCGCCACCGAGTTCATGGGTGACCCGCGGACGGACGTGGCGATTGTGAAGATCGAGGGAGCCGGGCCGCTGACTGCGTTGAAGCTGGGAGACAGCGACCCGGTGCAGGTCGGCGACTGGGTGCTCGCCTTCGGCAGCCCCTTCGGCCTGGATCTCTCGGTCACCGCCGGCATCATCAGTGCCAAAGGGCGTGGGCCGGGGATTGCCGAGCGAGAGGACTTCCTGCAAACCGATGCGGCGATCAACCCCGGCAACAGCGGAGGACCTCTGGTTGACATGAACGGTCGCATGATCGGCATGAACACCGCCATCGCCACCAACAGCCGCAGCTCCGCCGGAGTCGGATTCGCCGTGCCGGTCAACATGGTCCGCTGGGTCAGCAATCAGCTGATCAAGGACGGAAAGGTCAAACGAGCCTGGCTCGGGGTCGCCGTGCGACCGATCGACGCACAACTGGCCCGGCAGTTCAAAATCAAGATCGGCGCCGGTGCCATAATCGGTGAGGTGATGCAGAACTCGCCGGCCGCCAAGTCCGGACTGTTGCCGCAGGACATCATCCAGCACTTCGATGGCAAGGCAATCGACGGGCCACGCAAGCTGCAGTCGATCGTCGAACGACTCGAGGTGGGTAAGACCTACCCGGTCAAGATCCGCCGCGGTGGCAAGAACCAGACCGTCAAGGTGACCGTCGCCCAGATGCCCGCGTCGGACAAGATCCGGCCCCGTGAATAGCCCCAGGGACTGGCTCTCCCGCCCGTGGCGGGGTGCCTGTCCCGGCTCCAAGAACCGGCCAACGCGCGCCGGGACAGGCATCCGCCGCAGGCGGACCCCGCCAAAGGCGAGGCTGCGGAGCCAGTCCCTAGCGCCGTAGCACCGGGCGTGTCAGCGCCAACGTCGGCAGTTCCGCCACGTAGGCCACCAGCCGCTCGTCGGCATCCGGGATCGCCTCGAGTATTCTCGGACCCAGCGACCCCACGTACCGACGCTTGCCCAGCTCACCGAGGTACCCGCGCAGCACCTCGGGGCCTCGAGGGTGCCCGTGCAGCAGGAAGTGCACCCAGGCCCAAGCCTGTTCGTAGTCCACCCGCTGCATGTCGGCGACATGTTCGAGCTCTTCCAGGCGGGCCAAATCGGGACGCCAGCCGTTGGACACCGCGGCGGCCAGCCGATCGGCATACTCGGTGTTGATCCCACCGGGCTTCGGACCTACCACCTCGAAGTACTCGGCCAAACCCTCGTCCAGCCACAACGGCACGTGCTTGAGTGATGAGTGGAGGATCCCGTGAGTGAACTCGTGCCGAAG
The DNA here is from genome assembly GCA_963578885.1 of Planctomycetota bacterium. Taxonomy (GTDB): domain Bacteria; phylum Planctomycetota; class Planctomycetia; order Planctomycetales; family Planctomycetaceae; genus UBA8437. The sequence continues at coordinate 15,083 of CAUZEQ010000059.1, forward strand.
ATCCTCCTGGATCCGGTCGCCCCAGAAGGTGTAGACGGCCAACTTCTTGGGGGTTCCCAGGAAATACGCTCGCCGGTTGGGCAACTGCGGATACGACGTCGAAATGAACGACTCGTACTCGCGGCGGCTGGCAAACACGTGCACCACCACCTCCCGCGACGGCTCGGGCAACGCCAGGCCAACTACGATCTCGCGTTCGAGCCCTTCCAGGTCGACGATCAGCCAGTGATCCTTCCTCAATGGCACATCGCTGAGCAGGGTGAAGCGATCGGACTGGACCGAGTGCCGTACCGGTGGGTCGACCCGCTGCGGATTCGGCAGGCAGCCGGCTCCCAGCAGTGACAACACCAGCAGCCACACCGCCGCACGGGGTCCCTGAGTCCTGGTCCTGACCGAATGACCTCTCCAGGTCGGCAACAGCAACAGCGGCCGGTCGGGGTTGTCCGGGTCGACCAGCAACTGGTCATTCCCCAGGTCGTCGATCGACACACCAGCCCGGGTGATGCGGTCCATCAGCAGGTCGACGTCCCGAGCGACCGAGTCGCGGTCGGACCACTCCGAGAGCGGCACCGCCTGCTCGGGCACCGGAACGGCCAGCACTCCACAGCGGTCCGTCTCGACAAATAGCCACGGACGTGCCACCGGCAGGCCGCGTCGCCACAACGCATGGCCCAGTTCCCAGGCGTCTCGAGCCGACTCGCCCTCGGTCGCCCGATCGAATCGCAGCACGCGGGTCATCACCGCACCGCGACCGGTCGCCAGCGGCACGCAGGTGCCCACCGGGGGAGGCACCGCCGCGAGCCGATCACGGAGATGTTCCAGTTGTCGGCGTCCGAGAAAGGCCAGTCCGCGGCAGGCGGCGTGCTCGGAATCGGCGATCAGCAGCCTGCGGTTGCCTCGAGACCAGTGCCGATCCATCCGACGCCATGTGCTCTCGCGCTGACGACAAAACAGCACACGCCACGCCACAGCCCATTCCCGACGACACGACGCATCCAGCTCGACCGACTCGGAACACTCAAGGTACCGCTCCAGGAACAGCCAACGCTCCGATGGAGTCACGCCCGATCCCATCGACGCGGCAAGCCGGGCCAGGCCGGCCAATCGCCTTGGGGTGGTCGGTCGACGTCTGGCAACCGGGTACAGGTCGATCAGCACCAATCGAGGCGAGCCGACGTCGGATTGCTGGACCAGGAAGTTCCCGGCGTGCAGGTCGCGGTGCCAGAGTCCCCCGTCGTGCAGCTTTGCGATGATCTCGGCCGCCTGGCCAACCAGCTCACGCCGTTCGGTTCGACTCAAGCCCGATTCGGTATCACTCAGCAGCTCATCCAGCCCGCGTGCGCCCGGCACTCCGACTGTGACCAGCCAGCTGTCCTGGTCGTGTCCAGGCCACACCGGTCCCCCCACCGCGACCACCTCGGCCAACGGCACCTCCAGCTTGGCCGCCTCGAGCATCGAGCGGTGTTCACGGCGGGCCGTCGAGCCGCGGAACACCCGACGCAGACTGGCCTTCCAGTCGGCGGCCCGGTACCGCTTGATGTACAGCACGCCACGGGTCTCACCGCCCGCCTCATCGCCCGCCTCATCGCCCGCCTCATCGCCCGCCTCATCGCCCAGTAGCGCAAGACGGTACACCGTGCGGTGCCGCCCCGTCTTGACCACGTCCAGACGACCCTCCGACTGCCAACGATCAAGCGGCAACGCGTCGGGGTCTGCCGACACACCCGACTCGAACAACAGACCCATGACCGCGGGATCAACATCCCAGGCAAATGAGCCGCCCCCGGTTCGGTGCAGGGCGCCTGAGCGTGACAAGTCGATGGTCGAAGACATCGCCGGGGTCAGGAAATCGGGGTGGCGGGATCGGGAAACGTGGTCCGGCGTCTAGCGGCGCCGGGTCGGTGTGTCGAGGTTGGCTCCGCTACGAGGCACCAATCCGCCGGGGATCAGTCGCTCGGGAATCGGGCCCAGGTGGTCGGCCGCATCGTCTTCGTCCAACGCATCGGTGCGCTCGCTCCGCGGATCACCGGAACGCGTACCGGGCAACAGGTCGCCGTGGCCGTGGTCCTTCATCGCCGCCAACAACTCGGGATGCTCTTCCCAGTCGTCCAGGTGCCAGTCGCGGACATCCACGTAGGGATCAACCAGCGACACCTCGATCTTGGGTATCAACAGGAACTGCTTGCCGGTGCGGACCAGGTGGTAGTGATGAGCCGAGAAGACGAGACCGCCGCCGAGTGCCATGCCGAACAGGAGCGTCGTGAGTCGGCGCATGCGGTGGGTCGAGGCGTGAGTGTCGGGCGGGGTGGGAACCCGGCGGATCGAGCCGAGCCAAGGTCGCGGATGGTCTCAGAAAGACCTCCACCGGGCAAGACGGGTTCAGCCGGTCTGAGCCGCCGAGTTCGGCCCAAGCCGAGCCCCCTCGAGACCACCCATCCCTCGCAGGAATTCGCCCGATTCCATCGACCGCCGACCCTCCGGCTGAAGCCTCCTGACCCGCACCGTCCCGCCGCCACACCCGATCACCAGCCCCTCGATGTCTTCGCCGACAACCACCTCGCCCGCACCCACCCCCTCGCACTGAGGGCCCGCTTCGACCGATTGGATGATCAGTCGACGAGGGGGTTGGTTGGCCAGGTGCAGGAAGGTGAACGGGTTGGGCCACGGCAGCATGGCACGCACATGTCGGTCGATCGCCGTCGAGTCCCCCGACCAGTCGATCTCGGCATCCGCTTTGCTCAGCCGCGGAGCAGCACTGGCGTGGGACTCGTCCTGGGCCAAGGGCGACGTGGTGCCACCTTCCAGCGCGTCGATTGCGTCAATGGCCAATCCGACGGCCAGTTCGGCCAGCCGATCGTGAAGCTCCCCGGTCGTCTCACCCGGTTCGATTGGCGTGTCGACCATACCCAGCACCGGACCCGTATCGACGGCCGGCTCGATCTGGAACACGCTGACCCCGGTGCGGGTGTCTCCGGCGAGGATCGCGTGGTGGATCGGAGTCGCACCGCGGTGACGAGGCAGCAGCGAGGCGTGCAGGTTGATCGCCCCCAGCCGAGGCACCTCGATCAGCTCCGGTCGCAGGATCTGGCCATAGGCGGCCACCACCGCCAGATCCGGAGCCAACCGTGAGATCTCCTCGACCGCTTCGGCGGTGTTGACCCGGGCCGGCTGCAGCACCGGGACGCCTCGCTGGGTGCACATCGACTTGATCGCTTCGAGCGGATGACGGTGGTCGTGCTGGCCGGATCCGCTGCGGTCCGGTTGAGTGACCAGGCCGACCACCCGGTGGGGGCCATCGGCCAACGCCGCAAACGTGGGGCGGGCGAACTCGCCGGTGCCCATCAGCAGCAGCTTCAATGTCACCTCACCCCCCAAGCCCGTCGCGGGCCAGGATCTCGAGTTGATCGGTCAATGACGAATCGGCAGGTATCTCGCCCGTCGACTGACCGTGACGGAACACCGTCACGAATTCATCGATCTGAGGCTCGATCGCTTGGCGGTCGAGGTCGTTCATTCGGTCGAAGAACATCAGTCCGTCCAGATGATCCGTCTCGTGCTGCACCACCCGGGCGGGCAATTCGTCGAGGTCCATGGCGAAGCCCTCTCCGTCGAGATCATAGGCCTCGATCGTGACCCTCTCGAACCGCTTCACCTGCCCGTACAGCTCCGGCACGCTCAGACACCCCTCCTCGGCCTCGACCGATCCGGCCTGGCCCGAGAGTTCAGGGTTCAGAAACACGTGTTCCTCATCGGCGAGGTCCGAGTCGCCGCTGATGTTCATGATGAATACACGCAACGGCAACGCGACCTGGTTGGCCGCCAGCCCGACTCCCTTCGCCTCGTACATCAACTCGAACATCTCACGCACCGTTCGCCTCAGCGCCTCGTTGACGCTCGTGATCGGGCGAGACGAGTAGCCAAGCGACGGGTGAGGGTAATGCACGATCTGCATGATGGCGGTGATTATAGGTGGGCTTCCTGAGGTGAGCGAGCGCAGAGGTCGAGGGGGAGCTGGGACCACAAACACCTATTGACGCAAGTTCCCGCGATTCCTATCGTCCCGCCGCTCTTACGACTCTCACCCTCGCTCGAACACCTCCCGCAGACCCATACCCGCACCCGCTGTGACCGGATCGCCCTTTACGGTATCCGGTCCCGAATGGATCGCCCTGGGCCTGCCGCTTGCCACGACTTCCTCAACAACACCCACAACACCCACAACACCCACAACACCA
>CAUZEQ010000060.1:0-19234 GCA_963578885.1 Planctomycetota bacterium
CAGCCGCGACGTCGGACGCCGCGAGGCGAAGTTGTCGTTCCACGTCGGGCAGGGGACCCAGGACCTGGGGTTCCGCAGCGAGGTGGCTGTGCTGTTCGAGTGTGTGCCGGCGGTCGAGGTCTCGCTGGGGGTCCGCGACATCGACGGCTCACCGACGATGGCAGCGTTCGTGATTCGAGACACCCAGGGCCGCATCTATCCGAACCCCGCCCGTCGGCTGGCACCGGATTTCTTCTTCCACAACCAGATCTACCGGGCTGATGGCGAGAGCATTCATTTGCCGGCCGGTGAATACAGTGTCGAGGTGTCGCGAGGTCCCGAATACGTGACCCAGGTCGGCAAGCTGGTGGTGCCCGCCGGAGTGGTCTCTCACAAGGCCAACTTCCAACTCACCCGCTGGACTCACCCGGCCACCCGCAACTGGTTTTCCGGGGACCACCACGTCCACGCCGCCGGGTGTGCTCATTACGACAGTCCGACGGAGGGCGTGACCCCCGCAGACATGATGCGTCACATTCTCGGCGAGGATCTCAACGTCGGCTGCGTGCTCTCGTGGGGTCCGTGCTGGTACTCTCAGAAGCAGTACTTCGAGGGTCGTACCTCGGCGCTGTCGCGGCCGCAGAACCTGATGCGATACGACGTCGAGGTCAGCGGGTTCCCCAGTTCACACGCCGGCCACCTGTGCCTGCTGCGGCTTTCCGAGGACGACTACCCGGGCGCGAAGCTGATCGAGGAGTGGCCGAGCTGGACTCTGCCGGTGCTCGAATGGGGCAAAAAGCAGGGGGGCGTGGTCGGATACAGCCACAGCGGCTGGGGGCTGGCATTGCCCGACTACACGGCCGACGGCAAGCGGAAGTTCGTCAACTACCGCCGGGTGCCGACCGGTTGGAAGGGCCGCGCCGCGGACACGTTGCCCGACTACGCGATGCCTCCCTTTGACGGGATCGGTGCCAACGAGTTCATCGTGACCGTGGTTCACGACGTGTGTCACTTCATCTCCGCGGTAGATACTCCCAGTGTCTGGGAGTTGAACATCTGGTACCACACGCTCAACTGCGGGTTCCGTTCGCGGATCAGCGGCGAGACCGATTTCCCGTGCATCTATGGCGACAAGGTGGGCCTGGGCCGCATCTACGTGAAGCTCGACAAGGACCAGCCTCTGACGTTCGACAGCTGGATCGAAGGGGTCAAGAACGGCCGCAGTTACTGTGGCGACGGCCGCTCGCATATCCTCGACTTCCGAGTCGATGACGTGGCGGTTGGCGAGCCGGGATCGGGCAAGGCGATCAGCCAGCTCGATCTCCGCAAGCCCGGCAAGGTCAAGGTGCGGTTCGATGTGGCGGCTCGGCTCGAGCCGAACCCGACCGCCGCGACCGAGGCGATCCGCGGTCGCCGGCTCGACCAGAAGCCCTACTGGCACATCGAGCGTTCGAGGCTGCAGAAGAGCCGGCGGGTGCCGGTGGAGGTGATCGTGAACGGGTACCCGGTGGCACGGCAGGAGATCGAAGCCGACGGAAAGACGCGGTCGCTGAAGTTCGACATTCCGCTCGAGCATTCGAGTTGGGTGGCGGTGCGGATCTTCCCGTCGGTGCACACCAACCCGGTGTTTGTCGAGGTGGGTGATCAGCCGATCCGTGCGAGTCGCCGCAGTGCCCGCTGGTGCCGCGAGGCGGTGGATGTCTGCTGGAACCAGAAGAAGGGTCGGATCCGGGACGCCGACCAGCCGGCGGCTTCTGCGGCCTACGACAAGGCCCGAGAAGTCTACGACAAGATCCTGGAGCAGAGCGTCGCCGACTGACGATCGCGGGAAACGGCCCGATGGGACCCCGTCGGCCGGGGAGATCGAAACGATGATCTGCATTTCGGTGACCCCCCAGTCTCGTCGATTGGCCAAGGCCGACCTGCTGAACGCATCTCGCCAGGGAGACCTGATCGAGCTGTGCCTGGACCACCTGGTCAAGTCTCCCGACATTGCCGACCTGGTCGATGCGGTCGAGAAGCCGATCCTGATCACCTGCCGACGTTCCCAGGACGGAGGCCAGTGGACCGGTGACGAGGACCAGCGGCTGCAGTTGCTGCGGCAGGCGATCGTGGCCGAGCCCGCGTGGATCGAGCTCGACCTGGACATCGCCCGCAAGGTGCCTCGCTACGGCAAGACCAGGCGGGTGGTCGCCTACACGAGTCTCTACGAGCCGCTGGGCAAGACGCGCAGCGAGATCGACTCGGTGTTCGAGTCGGCTCGCGAGGCCGACGCCGACGTGGTCAAGTTCACCTGGCCGACCCCGACACTCGAGGCCGCCTGGCCGTTGCTGTCGACGGTCAGCCAGAAGCGGGATCTGCCGGTGGTCGGCATGGGCCTGGGACCCTGCGGGTTGACCTTCTCGCTGCTGTGTCGCAAGTACGGTTCGCCGTGGATCTACGCGGCGTTGGAGCGTGGGATGGAGGCCTACGAGGGTCAACCGACGGTGAGTGATCTCGACGAGATCCACCGCTGGCGCTCGATCAGTGCCACGACCCGCTTCATCGGAATCGACGGGTTCGACGACGGGACCATGGAACTGGTCGGCCTGTTCAACCAGGCGGCCGAGGCCGACGGTCTCGACGTCCGCTGGCTGCCGTTGGCCTGGCAGGACACCGGACGTTTGAAGCAGATGCTGGAGTTGTTGAAGGTCGGCGGAGTGGTGGGTCGGTCGGCGGGGGACCTGCGGCTGGGCGAATTGGCCGAGAGTCGTGAGCAGGCATTGGGAGAAGATGGACCGGTGGACCTGTTGATGCACACCGAGGGGACCTGGAAGGGGTACGGGTGCCTGTGGCGGGCGGCGTTGCTGGCCCTGGAGGCGACTCTGGAGGGTGGTGGCGAGCGGCCGCTGCAGGGGCGGAACGTGCTGGTGATCGGTACCGGCCCGCTGGCCCGGACGATGCTCTTCGGAGCCTCGCGGCGGCAGGGACTGGTCAGCGTCTGTGGCCGAGACGACGTTTCGGCTCGGCAACTGGCCGCCGCCAGCGACGCCCGCTTCATTCCGTCACAGAGTCTCTATGACACGCTGGCCGATGTCGTGGTGCTGGCCGATCCGGACCTCGAGCTGGGTCCCGGACGAGGACAACTCAACCCGTCCTTCCTGAGGCCTCCGATGCACGTGCTCGACGTGGCCGCCGGCCGTGAGGACACCGAGGCCTTGACCGAGGCGCGGTCGCGGGGGTGCCTGGTGGTTGAGCCCGATGTGGTCTGGCGCAGCCTGGCCGGTTCGTTGTATCGCTCGATCACCGGCAGCGACCTGCCCGACGAAGATCACCCGCCGCAATGAAGCGGGACGTGAGCTTGTGTCGACTGGAGATCCTGGTGTCTTGGATCGCGGCGAGGCGGATCAGCCGCCGGTCTTCTTGACCTTCATCAGCCGGGCGACGATCACCGTCAGGATCATGCCGGCAAAGGAGCCCAGTGCTCCCATGCTGGCGGCATCCTTGGCCGCTGGCATGTGCCGAAAGGCCACGCCCGTGACGAACAGTGCCACGGTGAAGCCGACTCCCGCGGCGGTGCCGATGACCAGGACATCGCGGACCTGCATGCCCTGGGGCATCGACAGCCCGCACTTGTGGCCCAGCCATGCAAACAGCGTGATGCCGATCGGTTTGCCGATCAGCAGCCCGCCCAGCACCAGCCAGGTCGCGGCCCCGACGCTGCCCAGGGCCACTCCGGCGTTGACCAGCCCGAAGGCTCCCAGGATCAGTTCGACCGGGTTCTGCCACCAGTGTTCGAAGGCACTGAGCGTGTCCTTGCGGTCTGCTTCCTCGTCGCTGAAGAGCCCGATGTCCTTCTTGGCGTGGGGCATGGTGGGGATCACCGGGATCAAGGCGAGTGCAGGGTGGACTCCACCGATGTGGAACCCGTACCAGCTGATGAGTCCCGGCACCAGCAGGTAGGGCCAGAACGACTTGACTCCCAGTCGGTTCAGCAGCATGCCGATTCCCACCGCCGCGACCAGGCAGCCCAGGAACCCCCACAGGTTGCCTCCCGATTCGGGGTACACGGTAGCCAGGATGATCAGGCCCACGGCGTCGTCCGCGACGGCGACCAGCAGCAGGAAGGGGATGGCGGCGTGCCCGGCTCCGAAGATATAGCGAGCGATCAGGAAGCTGAAGGCGATATCGGTGGCACAGGGTATTGCCCAGCCGCGGACCAACTCGGACTCACCAAGAGCCACACAACCGGCGACATAGAGCAGTGCCGGCCCGAGGATTCCTCCGGCGGTGGCCACCAGCGGCATCGCCGCCTTGCGAGGTGACGAGAGGTGTCCGCCGGGGAGCAGCGATTCCCAGATCTCCTTCGCCGCCAGTGCGAAGAAGAAGCACATCAGGATGTGATTGATGAACCCCTTGACGGTGTTGGGACCATGCGATTCCCCCGCATGCCCCCCGGCCTCCCCGCCAGCAGTCTCGACCTCTTCCCCGGCGGCCAACAGCGGCGCGTTGACGAACGAGTTGTACGACTCGGAGTCGATATTTGCCCAGACGAAGGCGATCACCGTGCCGGCGATCAGGAACGCCGAGTAGTCAAAGAGCTGTTTGAGAGTCTGCCGTGGCACGGGGGGGATACGACTTGAGGTTGTGATCGTGAGCGTGAGGAGTGGGTCGACTCGAGTTAGCCTGGATCTGGGGCGTTTGCCGCTACTCCTCTTCCTCGCGGAGCGAGGCCAGCACGCCATAGTCCTCGAGCGTGGTCGTGTCTCCGACCTCTTCGCGTCCGGCCGCGATGTCTCTGAGCAGCCGTCTCATGATCTTCCCGCTGCGGGTCTTGGGGACCGCGGCGGCGAAGCGGATCTGGTCGGGTGTGGCGATGGCCCCGATCTGTTCGCGGACATGCGAGATCAGTTCGGCCTTGAGTTCTTCCGAGGTGTCCTCGACGATCATCGTCACGAAGCAGCAGATGCCCTCGCCCTTGAGTTCGTGAGGGAACCCGACGACGGCGGCTTCGGCGACCTGGGCATGCGAGACCAATGCGCTCTCGATCTCCATCGTGCTCAGGCGGTGACCCGCGACATTGAGCACGTCGTCAACGCGGCCCATGATCCAGTAGCAGCCGTCTTCGTCCTTACGGGCCCCGTCTCCGCAGAAGTACGATCCGGGGACTTCACTGAAGTAGGTTTCCAGGAACCGGTCGTGGTCGCCGTAGAGTGTCCTGAGCATCGAGGGCCAGGGCTGTTTGAGCACCAGCAGCCCGCCCTGGTTGTCTCCCAGGCTCTCGCCCTCCTTGGTCACAATGTCCGGGACGACTCCCGGCAACGGCATCGTGCAGCTGCCCGGCTTGGTGGTGGTCACGCCGGGAAGCGGGCTGATCATGATCCCGCCGGTCTCGGTCTGCCACCAGGTATCCACGATCGGGCACTTCTCGGCCCCGATCACCTTGTGGTACCACATCCAGGCCTCGGGGTTGATCGGTTCCCCGACGGTGCCCAGCAGTCTGAGGCTTGAGAGGTCGGATTGGCCGGGCCAGTCGTCGCCCCACTTGATGAAGGCGCGGATGGCGGTGGGCGCGGTATAGAAGATCGAGACCCCGTACTTCTCGACGATGTTCCAGAACCGACCCTCGTCGGGCCAGTTGGGAGCCCCCTCGTACATCAGCGTCGTGGCTCCGTTGGAGAGCGGACCGTAGACGATATAGCTGTGACCGGTGATCCAGCCGATGTCGGCGGTGCACCAGTAGGTGTCGTCGTCCTTGAGGTCGAAGACCCAGCGTGAGGTCATCGTGGTGCCGAGCAGGTAGCCGGCGGTGGTGTGCAGTACGCCCTTGGGTTTACCGGTCGAGCCGGAGGTGTAGAGGATGAACAGGGGGTGCTCAGAATCGAGCGGGGTCGCCGGGCACTCGGTCGATGCCGATTCCATCAGGTCGTGCCACCAGTAGTCGCGGTCGGGCACCATCTCGACCTCGTAACCGGTTCGACGCACGACGACGACTTTTTCGACCGAGGGCGATTTGTCGAGACTCTTGTCGACCGCCTGCTTCAGCGGCAGTTCCTTGCCGCGTCGCCAGCCGGCATCGGCGGTTACGATCAGCTTGGCCTGGGCGTCGTTGTTGCGATCCGCGACCGCTTCGGCACTGAAGCCTCCAAAGATGATCGAGTGCACCGCGCCGATGCGGGTGCAGGCCAGCATCGCGATGGCCAGCTCGGGGATCATCGGCATGTAGAGCGTCACGCGGTCGCCGGATTCGACCCCGAGCTGCTTCAGCACGTTGGCGAAACGACAGACCTCACGGTGCAGGTCCTGGTAGCGGAGCACCCGCGTGTCACCCGGTTCGCCCTCCCAGATGATCGCCGCCTTGTTCTTGCGCCAGTTGTCGAGGTGTCGGTCGAGGCAGTTGTAGGAGACGTTGAGCTTGCCGCCGGTGAACCACTTCGTGTCGGGCATGTCTCCTTCGGAAACCTGATCGAAGGGTTTGAACCACTCCAGGTTCTCACGAGCCAACTCGCCCCAGAACCCGTCGGGGTCGTCCTTGGCCCGTTGCCACATCTGCTGGTACTGTTCTTCGCTCGAGATGTGAGCGTCGGCAGCGAAGGCCTCCGGTGGCGGAAACCGACGGTCTTCCTTCAGGACGCTTTCAATCGCATCGCCACTCATCGGGACGAGCTCCTGGTGGGGTTTCTTGAGGGGTGCAGAGACGAGAGGTGCTTGAGGTTTCGGCGGAGGCCGAGAAGCCGATTTTAGGGACGCTGTGCGCGGGGTGTCAAACAACGGCCCTGGCGGTTGCCGTGAGAGCGAGGGTAGGGCAAAGGGGGGGCTGCGGTGGGGCTACTGCTTGCCCTCGGCGCGGTTGGACCACCAAGGCTGCCCGATGCCGCCATCGATCGTCGTGGTGCTGCCGGTCATGTAGCTGCCCTGTGGGCTGAGAATGAACGCGATGCCCTCGGCGATCTCCTCGGCCGTCCCCAACCGCTTCAAGGGCAGCTCCGCGGCACCCTGCTCGAGTTGTTCTTCGCTGAAGAACTTGCGTTCTCCGGGAGTGTCGATCCAGCCGGGGTGTACGATGTTGACCCGGATGCGGTGGGGTGCGAGTTCCATCGACGCGGTGCGGGCCATGTGATCGATGGCGGCCTTGGACATGTTGTAGGCCATCGAGGTGGGGATGGCGAGGACGGCGTGCGGCGAGCTGACGATGACGACCGAACCGCCCTGGTCCTGACGCACCATCTGCTGAGCCGAGGCTCTGAGCCCGTAGAACGCGCCCCACATCGAGACGTTGACGGTGCGTCGGAATCCTTCCATGTCGGCATCGATCATCAGTTCGCGGTCGCTGTAGGCGGCATTGGAGACGAACAGGTCGAGTCGACCGAGTTCCTCGGCCGTACGGGCCACCATCGCCTCGACCGCCTCCTGGTCCGACACGTCGGCCTGCAGCAGCACCGCCCGCCGTCCCATCCGCTCGATTTCCTCGACCACCTCCATCGCGGCGTCGGTGTGCGAGCGGTAGTTGATCCCCACGTCGGCCCCACCGCGGGCCAGCGCGATCGCGGTGGCTCGTCCGATTCCCAGTGATGCGCCGGTGACCAGTCCGACCTGTCCTTCAAACCTCATCTCGGGTGTCTCCATGCATCACCGGCTGCTGCGACCATGCGGCGTGGCGTGGTGTGGTGAGTGCTTGGCTGAAAAGGGCATCAAGTGGCGTCAAATGGCATCACGGCCGATTCGTTCCGGCGTTGCGGAAGGAAACGGCCGCGAGAGTTCGCTGGTGGCCTGGCCTGTGCAGTCGGCAGCCAGTTCAGCTGGAGAGTTCAGCAGGAGAAGCTGGTTCCGCACCCGCAGGACTGCTCGGCGTTGGGGTTGGTGAAGGTGAACCCGCGTTTTTCGAGTCCATCGTACCAATCGATGGTCGTGCCGTCGAGGTACAGCAGGCTCTTGCGGTCCACCGCCACTCTCAGGCCGTGCTGAGTCGAGATGTCGTCGGCGGTCTCGTCGACCTTGTCGTCGAAGGCGAGCTTGTACTGGAACCCGCCGCAGCCGCCTCCGGACACCCCGATCCTCAACACGTGCTCCTCGACCGACAGACTCTTTTCTTCCAAGGCCCGCGACATTTCGGCAGCGGCCTTCTCGGTAATCACGATACCCATCGGTTCACCTCGATTGTGTTCATTCCCGGACAGCCGACACGGCGGGCCGATTGCCTGCCTGCCCGATGTCTGCATGAATTGTAGCAACCGGGTTGGGCCGAGACCAGACCATCCATCAGGGCCTGGCCTGGTAGTGAGCCTGGGGAATGGGGCGATGATCCGGTCTTGCACAGGCCCGTGCAAAACACTATCAAACCGCCCCTTCCTGCTCCGACTCGCTCATGGCCTGGTACCAATCCGGACGCGGCCGACCGATCAAGACGGTCGTGCGACTGCTGTTGGTAGCCTGGGGCGTGTTCCTGCTGGCAGGGTTCTCGCTGGCTGTCTCACTCGCTCCCAATCCCGCCGGTTTCGGCACTCACCAGCAACTCGGGCTCCCCCCCTGTTCGTTCCAGACCATGTTCGGCATCCCCTGCCCCAGCTGCGGGATGACCACGTCGTTTTCGCACTTCGTCCGAGGCCAGTGGCTCAGGGCCGCAGCTGCCAATCTCGGCGGCCTGCTGCTGGCGATCGTCAGCATGGTGATGGTGCCCTGGTCGTTCTGGAGTGCGGCGCAGGGCGAAATGGTGGGGATTCGCGACCCGGACACCTGGCTGGCGTGGGGCATCGGAGTGTTGACCGCTGTGACGCTGCTGAATTGGTTGATCGAGGTGCTGGTCGGATGAGCAGTTTCAAGGCTTCCTGCAGACGATCTCGAAGAGACTCGCCGCCGCCGCTGCGGTCGGTCGTGGTGTTCACACTGGCGGTGCTGGTCCTGACGACGACGGGATGCTCTCTAGGAGTCATGGCCGGCAAGATGCTCTTTGGCAACCCGAAGTTGTCGCCGGAGTTCTATTTGGCCACCGGAGTTGACCTGGTCGAATCCGAACAGACGGTCGTTGTCATCGCCCGAGTCCCCTCGTACATCTCAGGAGACCTGGCCACCCTGGAACCGGACCTGATCAAGGGCGTGACCGATCGGCTGATTCGTGAGTCGATCGATGCGACTTCCTCGGAGGAGGTGATCGACTGGATCGACGAGCGTGGCAGCAGCGACGACGTTGCGGCGGCGGCCGAGAAGTTCGGCACCGACTTCGTGATCCGCATCGACCTGTCCACCTTCGAAAACCTCGAGCAGAAATCGGCGTGGCTGCATCGGGGCCGCTCGGCCGGGACCATCTCCGCGTACAAGGTCGAGACGATCGATGGCAAGAAAGTGCCGCGGATGGTCTTCGAACGCGGGTTCGACGAGCGGCATCCCCGCCGCCAGCCGGTGCCCGTCGGAGACGTGTCTCGGACCGTGTTCGTCCGACGACATCTCGATCAACTCACCGCCGACATCGCTCGAAAATTCCACGCTCACCTGCCCGGAGCCGGCATCTGAAGCCGCGACCGACTCTCAGCCCGTTCCACGGTACGGACGCTCCGCACATGACCCGCTCACCCCAACACCGCAGCCCCCACCGCAGCCTCCACCGCTTCGGCCGCCTGCTGAGGATTTCGGTTCACACAACCGCCGCGTTGCTGGTCGTGGTGTCTCTGACCGGCTGCCTGAAGCAGATCCTGTTCCTGGGCCTGCTGATCCATGGGCCTCCGTCGATCGAGCCCGACTTCGAGTCACGGACCGGGAAGTCGATGACGGCCAAGGGTGTCACCGTCGCGGTGCTGTGCGAGGCTCCTCTGGAACTGCAGCACGACTTCGGGAAGCTCGATCGCGAGATCGCCAAGTACCTCACCTTCAGGCTCCGCCAACACCAGATCGTGGCGGTGCACTACGAGAGAGTGCAGGCGTGGCTCGATGAACACCCCGATTGGGACTCGCCCACCGAGCTCGGCGAGGCACTCGGAGTGACCTACGTGATCCACATCGAGATCGAGCAGCACAGCCTGTTCGAGAAGAACAACCAGAACCTGCTGAGGGGTCGGACCGAGGGTCTGTTGAGTGTCTACGAGATGTCGGAGGGCGGGGGCGGGGGCGGGAAGCGAATCTACACCCGCGATGTTCGTGCCCGGCACCCCAGGCTGGCACCCCGTTCGACCTACAACACCACCCCGTCCAACTTCAAACGCGAATACCTCTCGCGGCTCAGCGATCAACTCGGGTGGTATTTCTACGAACATCACACCGGTGACGACATCCCCGACGCCACGTAGCCCGCCTGCGGCGGATTGAAAAACGCCAGGTGCCGGGTTCAGGCCCCGCCCCCGGGTCCGCCTCCGGCGGATCAGACCCCGGACTCGGAGCTCTTCAACGGGCTGCTCGAGCGGAATGCGAGTCGAGCGGGAATTGACCGTCGCGGCCATCTCGCGAATAATCGACTCGGGTCGCCGATCCCGGTTCCCGTCAAGCGGCACGCCGTGCCGCGCGGGTTGGTGCAGGCCGATCGCGAGAGGTGCGGATGGCAAGCTGGTTCAAGTGGGGCCGAGAGACCAGGGTTCGGGTGGCCCAAGATCCGATCCGGCACGTCTGCCGATGCGGCCACACCAGGGAACTCGTCCGCGGAAAGCAGCACCAGCGACTGAGCTGCTCGGTCTGCGGAGAAATCGGCATCCTGCTGCCCCGTGATGCGTATCCCGGAACCGGTCCCGGACTCCGCAAAACCGCAACTCCGCAACCGGACCGAACGGACGATTCTTTCACACCGCGAACCCGACGCGCGGCCGAACCGCTCGCTCGAGCCCGCAAAGCCGCCGACCCCGGCTCACGTGCTACCAAACCACCCGCCAACACCCCAACCCAGCCCACACCGCAACAAACACCGCAGCCCACACCACAGCCATCACCGCAGCGAACACCGCAGCCATCACCCAAGTCGAAGTCACGACCGGTCCGCACGCAGGAGGCCGTCATCGACTCGGCGGCGAAGCGAGAGCGGGTCGAGCCGCTGGTGACCCGGCGTGGCATCCAGGTCGAGTCGTCCTACACTCCGCGTCGCCATCGCATCACACCCTTCCGGCTGGTGGCGGTGTGCATGCTGTTGCTGGTGGTGGTGACCGGTTGGTGGAGCGTCCGCCAGTTCCAGCTCTCCAGCGACGCCAGCCAACTGGGCGACCTGACCCGCAGCGGGATCGAGTCGCTCGAGTCGGGCGATTTCACGACTGCCGCCAGGGATCTCGGCCGCGCCGCCGATGTGCTCGATCGCCTCGGTCGCGGCGATCCGGCTGCCGATCTGATCCGCCAGCGGAGCCGCGAGGCGGGAGCGGCCGATGGGCTGATCGCTGAGTCGCTGGCGGAGATCCTGGCGAATGCGGATCAAGTGCATCAGAGCGGTGGCGAGGCGGCCTGGAAGCGAGAATTCGATCGTGACCACCGCGGACGCTGGATCGTGATGCAGTCGATCCTCGAGCCTCCGAGTGAACCGGTCGATGATCTCGATGATTTCGATGATCTCAATGAACCCGTTGACGGCGATTGGGAGGCGGAGCCGGGCGAATTCGAGGCGGAGTATCCTTTCGCGGTGGGAGACCGTCCGGTGCGGATGATCGGTCGCCTGCCCGCCCTGGCACGGCTTGCTGGCTGGGGGGATGCCGGCATGGAGGATCCTCGACCGGTGATCTTCGCCGCGCAGCTGGAGACCTGCCATCTCGACCCGGCCACCGACACGTGGCGGATCGAGTTGACCAGGGACACCGCGTTCCTGTGGACCGACATCGGCAGCATGCGTCACCTCGGTTTCCTGCCCGACGCGATTCTCGGTGAAGAGGGGATCGCCGACATCCTCGACCGCCAGGCCACCGCCGTCGGTCTCGAGGTCGATCCCGTCGCCGCCGACGTGTCGCGAGTCGGGTCGATTGAGACGGAGGCCACCCGATGACGCGTCGCCATCAGCCGCTTGGGATCGTGGTTCTCGCGATCGCCATCGGTCTTGCCCCGAGTGGTCTCGAGTCGGTCTCGGCCGCGATTTCGATCGAGGAATTCGTCAAGGCCAAGAAGAAGTGGCCCAGCCAGGTGGGCCTGCGGCAGGTGATCGAGGGCCGTTACGCGGTGACCGGTCGGACCCTGCTGAAGTTCCATCACTGCCAGCTCGAATTCCGCTCCACTCAGCCACTGCCCAAGCTGACCCGCCGCAACTCGAAGGATGTCAACGTCCAGGTGATCGGACGTCTGAAACGTGACGGCCGCAAGCTGTATTTCCAGATCGAGCGTGTCAGCAAGCAGGACGACGACCAGAAGCTCTACCAGCGTCGACGCCCCACGGGTCCCAGGGCGAAGCCGGCCGACTGGTTCGCACTGGCCGACTGGGCCTCGGGCCAAGGCAGTTTCTATAAGGATGATCTGCTGAAGGAGAAGGCGACCCAGGCCAACCGGGCCGGCGTGAGCCTGGCGCGTCGCCAGGCCGAAGGGGACCTGAAGGCACTCCGCCAGGTGGCTCGACTGGTGGTCACTCGTGGCGTGGGTCTTGCAGAGCAGCAGGCGGTCGAGCACCAGGCTCTGAGATTGGAACTTAAGGCCGCTCGTGGGAAGACTCCCCTTCAGGAGGCCTTACGGGGCCGAATCGGCAAGGGCTGGCCCGGTTCCGTGGAAACGAAGAACGCTCCGGCAGGTCCCCTGGCCGATCGCTATCGTGCCGATCCGGTGGCGGTCTACGACCTGGCGAGCGGTCCGGATCGACTGCGGCTGCATCGGCTGCTGTATACCGACCTGGTGATCGAGCTGATCACTCGACGTGCTTTGGCCGAAGGGACCAGTGGGTACACGGTCGCCGAGGTGATCCGGGGTGCTGTGCCCGAGGCGACCGCCGAGGCGGCTCGCTGGGATCGCATGGCCCTGGACAGGGACCTGAAGCGATCCGCGGCGATGGGTCGAGCTGAGCTGGACCGCCTGGTGGCTCGATTGAAGACGGCCCGGCGTGTGCGCGAGGCCCAGTCGGCGGTTGACGGCTGGCTGGAGTCACGCCGTGAGAAGCTGTTGTCCGAGGGTGTGGCGGGTCGTCTGCGGTGGGCGGACCTGGTGCTGTCTCTGAAGAGTGACCGCCGGGGTGCGGTGGTGGCATTGATCGAGGCCGATCGGCTGAAGCCCGACGACCCCGAGGTGGCCGAGCGGCTCGACCAGCTGGGCTATTCGAAAAAGGACGGCAAGTGGGTTCGAGTCTCCGCCGGCACCCAGCGGCCCCCGCGACGCGTGGTGGTGCCGACGGGGGTGCGTGTGGGCATGAGCGGCAAGCAGTTGCTGGCGGAGATGGGGGTACCCCGCCGAATCACTCGCTCGGCCACCAGGCAGTCCTTCAGCGAGATCTGGGTGTATGGCGAACCGGGTGGCAGCCGCATTGCCGTGCAGCTGATCCGCTCACGAGACGCCGACAACTCCTTGGTCCGGGCGATCAGCCAACTGCGCTCACGCCGTTAGCGCGTTGGGCCGCTGGCGGGCTAGCAGCCCGTTGAAATACACAGGTTTCGATGCCCGGACGGGGTCAGACGCCCGCCACAATTGGTCCGTGCTCCCCCTGCAACGGTCCGCATGCGGGGGCCTGACCCCTTTTTCTCCAGCAACGCTGTCTGGCCGAAGGGTTCAGGCCCCGCTTGTGGTTCGCCTCCGGCGAACCACGGGCGGCGTCTGACCCCCCCGGCTCCTGGTTTTTCAACGGGCTGCTAGACATCGTCCCAGGTCTCCTCGGTTTCCACCCGGCATTCGGGCAGGCTCTCCAGGAACACGCGTCCGTAGGCGCGGGTTCGAATTCGCGGGTCGAGAATCACCACGCGGCCGCTGTCTGTGGCGCTTCGGATCAGTCGGCCGAAGCCCTGCTTGAGCTTCAGTACCGCTTCGGGCAACTGGTATTCGGCGAAGGGGTCTCCCCCCTGGCTGCGGATCCGTTCGAGCCGGGCTTCCAGCAGCGGGTGATCGGGCACGCTGAAGGGCAGCCGGGTGATGATGACTGTTTCCAATGCGTCTCCGGGCACATCGACTCCCTGCCAGAAACTCTCGGTCCCAAACAGCACCGCTCCGGCCTCCTGCCGCAGTCTCTCGAGCAGGACAGTCCTCGAGAGCGATCCGCCCTGGCAGAACAGCGGACGACCCTGGCTCTGGCACCAGTCACCGACTTGATCGGCGCAGCTGCGGAGCATCGCATAGCTGGTAAACAGCACCAGCGTGCCACCTCGACTCGAAGCAACGTGCCGTCTGATGGCGTCGCTACACGCCTTTGTGTACTCGCCGACCTGCTGCGGATCGGGCATGCTCTCGGGCAGGATCACCCGGCACTGGGCCGAGAAGTCAAACGGGCTTCCCAGTCTCAGGTGGCGTGCTGTGGTGAGCCCCAGTCGGCCGGTGGAGAACTCGAAGTTGTCTCGACCCACCGCCAGCGTGGCGCTGCAGAGGACGGCGGTGGGGACCTGTTCAAACAGCAGTTCCCGAAGCAGCGGGGCGACATCGATGGGGCTCGAGGCCAGTCGTGTGCTCGTGTGCCGGCCTCGCTTCTGCGTTTCGATCCAGTAGACGGAGTCCTCGATCTGCTGCGACATCCAGGCATCGACCGCGCCGGCCAGGTCTCCGGCCCGCTCGGCCGCCGCCTTCAACTCGATCCGCTCCGCGTCGCCGTCGATCTTCTCGGAGGCATCGAGCACGCTGCCGGCGAGTTGCCTGAGCGGTTCACTGAGCGGGTTGGGCAGTGAGGGCGGGACCCGGACGCGACCGTTTTGTGCTTCGAGAGCGTCCTGCCAGTCACGAAGTGACTCGAAGAAGTGGCCCGCGGCGAGTCGGGCGTCCATCGCGAGTTTCTGGAGCCCCCGTTGCTGGTGGTGCACCAGCAGACCGCGGTTGAGTCGGTCGTTGTAGAGTCGATTGAGTGCGAAGTCGAGTTGTCCGCTGGTGACGGTCAGTCCGAGATGGTCGGCGGCTACGGCTTCGACGGTGTGGGCTTCGTCGAGGATCACCACGTCGTAATCCGGCAGCAACCGGCCTCCGGCCCGACGCACGCTGAGGTCCGAGAAGAACAGGGCGTGGTTGACGATCAGGATGTCGGCGTTCTGAGCCCGTCTCAGTGCCTGGTAGTAGAAGCACTCGTTGTGCCGGGGGCAGCTGCGTCTCAGGCAGTTGTTGCGGTCGCTGACCACTTCGTCCCAGACCGTCCCCAGGGGACGGAATCGCAGGTCGCTGCGGCTGCCGTCGTCGGTCTTCAGAGACCACGGGACCAGCGAATCGAGCTGTTCGACTTCAGCGGGCTCGTTGAACATCGAGCTCTCGCGGGCGACGGCCCCGGCGAGCCGTCTGAGGCTGATGTAGTTGCTGCGGCCCTTGGCGAGCACCGCGGAGAATTCCAGGGGCAGCACGGCATTCAGAAAGGGGATGTCTCGACCGATCAGCTGTTCCTGCAGTGCGATGGTGTGAGTCGAGACGACGATGCGTCGGGGGCGATCCTCTTGCGCGGTGGCTGCGGTGTCGGCGGCGACGGCCAGGATCGCCGGCACCAGGTACGCGAAGCTCTTGCCGACCCCGGTCCCCGCTTCGACCACCAGGTGCTCGCGGTTCTTTATCGCCTCGGCAACCGCTTCGGCCATTTCCAGTTGCTGCGGCCGCGTCTCGTAGGCCTCCAATCTCTCGGCGATCCGGCCACCGGGTCCGAGGATCGAGTGGACGGAGGTACTCACTCGGGGGGTTCCGTGCAGGCGAAGGCGACCAGGCACATGTCGTCGCTCTGGTCCCGCTCACCACAGTGAGCTGCCACGTCGGCGACGACGGCCTGGATCATCGCGTCGAGTTCGTCGGGTGCCCGGGCGAAGCTCTGCTGCAACCGCTGGGTCCCGAAGAGCTCGCTGTCGCCGTTCATGGCTTCGGTCACTCCGTCTGTGAACATCAGCCAGGTGTCTCCGGGACTCAACTGGTGTTGCTGCTGCTGGAACTCCTGGTCGGGGACGATACCCAGCGGCATGCCGGCGTGCTGGGAAACGACCTCGGTGATCGATCCATCGGAGTGTCGGATCAGCGGGGGCAGGTGTCCGGCGTTGGCCAGGGCCACCTGCCTGGTGGCGGGGTCGATCACGGCCAGGGCGCAGGTGACGAACCGGTGTCCGAGTCCGCAGGTGGAGATGTCTCGGTTGAGGTCCGAGAGTGCCAGTCCGAGGTCGGGTTGGCTGAGCAGGTGGTAGCGAGTGGCCGAGTAGAGTCGGGCCATCAGCAGTGCGGCGGGGATGCCCTTGCCGGCGACGTCGGCGACGGCGACGGCGACCCGTCCGCCGGGCAGTTCGATGTAGTCGAAGTAGTCACCGCCGACGCGGTGTGCCGCCTCGTAGTAGTCGCAGAACTCGAAGCCCTCAGTCTGCGGTCTCTTGTTGGGCAGGAACCCGAGTTGGACCTGTGTGGCGAAGTCGAGTTCTCGTTCGAGGTCCCGCTGCTTGAGCACCTCGGCGTGCAGCGAGGCGTTTTCGATCGCGAGTGCCCCCTGCGTGGTGACTCCGATCAGCACATCGAGGTCACTCTCGACAAACGGCAGCGTCACGTCTCGGCTGGCCAACTGCACCAGGCCCAGTGCCTGGCCATCGAGTCCCAGCAGCGGCGCGCACATCATCGATCGCAGCCGCATCCCCGCGATGCTCTGGCTGCTCTGGAACCGGTTGTCTCCCATCACGTCGGCACTGAGAATCGCTTCGCCGCTGTTCATCGCTTCGCGGACGATGGTCAGGCTGATCGAGGGGGTACGGTTTGAGCTGTCCGAGCGGTTGCGGGTGGCCCGGATCACCGGGTTGCCGCCGCTCTCTTCCTGCAGCAGCACGAACCCCTCCTCGGCCTGGGCAAAGATTTCGAAGAGTCCATCGAGCATCCTGGTGAGGACTTCGTCGAGTTCGAGCACCTGTCCGAGGCTCTTGGAAATCTCGAGCACCGCCTGCAGCTTCGCTTCGGGGTCGGCCACGACATGGCCGGGGCCGCTCGAGGTCATACTGAGCTTGGAGAGGATCGAGGAGGAGTTGTCGTCGTCGTCGACGGGTTCGACTCCGACAGCAAAGTACCGGCTGCTCTGGCTGTCGTGCTCCAGGACCGAGGCTCCTTGGGCGTCGGCGGAGTCGGGTTCGGGGCGTTCCTTGTGGAAGTGGAACTCGAACTCGCACAGCGTGATCGAGTCGTTTTCGTGGAGCTCGGTCGGCTGTTCGACCGGTCGCCCGTTGACCAGCGTCCCGTTGCGGCTCTTCAGATCCTCGAGAAAGAAGTGCCCGTGGCTTTCGAGGATCTGTGCGTGGTGCCGACTGACGGCCTCGTTGTCGAGCACGATGTGGCTGCTGGGATGCCGGCCGAAGATCGTCCGTTCGCCGGCGAGTTCGAGCAGGCTCCAGGGAGAGCTGCCGTGCTGGGCGGTGAGATAGGCCACGTCTGAGCTTCCCGTTCCTCCGGCGACCGCGCCGTGCCCCTCGAATGACTCACACGGTCATCATAGGGGGGCTTTGCCGAGGTGGTCAATTCGCCGAGGAGTCGTCGTCGGACTCGGCGTGGCGAAAGAAATCCTCGAAGCCCTGCCGGATTTCCAGCTCGGACCGCTCGCGGTTGCGGGTGATCGTGTTGCGGATCAGGCGTTCCATGTCCAGCGAGAGGTATTCGCGCAGCGGCAACAGCCGCTCGGCAATCACCTCCTGAGACTCCTCGTAATGACCGTCGTAGCTGGCGATGACGGCCCGGCCGGCCAGCCCGCTGGCGACCAGGTCCGGCTCGGTCTCTCCGGCCAACACCAACTCTTCGAAGATCGGCCGGGCGTCGTCGATCTTGAGGTTTCTCAGGTGATGCATCGCCAGGCGGTTCTTGGCCCGGTTGACGAACAGTGTCTCATCGGGGTGCAGGTCGATGACCGCCTGCCAGGCGTCGGCCGAGTCGACCATCATCGCGTAGAAGAACTGCTTTGCGACTTCGGCTTCATGAGGCACATGGCTCTGTTGGTTGGGCTCGGTCTCGAGCGGACCTGGCGGCCGGGCCAGCAGCGAAATGCTGCCGGCCACCAGCGCGACCCCCAGGCAGGCCGCCGGCCACATCACGAGTCTCCCATGCCTGCGCCAGTCGATTTCAGGAAGGACTCCCAGCATCCTGGACCAGAGCGTCGTGAGGGGTTCGTAGTCGATCCAGTCGGCCTCGCCCGCCCCACGGACACCCGAAAGCCGCCTCTGCAACGCGTCGAGTTCTTCGAGCAGCACAGAGGCATTGGCCAGTCGGTCTGCGGGCTTCTTGGCCATCATGCGATGGACCAGTTCGCACAGGCGTCGCGGCAGGTCGGTCCGCTGCTCGCCCAGCGGCTCGGGGTTCTTGTTGACGTGCTGCACGGCCACGCTGATCGCAGTCTCGCCTCGGAACGGAGGCCGGCCGGCCAGCAGGTGGTAGCAGGTAACCCCCAGCGAATAGATATCGCTGCGGTGGTCGACCCGCGACCCGTTGACCTGCTCGGGACTCATGTACAACGGCGTCCCCATGGTGGTCCCGGCCTGGGTCAGTGTCAGGCTGGTGTTTTCGGTTTCGCGGTTCAGTTGTGCGAGTCCGAAGTCGGTGACCTTCACGACGCCCTGCCGGGTCAGCAGAATGTTCTCGGGCTTGATGTCCCGGTGCACGATCCCCGCTTCGGCAGCGGCCTTCAGTGCCAGGGCGATCTGCCGGATGATGTGCACCGCCACTCCGGCCTCGGGCGGGCCCTTGCGGGCGAGGTATTCTCGGAGATTGACCCCCTGGACGTATTCCTGGGCGATGTAGTGCAGCCCATCCTGCTCGCCGACCGCGAAGACCTGCACGATGTTGTTGTGATTGAGTCCCGCGGCGGCGGTGGCTTCCCGGGCGAAACGTTCGAGGTAGGTGTCGTCGGCGAGCAGGTCGGGCCTGAGCACCTTGAGTGCGACCTTGCGTTTGAGCGTGGTCTGTTCGGCGAGGTAGACATTGGCCATCCCGCCGCTGCCGAGCACTCGCAGCAGGTGGAATTCGCCCAGCACCGAACCACCCAGCTCGGCGGGGTCCGACGGGATTTCGGCCGGGGTCGCCTCTGAGGTGTCCTGGTTCGGCTCGACCTGGAACCCACTGTCGTCGGCGGCCGTACCCAGTGGCGCGGTGTCGCCGGTCGGTTCCGAGGGCGGCTGTACGTCGGGTGACTCTGGCATGAAGCGGCAATTCTGGCCCGGGTGTCGTTACCGATCATAGTTCCCATCTCAAATGCCTGCCAAGTCCCTTACGACCGCTTTGGTTTCTCGACTCGCCGGCG
>CAUZEQ010000061.1:0-19184 GCA_963578885.1 Planctomycetota bacterium
GTTCTCCTACACCGCGGTGCTGGCCGGCGGAGGCATCCGGGGCGGGCAGGTCTATGGCAGCTCCGATGCTCACGCCGCTCACCCACACTCACTGGCCTGCGGCCCCCACGACCTGCACGCCACGATCTTCACCGCTCTGGGCATCCGCCCCGACGCGCAGATCCTCGACAACCTGAACCGGCCGCACATGCTGAGCGTCGGCCAGCCGCTGCCGCTGTTCTAGTCCGACTGCGGCGGGTTCAAAAAAAGCCCCCCAAGGCCCGAAGCCGAATTCGTAAGAATTTGGACGACCCCCCAGCGACCCAGTTGTGCTGCAGGTGAGAGATGCTCCACGCGGTGATCATGTCCGGAGGCAGCGGCACGCGGTTCTGGCCTCAGAGCCGCCGCAGCAGCCCCAAACAACTCCAACCGCTGACCGGCGACACCAGCCTGCTGCAGCAGACCGTCTCGCGGCTCGATGGACTGGTTCCGCCCGAGCGGACCTGGGTCGTGACCAACGCCCTGCAAGCCGAAGCAACCCGCGATCAACTGCCGGGCGTTCCCGCCGAACAGGTCCTGGCCGAACCCCTGGCCCGCAACACGGCTCCCTGCCTGGGCCTGGCCGCGATTCACCTGCAGGCCGTCGATCCCGATGCAGTGATGCTGGTGATGCCCGCCGACCACGTGATCGATCCGCCCGAGGCCTTCGTGGAAACGGCCAGGCAGGCCGAGCAGCTCGTCAAGGACGACCCGTCCCGGCTGGTGCTGATGGGAGTCACCCCCTCGAGACCGGCCACCGGCTACGGGTACATCCGGCATGGTGCCGCCCTGGAGGGTGCCGAGGGGGCAGTGGGGGTCGAGTCGTTTCACGAGAAGCCCGACCGGGCCACGGCCGAGTCGTACATCGCCGCGGGTGGCACGTCCTGGAACTGTGGGATCTTCACCTGGAGTGCCCAGCGGATTCTCATGGCCCTCGTCGAACACCAGCCCGAATTGGCCACCGGCATCCTGACAATCCGCCACGCCCTGGGAACAGACGACTACCACAACGTGCTCACCAACGTCTTCGAGCGTATCAAGGCGATCTCGATCGACCACGCCGTGCTCGAACACTCCAGCGACACCTGCCTGCTGGAAGCCTCCTTCGAGTGGCACGACGTGGGCAGCTGGCACGCTCTGGCCGAGGTCATGGGAGCCGATTCCGACGGCAACACGCTGCAGGGCAACGTCACCGTCGTCGACTCGAGCCACTGCGTCATCCGCAGCGACACGGATCACCTGGTGGGTGCGGTGGGAGTCGAGGGCCTGGTGATCGTGCAGACTTCCGATGCCACGCTGGTGGCCCGGCGAGACGATGAGGAGGGCCTGAGGCGGTTGGTCGAGAGGCTCCAGGAGCAAGGCCATGACGACTTCCTCTGAGCCGCTTTGCGACGAGATCCCCGACGAGGGGTCGCTGCTGGGCCTGGACTACGGACGCGTGAGGATCGGCGTGGCGGTCTCCACGCCCGAACAGAACTTGGCGGTGCCGCTGGAGACCTGGGAACCGACCGGCGACCTCGACGACGACGCCTTGCACCTGGAACATCTGATCGTCGACCAGCGTGTGGTGGCGCTGGTGGTCGGATGGCCGGTGCACGCCGATGGGACCACCAGCGAAATGTCTCGCGAAGCGGAGACGTTCGGGGCGTGGGTCCGCCAGGCGACCGGGAAACCGGTGACCTTCTGGGACGAACGCTACACCTCGCAGGACGCCGAGGCGGTGCTGTTGAGCGTCGATATGACCCGCAAGAAGCGGAAGGCCCGCCTCGACATGATCGCGGCCCAGATGATCCTGCAGGGGTACCTGGATCGTGACTGAGACGACTTCTGCCCCGTCACAACCAACCGCCACGCCCACCCGGCGGTCCTGGAAACGGCGGCTGCTGTATGTCGCCATCCTGCTGGTCGCTCTTGAAGCAACCGGATGGCTGGGTGATTACATCTACAACTACCGCCAACGCCTGCTGGCCGCGTTGGCGATGATGCGGCTGAGCACGACTCCGATCCCCGCTCTCTCAGACACGTCCAACGACCTCGAGTTGACACTGCGTGACCCCGGTGACGGGCCGGGTGCGGCCGAGCCGTACCGGATCGGTGGCGTGGAGATCTCTGGAGCGGGGCCCTGGCTGGGGACTCGCAACGTGGTTCCCGACGACGTGGTGCATCCAGGCGAACACCGCGTGTTCATCATCGGGGGCTCGGTCGCATACGGGTTCCCCTACCGCTACCGCGAGACCTTCCCGGGCATGCTCGAGGAGGTGCTGGCCCCCCAACGAGTCCGCACGCTCAACGCCGCCCGGGTCGGTTGTACCAGCGGTGAGTTGGCTCCGCTGGTCGACCAGGCCGTGAGGTTCTACAAGCCGGCGGCGATCGTGATCATGGTGGGCAACAACGAGTGGTTTCACTGGCAGCCGCTGCTGAAACCGCTTCCCGGCCAGGCCGCCTCAGCCGATCCGCCTCCCCGCGAAGAACTCAGCCAGGCCAGCATCAGCATCCTGCGGACGCTGGCTCACAGCCGAGCCCTCGCCGGCCTCGAATACGGCCTGGTGCAATGGAGGGTGGCGAACCGACAGGCCCGACAGGACGAGGCTCGGAGGTCGATGGTCACGGACCGATTCGAGTCACACTACGAGCTGATCGGGTCGGACTATGCCGTGGCGATGCCGCTCGATCAACAACGCTACGACGTGAACCATTGGCTGACGGTGCGGCAGGAGTACCTCGACACGTTCCAGGCCAATCTCGAACACATGGTCGCATCGGCCCAGGACGCCGATGTGCCGGTCGTGCTGCTGACCGTCCCCTACAACCCCCGACTCTCGCCCGCTTGGAAACATCGCCAGCCGCACTGGTTTGATCCCGAGCACCGCGAGCAGGTCACCGCGGCGATTGCCGACGCGGCCCGAGCGGTCAACGACGGGCGATTCGAAGAGGGCTTGGCCACCACCGACTCCGCCCTGCAACTCGATCCGCACCCGGCCCTGGTGCACTACCTCAAGGCCCAATGCCTCGAGGGACTGGGCCGGCACCTGCAAGCCGAGGCGGCCTACTCGCAGAGCCGCGAATGGACGATGGGCAACCTCGGTTCGCGGCTGAGCACCAACCGGATCATCCGAGCGGTGGCCGAGCGGGACGGAGTGCCGCTGATCGACGTGCAGGCACTCTTTCAGGAGTACGGCGCAAAGCGACACAGCTACTACAATCTCGACCTGATCCACGACGACTGTCACCCGACACCGCTGGGACACCAGCTGATCACCGAGGCGCTTGTGCCGATGCTGCAGGCGGTGATCACCGGTTCTCCGATGCCATGACCGAGCCCACCGCAGCCACCCCGCCCACCGCAGCCACCCCGCCCACCGCAGCCACCCAGACCCCGCCACGCCGCTCGAAACGGCGATGGCTGTTCGTGGCCATCTGCCTGGTCGGCATCCCGCTGGGCCTCTCGGGACTCGATCACCTCGTCGGCCTGCTCGCCGGCTCCCCGCCGCGTCACCTGCTGTTTCCCTCGGGGAGCCGAGTCCGCCACGAGAGTGCTGAGTTCGACGTCGAGGTGGTCATTTCCGGACAGGGGCTCCGCGACCGCGACTTCCCCGAAGGACCCGCCGCCGCGGGGACCCGGCTGGTGGCCATCGGCGACTCGTTCACCTTCGGCTGGGGAGTCCGGGCCGAAGAGGCCTGGCCCAAGATCCTTGAACGTCACGGGGGAGGGACCAACGAGAAGATCGAGGTGATCAACTTCGGGTTCCCGGGCGCCTCGCCCAACGATTACTCGTGGATGATCACCCAGGCACTGGATCACTTCCGCCCCGACATCGTGCTGATCGGCACCCTGCAGGGTGACGACCTGATCCAGCTGGTCGAGCAGGAACCCGAGGAGGTCGGGGGGACTCGGCGGCTGGGCGAGACGCTGTTTCCCACGCTGTTCGGACGGCTGAAACCGGCCCCGCCGACGATGGAGTCGTACCGCAGCGTGTTCCTGAAGTCCCAGGCCTACCTCCGTTCGACGCTGACTGCAAAGCAGCAGCAGCGGTACCAGGGCCTCTCGCCGGAAGTCCGCAGGGCGTTCGAATCCGGACTGCTCAACCCGTCGCTGGTCCACACGGCGATGACCCATCCCGGTCGATTCACTCAGCCCCTCACCGGAGGATCCCGGTGGCAGGGTGACGCCGAGACGAGGTTCAGGCGATGCGTTCGCCAGTGGGCGGATCAGTGCCGCCGGGCGGATGCAAAGTTGAAGGTGGTGATCGTGCCCGACGGGCCCTACGTCTCCCAGGCCGCCGCGGGGGGCATGAGAGCGGTGGGCTACGACGTGCCGGGGTCGCTGACGGAATCGACGGTCTGCCAGGAGGTGGTGATCGAGATCTGTGGCGAGGCGGGAGTCGGGGTGATCAACCCGGTCGCCGAATTCCGCAAGGCCGCCGACTCGGAAGACCCCAACGGCCCGGGCGACTACTTCGAACTCGACGGCCACTTCACGCCCCAGGGCCAGCGTCGACTGGGCGAAGCGGTATCGCGATCGATCTGGCCCCGGCCCGAGTGAGCAGGCTGGGGGTGTCGCGAGGATCGTTGCGGCGGGGTCAGATCCCGGCTGCCTTGCCGGTCTCGCGGGCGACGGTTAGAAACGGTCTCTTGCGTCGAATGGTTTCTCCCTGCAGCAGGACTCTCATGAGCGATCTCAGCAGCCGTACCGCGGTGGTCACCGGAGGCGGCTCGGGCATTGGTGCCGCGGTAGCCCGCTCGCTGGCCGACGCCGGGTGCCGGGTCGCCATCACCGGTCGCCGACAGGAACGCCTCGATGACGTCACCGAAAACTACTCGGGCCAGGTCCCGATCATCGCACACACCAGTGACGTGGCCGATCGGGAGGGCACGGTTGAGTTCTTCGCATGGGCTGCGGAACAACTGGGGCAGATCGACATCCTGGTCAACAGCGCCGGCATCAATACCCCGGTGCGATCCGTCGCCGAACTTGACCCGGACAACTGGGACCAGCTGATCGCGGTCAACCTGACCGGTGCCTACAACTGCATCCACGAGGTGCTACCCGGGATGCGTGAGCGCAGGGACGGGGTGATCGTCAACATTTCCTCAGTCGCCGGGCTCCGAGCCGGACCCATCGGCGGAGTGGCCTACAACGCCTCGAAGTTCGGTATGGCGGCACTGGGGATCACCGTCGCCGAGGAGCACCGCGAGATGGGGATCCGGGTGACGAACATCTATCCCGGCGAGGTCGAGACTCCGATTCTTGAGAACCGACCGGTTCCGGTGAGTGCCGAGCACCGCGCGAAAATCCTGCAACCCGAGGACTGTGCCGATGCGGTGATGATGGTCGTGCGGCTTCCCGCCCGGGCCAACGTGGTCGAACTGGTCATCATCCCGACCACCCAGTCCTACAGCTGAACACGACCCCCATGCACGATACTCACGATCTTTACGATACCATTCTCAGCGGCGGCACGATCATCGACGGCACCGGCGGGGACCGCTACACCGCCGACGTCGGCATCACCGGCGACCGAATCGTCTCGATCGGTGACCTCACCGACGCGGAAGCGGCCAGGCGGATTGATGTCAGCGGCCGGGTCGTAGCGCCCGGCTTCATCGACGTCCACAACCACTCCGACGGCTGGCTCCTGAAACGGCCTCACTTTCTGCCCAAGACCTCGCAGGGCTTCACCACCGAAATCCTGATGCTCGACGGCATCTCGTATGCTCCCGTTCGACCCGACACCGCACGTCAGTGGCTGTTCTATCTCCGAGGACTCAACGCGTTGCGGCTCGAGGAGTACCGGGGTTGGGAGTCGATTGGTGAGTTCCTGGCCGAGTTCGATCGGGCGGCGGCCCAGAACGTCGCCGGCCACGTCCCCTACGCCAACGTCCGCTCGCTCGCCTGCGGATTCGGCAAGCAATGGGTCGACGACCTGCAGATGAAAGTGATCTGCGGGGAGGTGCACCGTGGGATGCAGGAGGGAGCCGTCGGCATCTCGACCGGGCTCGATTACATCGTGCAGTGCTACGCCACGACCGACGAACTGGTCGAAGCCTGCAAGGTGATCGCCGAGTACGACGGAGTCTACACGACTCATGTCCGCTACAAGAAGGGGATCCTGGATGGGATTCGCGAGGCGGTCGAGATCGGTAAGCGGTCCGGGTGCCGGGTCCACATCTCACACGTCAAGGGCCGGGACGAGGAGACGGTCGAGGCGCTGCTGAAGATGTTCGACGAGGTGAGCGGGGAGGTCGAGTTTTCGTACGAGTGTTACCCGTACCAGCCCGGCTCGACGATGCTCAACTACCTGCTGCCCTACGAAGCGTGGGACGACGGGCCGCTGGGAGCGATGTCGCGACTGGAAGATTCCACGGTGCGAGCCCACTTCCGCCAGGCCCTGGAAGCCTATCCGCTGAACCTCGACCGCATGACCCTGGCCTGGGTGCCCGGCAAGGACAACACCGAGTTCCAGGGCCGCACACTCGATCACTACGTCGACGCGATCGGGTTGCCGGTCGAGGAGGCTCTCTACAGCCTGTTGATCGAAGAACGATTGGCCCCGCTGATCGTCTTCAACGAGGGCGAGGACCAGATGATCGAGCCGTTGTTGCAGCACGAGCTGTGCGTGATCGGTTCGGACGGCATCTACCACGACGGCGGCACGGTCCATCCGCGGGTCTATGGCACGGCACCGCGAATCATCGGCCCCTGCGTCCGCGACCGCAAGTTGTTCTCGCTCGAAGACGCCGTCGCCAAGCTCACCGCCAAGTCCGCCGATGCCTACGGCCTGAAGGACCGCGGCCGGGTCGTCGAGTCCGCCTTCGCCGACCTGGTCGTCTTCGACCCCGAGACGGTGACCGATCGGGCGACTTATGAGGATCCTCACCAGAGAGCCGAGGGCATCGACCTGGTGTTGGTCAACGGCGAGGTGATCCTGGAGGCGGGTGAACCGGCCACATTCGACGGACCCATGCCCGGCCGAACCCTGCGTTACGAACGCTAGCGGTCGCCGAGCGACACGTCCCTCGTGTCCGCCTGCCCCCCGGGGTTTCCACCCCGGGACTCCAACGACGCCCCCCCTTCAGACCCCTTGTCATCGCACAGATCGCGTGTATCAATCCGATACACCTGTCGCGGAATGCACCACACCCACCGCGCTACCCTTGGTGATGCAAATCGCTGGTTGACATCGCTTTACGGCATTAACGTCGTCCGGCACGACGCTTGCACATAGTTTCTGCAACTGCAACTGGCTCGAACGAGTCGGTTCCCTTCTCCTACTTCACCTCTCACTTTCACTTCTCCAGTTGCCGGAGGAACAGATCATGGCCCGACAGGAATTCACGCCGTCGCCGTCCGAGATTCGACACGAGTGTGAGCGGATTCGCTCGGAATGGTCCGAAGATATGCTGTGGAAGCGATCGGGGCTGGAACACGTCAGGCACTGGATGCCGCCGATTGTCCACATCCCGCGGACTCATGAACTGATCGAGACGATCACCGACCCGTAGTCGGCCGTTCAGGAGGGTCCAGATGCACTTCGCTCTCTCGTATCACGCGTTGCACGTCTTCGAGACGATGACCAAACAACTGGGCCTTTCCATCATGCATCAGGTGATACCACAACCTGCTGCGAACCGTCAGTGCCCCGGAGACCGTGCCCGGTTCGAAGGTGATCCGGTAGGAGTAGCGTCGAGTTTCACCTGGCCGGAGCCTGGTGTCGGGAGCCGGAGCGGCCTGAGGGTCGCGCCCGTGCTCGCGGTTGCCCATGTGCCGCCTCAACGTCTCCACAATCGGCCACTGGGATAGGTCCTCCTGGGAATCCGCCTCGCCGTCGGCTTCCCCGTCGGCCTGCTGTGCGTGATCGTCCCCCCGGGTCCCAATCGGCTGACCATCAGCTCCCCTCACCTCGGTCCTGACCGTCAGAAATCTCAGCTCCTCGCCTCCAGGCACCCGGTGCCCGACCCGCCCGGCCCTCAGCCTCACGGTCACCTCAGCCACCCGTCCCGGCTCGATCCACCGGGCCTCCAGTTCCATCCCCACGGCCTGCCTGACCATCTTGTCGTCGTAGCCACCGGGCATCCGGTGTGCCCCTCGCGGCATATGACAGTCGTGGCACCGCGTCTCGACTCCCCCCTGGGCGCGGTACTCGAGAAACTCCTCGAGGCTGGCCTGCTGCAGTGCCCCGTGGAATCGATCGGGCAGGTCGATGTCCTTGAAGGCGAACTGGTGGCACCCGGCACAGAACTCGGCCTTGCCCAACGCCGGGTCCTGCCGCATCGCGTGCTCGGCGGTCCCCTTCTGAGTGACATGCGTGGCCACCACCACCCCGTCGCGAACATGGCAACTCAGGCAGTCCACGCCACTGGCAAGCCACTCGGGCTGATCCCGGTAGGCCTGGTCCAGGCCGGGGGGTTCGGAGGTGGGCAGCCCCGCGGCGGGGATCCGCGGCGCGTGGCAGTTCAGGCAGTACTGCAGCCGATTCGGCTCCTTATTGCCCTCCACCACCAGATACTCGACCTCGAAGTTGTGAGTCGACGCGGCCACGTTGTGACGGCTGCCCTGCCACTGCTCGAATTCCTGCTTGTGGCACGACCCGCACCAGGCGTTGGTCCAGCCAGCTGGTGCGTCGGTGACGACCGCGTCGAGCCCCTGGTTGAACAGGATCGTCGTTCGCGCCTCGGCCGGTGCCAACACACCACGCACCTGCCACCCGGCCAGGCCGAGGCCAGAGACCAACAGGACGACAATAGCTGGGACAATTCTTGATCGCATGAATCCGAGACGTTCATCATCCGGACCGCCCGCTTCGACTGTCAAGGACCCGCCGCGTATGATGTCGGACCCTTGGCCCCGGTCCCCGTGCCCCGTGCACGATCCCTTGCCTGGTCCCCTGCCCGGAATCTCTCGATGACCGAACACCTCTTTGATGTCTCCGAGAAGGTGGTGATCGTGACCGGCGCCAGCCGCGGCATCGGCCGAGCCGTTGCCGAGGGGTTCCTGGATCACGGCGCCCGAGTCGTTCTCAGTGCCCGCTCCGAGAGCCTCACCCCACAGGTCGCCTCCTACGACACAAACCACGCCCGAGCGGTGCGAGCCGACATGGCCGACGCGGAGTCGGGACGGCAGATCGTCGACGCCACGCTCGAAGCCTTCGGCCGCATCGACGTGCTGATCAACAACGCCGCGATCACTCTGCCGGGGGCACCGCCGTATGACGACACCACCTGGCAAACCACTCTCGACGTGAACCTCAGCGGAGCCTTCCGCATGGCGCGGGCCGCGGCCGAGGCGATGGTCGACACCGGCGGAGGGTCGATCATCCACATCGCCAGCATCGCCGGCATCGTGGCCATGCCCGGCAACCCGTCCTATTCGGCCGCGAAGGCCGGCCTGAGACACCTCTCGAAGGCCATGGCCAACGACTTTGCTACCCGCAACGTCCGCATCAACACCGTCTGCCCCGGCTACATCGTCACCGACATGACCCGCGCCAGCTACGACGACCCGGACCGCCAGGCCGAACGCTCGTCGCACACCATGATGGGCCGCTGGGGTCAGCCCGAAGAACTGCTGGGCCCCTGCCTGTTCCTGGCCAGCGACGCGTCGAGCTACGTGACCGGCATCGACCTGATCGTCGACGGTGGCTGGACGGGCAAAGGGATGTGAATCGCCCCTGGCCCGTCTGCGGCGGGTTGAAGAACTCGAACCCTGGGGTCAGATGCCGCCCACAGAAAGTCCCGCTCCACCCAGAACGGCACGCAAGCGGGGCCTGACCCCTTTTCAACGAGCACTCGTTGCAACTCGAAGAAGGGGTCAGGCCCCGCCTGCGAAACGCGACAGGTGGAGCAAACCCCGTTGTGGGCGGCGTCTGACCCCAGGGTTCGAGTTATTCAACAGGCCCCTAGGCCAGCATCTTCTCGACCACCGTGCCACCCACATCGGTCAGCCGGAAATCTCGGCCCTGGTGACGGTAGGTCAGCAGCTCGTGATCAAAACCCAGGCAGTGGAGCATCGTCGCCTGCAGGTCATGAGCGTGAACGGGATCCTCGGCCGGGTGATACCCCAACTCGTCGGTCTTTCCGATCACCGTCCCCCCGCGGATGCCTCCGCCGTAGAACAGCATCGAGAACGCAAACCGGTGGTGATCGCGGCCCTCACTGCCCCTGGCCGGCGATCGACGGACCTCGTGCATCGGCGTCCGGCCAAACTCGCCGCCCCAGACAACCAGGGTGTCCTCGAGCAACCCCCGCTGGGCCAGGTCGGTGATCAGGCCGGCCGCCGGCAGATCGGTCATGTCGCAGTTGGTCTTGAGGTTGGCGTTGAGGTTCGAGTGGTCGTCCCAGGTCGAATGGTACAACTGCACGAATCGGACACCTCGCTCGACCATCCGCCGGGCCAGCAGGCAATTGGTGCCGAACCAGCGGGTCTTTTCGGTGTCGAGTCCGTAGAGCCTGTGAGTGGCCTGGGATTCGCCCGAAAAGTCCAGCAGTTCGGGACCGGCCGACTGCATCCGGTAGGCCAGCTCGTAGTTGGCCATCCGCGCAGCAATCTCGCGATCTCCGGTTCTCGCGAGCCTCAACCGGTTCAGATCGGCCACCGCGGCCAGCCGACCCGCCTGCACCCCGCGGGTCATTCCCTCGGGACTGTTCAGGTGCAGGATCGGATCGCCGCTGCTGCGGAACGTGGTCCCGCGGTAGATCGATGGCAGGAACCCGTTGGACCACAGCGATGCACCTCCGTCGACGCCGTGACCGGAATTGGAGAGCAGCACGACAAATCCGGGCATGTTGTCCGCGGCATTGCCCAGGCCCCAGCTGACCCACGACCCCAGCGACGGGTGCCCCCACTGGTTCGTGCCGCAGTTCATGATCAGCTGAGCCGGATGGTGATTGGCCACGTCGGTGTAGACGCTGCGGACCATGCAGGCATGATCAGCCACGCCGCCCAGGTGCGTGACGTAGTCGGAATACTCGGTACCCGATTCGCCGTAGTGACGGAAGGTGCGAGGTGAGGCGTAGACCTGGGCGCTGCCCTTGATCAGCGGGTCCTCGAGACCGTCCAGGAACGACTCGGGCACCGCCTGTCCGTTCAGCTTCTGCATCTCCGGCTTGGGATCAAAGAGATCCAGCTGGCTGGGGGCGCCGGCCATGAAGATGAAGATCACGTTGCGGGCCCGCACAGCGTGGTGGGGCGCTCGGCCAGCCAGCGGATGCGTGCGATCGGCTCCCAGGCCGTCTCGAGAGATCAGGTTCCCCAACGCAACCGTGCCCAGGCCACAGGCGGTCTGCTGCAGGAACAGCCGGCGGTCCAGCGACCGCGACAGCAGGTCGGGCATGTGAGGCATGTGAGGCATGTGGGGCGAGTCGAAAACGTCAACGGGCACGGTGTCAGTCTCGAGTGATGAACTCGTGGAGATTCATGTAGACGCTGGCAACGACCACCCACGCAGCCGCCTCGTCGGGGGCCGCCTGGCTCGAAGCAACTCCCGCCACGCGACCAGCCGATTCGGCCGCCTCGCCGCTGGTGAACCGCTGACGCTGTGAGGCCAACAAGAGCGCCAATCGATCCAGCTCCGCGGCTTCCGCCTCGCGAGACACGCACCTTTGCATCAGCCACCTGAACCGGCCGGTGTCGTCGGCGGGGCCCTGTTGCAGCACCAGGGCGGCCAGCGATTGAGCACACTCGAAGAAGACCGGATCGTTGAGCAGCGTCAGAGCCTGCAGGGGGGTGTTGGAGCGTTCTCGGTGAGTGCAGATCTTGCCGGGACTGGGAGCGTCGAAGGTCTTGCCCTGGGCAAAGGGAGTCGTCCGCTGGATGAACGTGTAGATCGCACGACGGTACCGGTCTGGTCCCGTGCTCGACTTCCAGCTGTTCCCGTACGCCTCGCTCGTAACGCTTTCCGGCTGAGGCGGCCGGACACTGGGACCGCCCACCCGACGACTCAACAGGCCCGAGACCTGAAGTGCGATGTCGCGGATCACCTCGGCGGAAGCCCGTTTCGAGAGCTGACGAGCCAGCAGCCGGTTGGCCGGATCGATCGTCTCGAGCTCGGGACGCGCCAGCGAACTCTGGCGATAGGTGGCACTGGTGACGATCAGCCGGTGTGTCCGCTTGATCGACCAGCCCCGGTCACGGAACCCTGCGGCCAGCCAATCGAGCAATCGAGGATGAGACGGGACTTCGCCGCGGACGCCGAAGTCGTCTGCCGAGCGGACCAGGCCGGTGCCGAAGAAGTGCTGCCACATGCGGTTGACGGCAACCCGTGAGGTCAGCGGATGGTTCGGTGAGACCAGCCAGCGGGCCAGTGCGAGCCGGTTGCGGCTGTTGGGACCGGGTAGCGGAGGCAGGACCGCCGGAGCAATGGCGTCGACCGACTCGCCCCGGACCCGGAAATCGCCTCGAAAATGAATGAACGCCTGCCGGGGAATCGTCGCCTCACGCATCACCGCCGCCCGGGTGGGCCAGGGCACGTTGGCCCGCAACGCGTCGAGCTTGCCCTTGAGTTCTCCGAGCTTCAGAGACTTGAACTTGGCCGAATCGATCAGGTCGCCGTGAGACAGGAAGTACAGCAGCAGCCGGTCCTTTTCGTCACGGGTCCGCAGGTGTACGTCCCGCTTGACGATCTCCCAACCCTCCAGCTGCCCTTCACCCAACTGGCCGCCCCAGATCAGCCCGAGCACCTCCCAGCGACGGTCCCAGCGGAAGTCGCGGCCCGGACGGGCACCCGCTTCGAGCAGGCGTGCCTCCCAGCGTGCCTGCAGCACGGCCAGCTCGGCGGAGATCGGTTTCAGCAGCTCGTCCCGCTTGCGGTCGTAAACGGCCAGGGCGGTTTCGTACGGATCCGACTGGCCGGGCAGGGGTGCATAGAGATTCACCTCGTCGGCGGTGTTCAGGAAGGCGTACAGCCCGAAGAACTCGCGTTGCAAGACCTGGTCGTACTTGTGGTCGTGGCACCGAGCACATCCGACGGTCAGGCCCAGCCAGGCGGCGGAGACCATTTCGGTGCGGTCGATGATCTGCTTGACCCGGAACTCCTCGGGATCGGCACCACCCTCGCGGTTACTCAGCGTCTGGCGCAGGAACCCGGTGCCGAGCCTGTCTTCGAGAGTCGCCCGGGGGATCAGGTCTCCGGCGAGTTGCCTGGTGGTCAGCACGTCAAACGGCGTGTCGGCGTTGAGCTGTTCGACGAGCCATTGCCGGTACCGCCAGGCCACGGGTCGCAACTGGTCGGTCAGGTAGCCGTCGCTGTCGGCGTAGTGCGTGAGGTCCATCCATTCGCGAGCGAAGTGTTCACCGTAGTGCGGGCTGCCCAGCAGGCGGTCGACCACGCGTTCCCAGGCCCCCCCTCGGCGATCGGCCACAAACCGAGCCACCTCGGTCGGCTCGGGCAACAGGCCGGTCAGGTCGAGAGTCACGCGTCGGATCAGCGTGGCCCGGTCGGCCGACGGGGCCGCTTTGATGCTCAGTTTCGCGAGACGACTCAGCACGAAACGATCGATCGGATTGGCCACCGCCGAGGTCCCGGACACCTCCGGCGGCACAACGACCCCCAGGGGCTGGTAGGACCAGTGCGGCGGCGTGCCCGGATCGGGCTCGGCCGAGAAGACGACCGGGCAGAACAGGACGACCGAGAGAATCGAGCGGATCAGCATCGCCCCGATTCTACCCGCCACGGCCGCTGCGATTCCCGGCACGGTCGCGGAATTCGTGAGAATTCCGCGACGAGGACCGCTTTACGAATCCGACGAATCCGAGGAACTCGACGACGACCCCGAATCCGACTTGGACTTGGAATCCGACTTGGAATCGGACTTCGAGCTGCTCGAATCCGACGAGGACTTTTCGGATTCGGACTTCTGGGCCTGTTGGTCGGCCTTGGCGTCGTCCTTGTACGACTGGCTGCGGTAGTCGGTCTGGTAGAAGCCCGAGCC
This sequence comes from Planctomycetota bacterium, assembly GCA_963578885.1. Lineage (GTDB taxonomy): Bacteria > Planctomycetota > Planctomycetia > Planctomycetales > Planctomycetaceae > UBA8437. The sequence goes on from CAUZEQ010000061.1 coordinate 13,945, forward strand.
CTTGAAGATGATGCCCGCGCCCGGCCCGATCAGCCGCTTGGCCCTCAGCCGTCCGCACTCGGGACACTTCCGCTTCGGGTTGTCCTTCATTTGCTGGAACAACTCCCAGAGGTGACCGCACTCGCGACACTCGTAATCATAAGTCGGCATCAGTTCTCCTCGCTCGGCTCACCGTCCCCGTCGGAGGGCTCCTCGGCTATCTGTTGTTCAGCCTCCTCGGCCGTCTCCTGCTCAGGCTCCTCGACCTCCGACTCGGTCTGTGTGGCCGCCATCGTCACGATCACCTTGGCCGGCCGCACCACTCGCTCGCCGATCCGGAACCCCTGCTCGACCTCTTCGATCACAGTCATCGGCTCGTGCTCGTCGCTGGGGACCTGCTGAATCGCCTCGTGCACGCCCGGATCGAAGGCCTCACCGATGGCCGGGATCGGCTCGACCCCATGCCGGGCCAGCACGCCGATGACCTGTTCGAGGACCATGCGGACCCCCGCCACGAGGTCGGCAGCGGCTTCGTGGGATTCGGCCGCCTGGATCGCCCGCTGCAGGTTGTCGAGTCCCGGCAGGAGGTCTCGGGCCAGGGGCAGAGCCTGGAACGTCCGCGCCTCGTCCATCTCCCGCTGAACCCGGCGGCGGTAGTTTTCGAGGTCGGCCAGCGACCTCTGCCACTTCCCGAAGTTGTCGTCGCGTTCGGTTCGAGTCGCCTCGAGTTGTTCATCGAGGGACAACTCCGAGAGTGCCTCACCGATCGCTTCGGCCTGGTCCGCTTCATCGGAGCTCGATTCCTCGACCGCTTCGTCGTCGGGGAGATCATCGGAGGCCGGGTCGGCTTCGAATTCGTCGCGTGTGTCGTCGGTCATGGCGTTTCTACCGGAATTGTCAGGATCGGATCAGTGTCCTGCCAGCGTGGGCTTGCCTGCTCGGTTGTTTTGCAGAGTTCGTGCTCGCTGTGCGGTTCACTCGTCGTCTTCCGAGGAGAACCAGTCCTTGAGCTTGTCGAGGAAGGAGGTTCGGTGTGGTGAGACGTTGATCTGTTCGATTTCGGCGAGTTGTCTGATCAGTTCTTCCTGTTCGTCGCCGAGTTTTCGAGGCACCTCGACCTGCACTTCGACCATCAGGTCCCCCGCCCGACCGCCTCGCGGATCGGGCATGCCTCCGCCTCGGATCCGGAACACGTGTCCGGGCTGTGTCCCGGCGGGGACTTCCAGCGAGTGGCGACCTTCGAGTACGGGGATTTCGATTTCTGAGCCCAGCGCCGCCTGGCTGAATGTGATCGGCACCTGGCAGATCAGGTGAGGTCCTTCACGTTGAAACAGCGGGTGTTGCAGCACATCGATCTCGACATAGAGATCACCTCGTCCACCGCCCTGCGATCCGCTCTCTCCTTCGCCTCGCAGGCAGAGTCTCATGCCCGAGTCGATTCCGGCGGGGATCTTGACATCGAGCGTCACCGAGCTGGGCATCCGTCCGGCTCCACGGCAGCCGTCGCACTTGTCGCGGATGATCTGGCCCTCACCCCGGCAGGCCGGGCAGGTCGCTTGCAGGCTGAAGATACCCTGCGACTGGAGCACGCGACCGTGTCCGCCGCAGTAGTCGCACGCATCGGGCGTGCTCCCGGGCCGGGCTCCGCTGCCGCTGCAGGTCGAGCAGGTTTCCTGTCGTGAGATCTCGATGGTCCGAGTGCATCCGGCGGCGGCGTCGGGCAGGTCGATCGAGAGCCCGGTCTGCAGGTGATTGCCTCGCCTGGCCCGCGGCCCACCCCGCTGCCGTCCTCCGAGTCCTCCCCCCAGCCCGAATCCCTCGAAGATGTCGCCGAACATGCTGAAGATGTCGCCCACATCCGAGAATCCCGGCTGGTGCCCGCGACCGCCTCCTCCCTGCAAACCGGCGTGGCCGAAGCGGTCGTAGCGAGCCCGCTTGTCGGGATTGCTGAGCACCTCGAATGCCTCGGCCGCCTCCTTGAACCGCTCGACCGCCGCTTCGTCGTCGGGGTTGCGATCGGGGTGGTTCTTCAACGCGATCGTCTTGTACGACGACTTGATCGCCACGGCACTGGCGTCGGTGTCGACTCCGAGCACTTCGTAGTAATCTCGTTTCTGGGGCATCGGGCAGGGGCAGGGAGAGAGGAGAAAGGAGAGAGGGGAAAGGGGAGAGGGGAAGGGGGAGCAAAGAAACGAGCCACCCCTTTTTGCAAGGAGGTGGCCCGTGGGGGGATCACTTGGGGTGCAGCGGTTCGATCAGCGAACTGCTCCTTCCACCTGGGGCTTCTCACCACCCTCGAGATCATCGGTGCGGGTAACCAGCACCTCGGTGGTCAGCATCAGCGCGGCGATCGAAGCGGCATTGGCCAGGGCGCTGGTGACAACCTTGGCCGGGTCGATCACGCCACGCTCGTACATGTCGACGAACCCGCCGGTCTCGACGTCGTAGCCAACGTTGGTCTTCATACCATGGACCTCATCGGCGATAACCGAACCGTCCTCGCCACAGTTCTCGGCGATCTGCCGGATCGGACTTTCCAGGGCCCGGGCAACGATCTCGACACCGATCTTCTCGTCACCCCTGGCCTTGACGTCGCGGACCACCTCGATGGTCCGCAGCAAGGCGACTCCACCGCCGGGCAGGATGCCTTCCTCGACACTGGCTCGGGTGGCGTGCAGAGCATCTTCCATCCGGGCCTTGGTCTGCTTCATCTCGGTCTCGGTCGCGGCACCGACGGAGATGATGGCGACTCCGCCGGTCATCTTCGCCAGCCGTTCCTGGAACTTCTCCCGGTCGTACTCGCTCTCGGTGTTCTCGATCTGGGTCTTGATCTGTCCGACCCGCGAGGTGATCTCCTTGGAGTCACCGGCTCCTTCGATCAGCGTGCACGAGTCCTTGGTGACCTCGACCTTCTTGCAATGCCCCAGGGCACCGATCTCGGTGCTTTCGAGCTTCACGCCGAGGTCTTCAGAGAGCAGCGTGCCTCCGGTCAACACGGCGATATCGCCGAGCATGTTCTTGCGTCGGTCGCCGAAGCCGGGCGCCTTGACGGCACACACCGGCAGAACGCCTCGGAGCTTGTTGACGACCAGTGCGGTCAGAGCCTCGCCGTCGACATCCTCGGCGATGATCAGCAGTGGCTTACCCGCCTGCGAGACCAGCTCGAGGACCGGGATCAATTCGCGGAGGCTCGAGATCTTCTTCTCGTGGATCAGGATGTAGCAGTCCTCGAGGATGCACTTCATTTCCTCGGGGTGAGTCACGAAGTAGGGCGAGTTGAAGCCCTTGTCGAACTGCATGCCCTCGGTCAGTTCCAGCGTGGTCGAGCTGCCCTTGCCCTCTTCGACGGTGATCACGCCGTCGCGGCCGACGTTTTCCATGGCCTCGGCGATCAGATCGCCCACGGCGTCGTCGTTGTTGGCCGAGATGGCACCGACCTGCCGGATCTCGATCTTGGATGTCACCGGCTTGGCCATTTCACGCAGCTTGGCGAGCGAGGCGGCGACCGCCTTGTCGATTCCGCGTCGGACGGTCATCGGGTTGGCACCCAGCGAGAGGCTGCGGAGACCTTCCTCGAAGATCGACTTGGCCAATACGGTGGCGGTGGTCGTGCCGTCGCCGGCCACGTCGCTCGTCTTGGTCGCGACCTCGTTGACCAGCTTGGCACCCATGTGCTCGAAGGGGTCCTCGAGCTCGATTTCCTTGCTGACGGTGACCCCGTCCTTGGTCACCACGGGGTTGCCAAAGTTCTTGTCGATGATCACGTTGCGACCGGTCGGTCCCATCGTTATGGCGACGGCATGAGCGAGTTGGTCGACGCCCTTTTTCAGCTTGATGCGGGCGGCGTGTTCGAACAGCAGTTGCTTGGCCACGGGTACTGGCTCCTGGAATGGCCCGGGCCGATGAGCCCGGGGGGTGTTCCGCTTGGTCTAGAAAAAGTCTCTCGGGAAGACGAGGCCGAAGTCGCTCTAGACGACCTTGGCCAGGATATCACTCTCGCGGAGGATCTTCACCTCGCGGCCATCCACCTCGATGTCGGTGCCACCGAACTTGCCGAAGAGCACCTCGTCACCGACGACGACGCCCACCGCAGCACGTTCACCACTATCGAGCAGCCGGCCGGGACCCACAGCAACCACGGAGCCTCTCTGAGGCTTCTCCTGGGCCGCGTCGGGCAGCACGATTCCACCCGCGGTGGTTTCCTCGGCACTGAGAGTCTCGACAACAACTCGATCGTCCAACGGATTCAGCTTCATCTCTACTTCACTCCCGGTTGTCTCGTGCCCGGTCACTTCCCGGACAACTTCGATGTGGATTGGTCTGCCTGTTCCTGCCTGTTCCTGCCTGTTCCTGCCTGTTCCTGCCTGTTCCTGCCTGGTCGCCTACATCATGCCCGGCATGCCACCCATGCCGCCCATGCCGCCCATGCCCGGCATACCACCGCCGCCCATGTCACCCCCCATGCCGCCACCCATGCCACCCATATCGTGGTGGTGGTCGTCGTGGTGATCGTCGTCTTCGTCGGCCGGTTCCTCGACAATAATCGAATCGGTCGTCAGCAGCAGTCCGGCCACGCTGGCGGCGTTCTGGAGTGCTGCGCGGACGACCTTGGTCGGGTCGATGATACCGAACTCGATCATGTCGCCGTATTTGTGGTCCTGCGCGTCGTAGCCATAGTTGGCCTGCTTGGACTTGAGGATCCGGCTGGCAACAACCGCTCCGTCCTGTCCGGCGTTCTCGGCGATGGTGCGGACGGGTGTGGAGAGCACATCGAGGATCAGGCGGGCGCCGTACTGTTCGTCGCCATCCAGATCGAGCTTCTCAACCACCTTGTTGCACCGCAAAAGTGCCACTCCGCCGCCGGGCACGATGCCCTCGTCGATCGCCGCCCGTGTGGCTGCCAGCGCGTCGTCGACCAGGTCCTTGCGTTCCTTCATCGCCGTCTCGGTGGCGGCTCCGACGTTGATCTGAGCCACCCCGCCGGCGAGCTTCGCCAGCCGCTCCTGCAGCTTCTCGACGTCGTACTCGCTCTCGGTCACCTCGATCTCCTGCCGAATCTGTTCGGCCCGGCCATCGATCTCCGATTTCTTGCCGGCTCCCTTGACCACCGTGGTGTTCTCGGCGTCGATGATGATTTTGCGGACGGTGCCGAGTTGATCGACGGTGATGTTTTCGAGCTTGATGCCGAGGTCCTTGAAGATGGCCTGGCCGCCGGTCAACACGGCGATGTCTTCCATCTGGGCCTTGCGGCGGTCGCCGTA
>CAUZEQ010000062.1:0-19178 GCA_963578885.1 Planctomycetota bacterium
TTCGCTTTTGCCGTGAGAGCTATCGACCCAGCAGGTCGTCCAGAGACAGCCTCTGGTAGACCAACTTCGCACCACTGCCCTCGTAGACGATCCCCACGTGGCTGCGGCCGGCTCGCGAAAGACTCGGATATCCGGCACCACGACCGATGTCCAGCAGCAACCGCCGGGGCCAGGTCATGCCGTCGTCAAAACTCGTCCGGATCGAATGATGATCGCGACCGGTCTGGGAGTACGGATTGGCAAACAACAGCACGTAGCGTTTGCGGTCGCCACGACGATAGTCGAACCGGTAGGTGCTGCCGTTGCAGTTGGGCTCGATCAGCGTCTTGCGGCTGGTCGGATGAGAAGTCCAGGTCTTGCCCAGGTCACGGGTGATGCTGACCGTGCGGAACTTCGTCGGACTCTCGGTGCGGCTGTTGAGCATGATACTGCCATCGCTCAGCTGAACCGCCTGGCACTCGGTGTTGCCGATCGACGCCTTGGCACTGACCGTCCACGTCTTGCCGTGGTCGGTGCTGACCAGCAGGTTCGAGAAGTGGCCGTCGTTTTCGTCGCGGCCCTGCGTCGGCATCACCAGCGTGCCGTCGGCCAAGGCGATGCCCGACTGGGGCGAGGGTGCAAAAAGGATCCAGTCCTTCTTCTTCCACTTGCGAGTCATGTTCTGGATCTTGCCCCAGGTCTTCCCGTCATCGGTGCTGGTGACCATCACGAACTGAGCACTCTTGCCGATCTCGAAACCCTTCTCCGACCCCCCCTTGCTCCACTGGTGATTCCCCTCCTTGCCCACCATCCAGACCGCGAAGCACCAGATCTGGCCGGTCTGGGGGTCCACGATCAGGCCCGGGTCGCTGACTCCGTTGAGATGCTGGGGATGACCGCCCTGCGTGCCCATGTCCATGATCACCTGCTGAGGCTTCCAGGTGCGGCCGCCGTCGGTGCTCCGCATCAACCCGATGTCGATGTCCTCCTGCAGGTCGCGACCCTTGCGACGACGCATGTCGTAGGCACACAGCAAGGTCCCCTTGGCCGAAGTGGCCAACGCCGCAATCCGGTAGGTGTGCACTCCATCGTCGAAGTGCTTGCGCAAGGCCAAACCGATCCGCAGCCGCAGGCCGTCAGTCTTGTCGATCGGCCGAACCTCACCCGCGGATGTCTCGATCCGCACACACGTGCCATCCACAAGATGATCCAGATTCGCGTCGCTCTCGAGCCGACAGGACACCCAGAAATGGTTCTCGCCCTGTTCCAGCCGAGCATGACCGGCGATCTTCACCAGCTTGCCCCGCACCGACGCCGAATTCCCGAACCGCACCAGCGGGTTGAAGTCGCCGCCCGAAAAGACCTCGAGCACGTCGATGTCGCCGCGGCTGTCGGTGCCTGAAAGCGAGACGGTCAGCGAATTCACCACGACGTAGGGCTTCTGGCAGGTCACCGTCAGCTTGAACAGCCGGTTGTGGTCGTTGCGGACCAGCACCGGCCGAACCTCCTGTGTCACCACCGCGGTCACTTCCGCCGATTCCGCCACACTCGACATCGACAGACAGACCCACACCATCGCCGTCGTTCTTGCCAAGGTCATCAGGCGGATCACGCCCAGCTTGCTCAGATTGCCACGTCGTCTCATCGGATCACCCACCGTCGTTGAAGTTCGCGGTTGATGGCCGCCGAGGCACCCGGCCCGGCCGACCGTCTCACCAACCAACCCGTTCGAGGACCGGTTGTCAAACCTGCCGGCCCTCTCAGCGGCTGACAAACCAGCGGATCGCGTAGCGTCGATCTTCGCGGCGGAACTTCAGCGTATAGGGATCGCACAACCAGCCGGCGACGAAGCCGTCGGTGCGAGGCATCAGCCAGCCGAAGTCCCAGCTCCGGCTGCCGTAGCCCAGCGGCGTCCCCGGCCGCGTGCGGACCACCGGATGAGCCGCCGCCATCAGCCGTTGCTCCTTTGTGTAGTAGTAGCACGCACCCAGGTGTACGAAGACCTCGTGCTCGACCGCCTCGGCCGAGTCCTCCCCGGCCGACTCCTCCAGGTCCGCACACAAACCGCGGATCGCCACCTTGGCCTCCGCACCCTCCCCCACCGCCGCGGCCAGCTCCTCGATCGACCCACCCGTCACGCTCCCGTCACTCTCATGCGAAAACACCTCCCGCCAACCCCCTCCGACAAAATACCGGAAGTACTCGAAGTCGTAGACGAAGTTGCTGCTGGGTGCATTGGTCCCTTCATCGAACCTCGCCAGTTCGTGGTACCTGGGCATCGACGGCCAGGGGTCGGGTGTCGAGACTCCCGGCGTGGCGGTCGGCTGGCTTCCGTCGAGGAACGGGCGCGCGATCGCCTGCTGGCCATCCTGGTTGTACAGAAAAAAGCTCATCGACTCGCGAGGCCCAAAACCCTCAGGCAGCGCGACGGGCATCCTCTGGGTCTGGATCCCCGCCACCCAACGGTCCTCGACCAGGTACGCCACCCGAAAGTCCATCACCTCCGCAATCAACTCGTCACTCTCCGACGACGTGTCGATGTGCTCGTTGTGCCGAAACCCCGTCCCGATCCTCAGGTCGGCTCCCGATCGCACCGCCTCGACCAGTTGCTCGACGTCACCACCAACAGGCTGTCGCGAGGAATCGAGTTCGAGGACCTGGTTCCAGCGGGGCATGAGTCGGTGTCTCGGCTTGGGTGGGGTGGTGATCCAGTGTTGGGATTCCGCGACCGGGGATCAACTCGATGCGAGTTGAATTACCGAGAGGATTGCCCGACGATGCCGGACCCTTCGATCGGGAACCTCGAATCCACCGGACCCCGACCACATGTCCACATCCTCGCGCCGACAGTTTCTGGCCTCCTCGATCGCACTGGCCGCAGGCGGCGGATCGCTCGCTCACCCCCCGCGAGTCCTCTCGGCCCCACGAGAAGACGGCAACCAGAGCTACCTGCTGTCGACCAACACGGATCCTCAGGACCACCACGATCCGCACCTGCACCTGTTGATCGACGACGCCGAAATCGCCAGGCAGCAGCACGTCAAGCGGATCATGAACCGGCTCCGCAAGTACCCTAAGCCGGTGCTGGTAGCCGACCGGCCGTGGGAGGGTGAACGGGCCCAGGCCTGGGGCAGCGTGATCCAGGAACCCGACGGGTTGTGGCGGATGTGGTACTTCGCCTTCAACACACAGCGACGCTTCGATCGACTCGATGTCGGCGGATACGCCTACGCCGAGAGCCGCGACGGAGTCCACTGGAGTAAGCCCGACCTCGACGTGGTCGAGTTCCGCGGCAGCAAACGCAACAACCTCTTTTACAGCTGTCACCCCGAGGGCAAGAACCTGGTCGACGAGGAGTTGGCTCGACGAGGCTTGGGGCTGCCGGCGATCGACGAGACCGGCAAGCAGATCGGCGTGATCAACAACCTCGACGGGTTGACCGTCGTCCGCGACGACGACGATCCCGACCCCAAGCGGCGGTACAAGCTGATCGCCAACATGCAGGATCACCGGATGTGGGCCCCTCACTACCCCAAGCGGTATCCCAACGTCGATGCCAGGCAGGTCGCACTCTCGAAGGCCGTCTTCGGGCAGTACATGGACACCAGCCCCGACGGCATCCACTGGACCCGTCGGCCCCGGCGTCTGTTCCCCGCCCGCGGCGGCGACTACATGATGGTCACCCGCGACCACCGCAATCGCCGCTGGTGGCTCAACGAACGAGCCCACGACCAGGGCGGCCGCAACGCCTCGCTGCGGACCAGCAGCGACTGGAAGAAGTGGTCCGAACTCGAGGTCGTCTTCGGCAAGGGGTCCGACCCCGAATTCAACAAGACCTTCCAGTGGCACGGCGGCATCACGCCGTTCAATTACGGCAACCTCAACATCGGCCTGGCCGAACGCTGGCCGCTGGCCGGTCTGGGTGGCACCTGTGAACTGGTCTGTCAGAGGCCGGGTCAGAAGTGGCAGAGGGTCTTTCCGAACCGGCCGTTTCTGGACGTGGGAGCCGAGGAGTCCTTCGACCGGGTGCTGGCCTACCCCTCGCACAACCCACCAGGCCGCTCGGGCGAGAAACTGATGATTCACTACACCGGGGGAGGCACAAAGACCCACAGCGAACGGGGGCTGCCGATGTCGATGGGCCTGGCCACCATCGGTCTCGATCGCTTCGCCGGACTCGGCCAGTGGCGGAATCTCCCGCCCGGACAGGTCCTCACCAAGCCGCTGAAGCTGACCCGCAAGCACCTGGCGGTCAATGTCGAGTACCTCGAATTCACTCCGCTCCGCGTAGCCGTGCTCGGTGCCGATGGATCTCCCCTGCCCGGCTACTCGCTCGAAGACTCCACCATTCCCGTCGACAGCAAGCGGCTGTACTCGATGGCAAGCTGGAAGACGAAGCCCGACCTCGGCGAACTGGTGGGACGCGAGGTGTCGCTCCACTTCGAGATCCGCGGCGCGGTGCTCTACAGTTACCGTTTCTACCCGCGGTTGGCCTGAGCCCGACGGCTGCGGTCACGCAATCCCGTAAAACACTGTCTCTCGACGACCAAGGACCCACACCATGACACGCATTCGATCCTTCCTGCTGTTGACCCTGGCAGTCGCCCTCGCCGCCTCGGCCTCGGCAGCCGACCCGATCATTCCTCCCGGTGCCAAGCTCGAAAAGCTCTTCGACGGCATCGTGCTGACCGAGGGCGTCGCGGTGGCTCCCGATGGCATGGTCTACTTCAGCGACATCACCTTCTCGCACCAGGCGGTCACCGAAACCGGTGCCATCCACGCCGGCCACATCTGGAAGTTCAATCCCAAGACAAGCAAGACCTCGATCTTTCGCTCGCCCTCTGGCATGTCCAATGGCATCAAGTTCGATACCCACGGTGACATGATCATCTGCGAGGGAGCCGACTACGGAGGCCAACGGGTCACCCGCACCGACATGAAGACCGGCATGAGCTACATCATCACCGGCATGTTCGAGGGCCGGCGGCTCAACTCACCCAACGACGTCACCATCGATCTCAAGGGACGACTCTACTTCAGCGACCCCCGGTATCTCGGCCACGAGGCTCTCGAGCAGCCGGTGATGGGCGTCTACCGGATCGATACCGACGGTTCGATCCACCGCATCATCAGCGACGCCGGCAAGCCCAACGGGGTCTGCATCTCACCGGACCAGAAAACGCTCTACGTCGTCAGCAACGACAACGGGGCGACCGGATTCGAGCGGCTGGGCAAGGCCCCCGACGCCAAGGGGCCCGTCGCCCCCGCCGCGCCGCTCCGCAAGGGACACATGGCCCTGATGGCTTATGACCTCAACGGCAAGGGCGAGGCGACCTTCCGCAAGACGCTGGTCGACTACTACCCCGAGGACGGGCCCGATGGCCTGGTCGTCGACGCCGCCGGCAACCTGTTTGTCGCGGTACGCAGTGAAAAGAAGCCCGGTATCGTCGTCTACTCGCCCGCGGGCAAGGAACTGGCCTACATCAAGACACCCGAGCTGCCGACCAACGTCGGCTTCGCCCGAGGCCAGGACGCCAAGCTGCTCTACATCACCTCCGGCAAAAGCCTCTACCGGATCCGCACCAACGTGAAGGGGTACCAGCTGCCGGCCTCCAGATGAGCCCTCGCCGACTGATCGGCGTCTGACCGACAGCCCCGCAACGGGCCGCAGGCCGTACCCCCGGCAGCGGCCTGTTGTGCTAGCATGTGCTGAAATCAGGGCCCAGCCTGCGAGATCGGCACTCGCGACCAATCACCCCCGATCCGACTGGCCCGATCCCCCCGGCCACTTCCTTCAATCCGCCCCGCCCATGCATCGCCTGATCGCGCTGTCGATGCTGATCACGCTGCTGGCCGGCAGCGGACATGCCAAGGACAAGCCGCCGGACTTCGAAAAACAGATCCTGCCGATTCTCAAGGCCCGCTGCACCGGGTGCCATTCGGGCCGCAAGCCTAAGGCCGGACTCGATCTCTCCTCCCGCGGCGGCGTGCTCGCCGGAAGCACTCGTGGGGCGGTCGTGAGGATCAACGCCGCCGAGAGCAGCCGGCTCTGGGGCGTGCTCGCCTCAGACCGCATGCCCCTGAAAGGACCCAAGCTGACCGCCGCGGAAAAAGGACTGATCCGGACGTGGATCAACGAGGGAGCCGCCGGAACGGGAAAGGCACCCCGGGCGGCCAACGACCTGGGCGACATCCGGCTCGAGGAATTGAGCGACGACGAGCGGAGCTTCTGGGCCTTCCAGCCCCCACGGCGACCGCCGGTCCCCGCCACGCTCTCGGAAAACACCGCACAGGCAGCGACCAATCCCGTCGACAGCTTTCTGCTGGCCGCGCTGCAGCAACGCAAGCTGGCACTCTCGCCACCTGCCGATCGTGCCACACTGCTGCGACGACTCAGCTACGACCTCACCGGGCTGCCCCCCTCGCAGAGCGACCTCGACCGCTTCCTGGGCAACCCCTCGGCGGATGCCTACCGGCACGAGGTCGAGCGGCTGCTGGCCAGCCCCGCCTACGGCGAATGCTGGGGACGTCACTGGCTCGATACCGCCGGCTACGCCGACTCCGCCGGGGTCCTTTCCGAAGACCGACCGCTGCCGTTCACCTGGCGGTTCCGCGATTATGTGATCCGGGCACTCAATGACAACAAGCCCTACGACCGCTTCTTGCACGAACAGATCGCCGGGGACGAGTTGACCGAGTACTGGAAGCACTTCGAAACGGCCGATCGGTTGCCCGACGACGTGGTCCAGGGACTGATCGCCACCGGCTTCCTGAGAATGGCCGCCGACTCGTCCCGCCCCGACTTCAGCACGATCAAGAATGCCGATGCGCTCTACTTCTACCCCACGCTCAACGACACGCTGCAAATCGTCACCTCGACCACTATGGGGCTGACCCTGCACTGTGCCCGGTGTCACAGTCACAAGTTCGACCCGATCTCGCAGGCCGACTACTACCGCCTGCAGGCGATCTTCATGCCCGCCCTCAGGCCCAAGCAGTGGGTTCCCCAGATGAAGCGGCGGCTGCTGATCGCCACCAGGAAGCAGCAGGACGCGGCCAAGAAGCGAAACGCCGAGGTCGATGCGAACCTCAAGCGGATCACCGGCGAGTTGAAGGCTCTCGAAACGACCTACGCCCAGAAACTCCATGACAAGCGCCTGGCCGCATTGCCCGAGCCGATTCGGGCCGACGTGGACCGGGCACTCAAGACCGATGGCGGCCGCCGCGACGAGATCCAGCAGTACCTCGCCGGCAAGTTCCTCAGCCACCTGCGACCCGACCAGAAGGCCCTCGCCATCGCGCTGCCTCGGGCCTTTCCCGAGTTCCCCGGGCGGCAGTCCGAATTGCAACAGCAGCAGTCCTCCTGGGGGCGACGCCGGGTCCATCTCGAGGAAATCCGTGCCCTGTACGACCTGCCCGGGGAGGTCCAGACCCCGCTACTGCGTCGCGGTGATCCTCTGACCCCAGGCCCCGCGGTCGGTCCCGAGGTCCCCGTGGTACTCCGCAACGGCCGTGCCCTGCAGTGGAGTGCACCGAAAAAGTCGGCCCGCACGACCGGCCGTCGCCTGGCCTTTGCCCGCTGGTTGACTCACCCCGACCACCCCCTGACCTCCCGCGTGATGGTCAACCGGATCTGGATGCACCATTTCGGCCGCGGCATCGTCAGCACGCCCGACGACTTCGGCTCCAGCGGCGCCGCCCCCACGCATCCCCGGCTGCTGGATTGGCTGGCGCGCGAGTTCATCGATTCGGGATGGGACATCAAGCACATCCACCGCCTGCTGTTGTTCTCGACCGCCTACCGCCAGGCCTCGCGTCCACCCGCCCACGTCATCGCCGCCGCCGAGAAGATCGACCCCGACAACCTCTTCCTGTGGCGACAGACTCTGCGGAGGCTGGGTGCCGAGCCATTCCGCGACGCCGTACTGGCCGTCTCGGGTCGACTCGACCCGCGTCCCTTCGGAGCCGCCCTGCGGGTGGCACGCCGGCCCGACGGGGAGGTCAACATGGCCGACGGGCAACCCGACAACCGCCGCAGCATCTACATCCAGATCCTCAGGCTGAATCCTCAGACCATGCTGCAGGCCTTCGACCAGCCCACGATCGAAATCAACTGTTCGCGACGTTCGCAATCGACCGTCGCCACACAGGCCCTGACACTCTGGAACAGCCGCTTCATGGAAAAAGCGGCCCGCTCATTCGCCGCCCGCGTCCGCGGCGACGACAACCGGCAGGTTGCCCTGCGGGCGATTGGCTTGGCGTACTCGAGACCTGCAACCGATGAGGAACTGCAGGTAATCGAAACGTTCCTGGTCGACCAGTCCCGCCGACACCTCACCGGAGTCTCCGGCAAACCGGTCGATTCCCCAAGTGCCCGACTGCTGGCGATCACCGACCTGTGTCACATGTTGCTGGCCAGTAACGAGTTTGCCTACGTTGACTAGGATCCCGACACCGGACACCTCACCCATGTTCGTTCAACCTCTCTCGAGACGATCGGTCCTGGCGGGCCTGGGCAACGGATTTGCCGGATTGGCCCTGGGCAGCCTGGTCCAGCCCGAGGCCCGGGCCGCAGGCGGAGCCGCCTCGCTCACCCAGCGGCCCCAGACGTTTTCGGGTCCGGCCCGAGCCGTGATCCAGCTCTTCATGCACGGCGGACCCAGCCACGTCGACCTGCTCGACCCCAAACCGATGCTCGACCGCTACCACGGCACCACGCCTCCGGCCGAGATCGACGACGACGAGGACCGCACCAAGTACCTGATGGGGACCCCCTTCCCCTTCCGCCCTCATGGCCACAGTGGACTCGAGTTCTCCTCGGCACTGCCCCACATCGCCCGTCACGCCGACGACATCGCGGTGATCCGCTCGATGTTCACCGAGCACCGCAACCACGAGCAGGCCATCTGGATGGCCAACACCGGCCTGATCCGTCCCGGCCGCCCCAACATCGGCAGCTGGGTGGCCTACGGGCTGGGCTCCGAAACCAACGACCTGCCGGCCTACGTGGCCCTGCCCGACCCGGTCGGCCTGCCCGTCGACGGCGCCCGCAACTGGTCCAGCGGCTGGTTGCCTCCGATCTACCAGGGCACCCCCTTCCGGTCCCAGGGCGACCCCGTGCTGCACCTCAACCCCGCCACGCCTCGCACCGCCGGAGTCTCCAGCGGGCGGCTCGGGCTGCTGCAGGCCCTCAACCGCAGACACCTCCGCAGCCGGCCCGGCGAACTCGAACTCGAAGCCCGGATCGCCAACTTCGAACTCGCCGCCCGCATGCAACTCTCGGCCACCGACGCCCTGGACCTCAAGAGCGAGACCGCCGAAACCCAGGCACTCTACGGACTCGACAACCCCGCGACGAAGTCCTACGGAGCCCGCTGCCTGATGGCACGTCGGCTGGTGGAACGAGGTGTGCGTTTCGTGCAGCTGTTCATGCGCGGGCAACCCTGGGACACGCACTCCAGCAACACCAGCGGACTGACCAAGGTCTGCGGCCAGACCGACGGTCCCGTCGGCGCACTGCTGACCGATCTCAAGCGACGCGGCCTCTTCGAATCGACCATCGTCCAGTGGGGCGGCGAATTCGGGCGGACGCCCGGTGCAGAACTCCGCGACGGCAATACCGCCAAGGGCAACGAGGGACGTGACCATCACCCCTACGGCTTCAGCGTCTGGCTGGCCGGTGGCGGCATCCGCGGAGGGCAGGCCTACGGAGCCACCGACGACTTCGGATACCGCTCGATCGAAAACCGTACCCAGACCGCCGACCTGCATGCTACGATCCTGCACCAGCTCGGGCTCGATCACGAACAACTCACCTACACACACAACGGTCGTGACGAACGGCTCACCGACGTCTACGAAGCCCAGGTGATCAGGCCGCTGATCGACTCCTGATCAGACACCACCGACCGTTTGCCACAGATACCCACAGCGACTCGAGAAGAAGGCCTTCGATGCTGAGTCTGCTGGATCATCTGCCGACTCTTTGCGACGGGGTCACCCGGCGTGAGTGGATGAGGATCGGCGGCGTGGGTCTGGGCGGCCTGACGATGCCCGCCCTGGCCGCCGCCCGCGAAGCGTCGACCTCCTCGATCGCGCCCACCGCCAGGCGGGTGATCCTGTTCGGGCTCACCGGCGGAGCACCCCAGCACGAGACCTGGGACCCCAAGCCCCTGGCCCCGGCGAACATCCGGGGCGAGTTCGGAGCCATTTCCTCCTCGACCCCCGGCCTGCACGTCGGCGAGTTGATGCCTCGCACCGCAATCTGGGCCAACCGCCTGGCCGTGCTGCGAGCCGTCGTCACCGGCGACAACTCGCACTCATCCAGCGGCTACCAGATGCTCACCGGAGTCCCGCACCAACCGCTCAATCTCGAAAGCGCCCTGCCCAAGCCACCGAATAACTGGCCCTGCCTGGGAGCTCTCGTCCGAGCCCTCCGCCAGGAACCCGGCCACTTGCCCGCGGCGGTCACGTTGCCCGAACACATCTGGAACGACGGCAACTTCCCCTGGCCGGGCCAGGATGCCGGGTTCCTGGGACGCCCGCACGACCCGTGGCTGATCCACTGCCAGCCGCAGGACAACACCTTCAACGTCCCCGGCCTCACGCTCGACAAGCACATCCCCGCAGTGCGACTCGATCGCCGACGCCGACTGCTCGAACAGTTCGACACGGCCCGCAGCCAACTGGACGCCGCGCCGGCCGTCTCGTCCTACCAGCTGCACGCACGCCAGGCACTCGAGCTGCTCACCCGCGGCCAGGCCGGGTCCGCCTTCGACATCGGGCAGGAATCGGACAAGACCCGCGATCGCTATGGGCGGAGCCGGTTTGCCCAGAGCGTACTGCTGGCCCGCCGGCTGGTCGAACGAGACGTCTCGCTGGTGCAGCTCAACTGGACACGCATCAAGGGCAAGCCCAACCAAGGCGGCTGGGACACTCATTCCACTCACTGCCAGGCTCTGAAGTCGTTCCTGATGCCGATGATGGACCAGGCCTTCACCGCCCTGCTCGAAGATCTCGAACAACGAGGCCTGCTCGATGAGACCCTGGTGGTGTGGCAGGGCGAGTTCGGACACACGCCCAAGATCAACGCCAAGGCCGGACGCGACCACTGGGGGAACTGCTTCTCGGTGGCACTGGCCGGTGGCGGCATCCGCGGCGGTGCGGTGCACGGATCAAGCGATAAACACGCGGCGTTTCCCATCGACGGAGTGGTCCGGCCGCGTGACATCATCTCGACCGTGTTCCACTGCCTCGGCTACGGCAGCGAAACCGTCATCCACGATCCGCTCGATCGACCCATCCCCATCAGCCGGGGACGCGTGATTCACGAGATCCTCTAGGCCGCGGCCCCGGCCCCGGTTTCCCCCCCGGATCCGGGCTCTGCCCTTCACAACCCGGCCGAACCTGCTAGCCTCGGGCTGGCGGCCCTTTTACAGACTCTCGCAGGTCCGCCGAATCGCTCACTCGGGCTGGAAATCCAACGGGAACTTGTGCTGGGCTTTTCGTGGCAGAATTCGCTAGACTGTCTCTTGGCGATTCTTAGCCAAGGTTGACCAGGCTGTTCTGCTGCAAGGAATGCAATCATCGCACGAAACCGGAACACATTTGCCAAACGCCAACGCGAGATGGAGAAGAAGGCGAAAGCCGAGGCCAAGCGGCAGCGGCGAATCAAGAGGAAACAGGGACTCGACGACCCTGAGGGAGCCGAAGGCGACTCCGCGGTGGAAGTCGAGAACCCGGTCGATCCGATGGACGACCTGGATGACGACGACGACGATAACATGGGGTTCTCCCTCGATTCGGGTCGTCTCCCGCACTGACACATCGACATCACCTACGCAGGCCATCCTCGTCGCGTAAAGCGTTTTCGAGTCGAGGCTGACCAACTTTTTTCGAGAGAATTGGACGACACTGATGGCAGAAGGCACGATCAAGAGACTGACAGACAAGGGTTTTGGATTCATCGAGGACGGCTCGGGCACCGACGTGTTCTTCCACATGTCGGCGCTGGAAGGCAGCCAGTACGACGACCTCCAGGAAGGTCAACAGGTTTCGTACAACATCGGCACCGGCCCCAAGGGCCCGCGTGCTGAAAACGTCCGGGTGGTCTGAGACCACTCGCGACCTGCGACCCGCTTGATGATGACGCCGCGGCGTGTCCGGTCAGGACGACGCACAGGCTGCCGCGCTCAGTCGGTCCATCCATTGCTGCACCTGGATGGCATCTCTGAAAGCAGCCCCGAGTGGGACTGCCTGCTCGCCGCGCGCCACGCGGCAAAAGCAACGCAGCTCCTCGGCCAGCATTCCCGTGGCCCCCTCAGCGTCGGTCCGGATCTCCAACGCCATCGGCCACTCGGCCACCTCGCCCCACACCTCAACCGGGCGAGGGTTCGAGACCGCCCGAGCCGCCCAGCCGTCGCCGAAGACCTCCATGCGGTCAATCCCGCGAGGCGGCATGCCCCCGGGCGTCAGGTACGACGCCGAAAGCGAGACCAGCGGACCGTCCTCCCACTGTAACTGCGCCAGGGCCAGGTCGATCGCTCCGCCTGCAGTCCGGTGAAACTGGCACGACACCGTCGCCGGGTCCGCTCGATCGACCAGCACCTGCACCATGTACAGGTCGTGCACCATCGCCGCGTGCAGAGGATTCTCGCCGGGAAAATCCACCACGATCGATGCCGGGCGATGACGGACGCAGTCGATGTGAGCGATCCGGCCCCGCGCAGCGGCCTCGTCCCGGATCTGACGGAACTCGCTGTTGAACAGCAGGATGTGCCCGATCATCAGGTTGCCCGAATCCTCGGTCACCAGCCCCTCCAGCGACATCACCTCTGCCAGGTCCTCCGAGATCGGCTTCTCCAGCAACACCCGCTTACCCGCCTCGAGCAGCCGACGGGTGATCGGCACGTGTGAAACGGTCGTCGAGGCCACCACCCACGCCTCCGCCTCACACTCCTCCAATGCACTCTCCAGGTCGATCCAGCCCGGGACACCCGGCAGTTCCGCCTGCAAGGCCTCGACACTCTCGCTCCGCCGAGCCACCAGCCCGACCAGCTCCGCCTCGGCCAGGCCCGCGATCGTCAGCGCGTGCAGACGTCCGAATCGGCCCAGCCCGACCACCGCGACCTTCACCCGACCTCCCTCTGATGCCGACATCACAACGCCTCGAACCGGTTCGTGTTGTGCATTTTGCGCCCGCGATTCTTACCCCTTTGTGCCTCGCAGGCAACGCAAGCCCCGCCACACGTGGCAACGACCGCAGAGCCCGGGCTCACGTTCCACCTTTACCGCACCCGATGGAACCCGTAGACTCGATTTCGCGCAAGCCGTTGTTTATCCAAGAACTCTACGGACTGACGCACACGCTTGATGACTCAATCTCGACGACGATTCCTGCAAAGCACGCTCTCGGCCGGCACAGCCGGGCTGACGATGCCCGAGTTGTTGCGACTGCAGGCGGCCTCCAAGAGCCACAGCGCGACAATCGACTCGGACACCGCGGTCATCCAGATCTGGCTTGGCGGAGGCCACAGCCAGTTCGAGACGTACGACCCCAAGCCCAAGGCTCCTGCCGAGTATCGTGGTCCCTACGGGGTGATCTCGACCCGTCACGCGGGCATTTCGTTCTGCGAAAAAATGCCTCTGACGGCCCAGGCCATCGACCGGGCGGCCTTGATCCGCTCGATCACGCACACCACCAATGGCCACTACGTCGCCGCTCACTGGCTCTCGACCGGCTACCCCGGCAACATCAGCCCCCCGACTCACCCCTCATCCGGTTCGATCGTCAGCCACTTCCGCGGTTCCAACGACCCCGGTCTGCCCCCCTACGTCCTGCTCTCGCACGAACAGACCCGCAACCCGGTGATCGGTGCGGTGATGGGGACCGGCTACCTCGGCGTCCAGCACGCTCCGTTTACCGTGATGCAGGATCCCTACCGCGACGAGTTCAAGCCGCAGAAGGTGGCCGAGGCGACCTCGAACCTGAAGCTCGCCGACGACCTGACTCTCGACCGGGTCGACGACCGCCGCAGCCTGCTCCAACGGCTCGACCGCTTCGCCCGCAACGCCGACGCGACCCGGCAGATGGAGGGCATCGACAAGTTCACCATCGCAGCACTCGACATGGTCACCAGCGGCCGCGCCCGGTCCGCGTTTGACCTCTCGCAAGAACCCGACCACATCCGCAAGCTCTATGGACCGCACCGCTGGGGCCAGATGGCACTGCTGGCCCGTCGGCTGGTCGAATCGGGCGTGACGTTTGTCACCATCAACACCGCACCCGATTCGCTGTGCTGGGATTGGCACCGCAACATCGTCGACGACAAGCGGCCCGCCGACGGCTCCGATGGACCCTCACGCGGACTGGAACACCACGGTCCCCCTCTCGACCAGATGGTCGCTGCACTGATCACCGACATCTACCAGCGCGGACTCGACAAGAAGGTGATGCTGGTGGTGTGGGGCGAGTTCGGGCGGACGCCACGGGTCAACAAGACCGGCGGCCGAGATCACTGGGGTGCGTTGATGAGCATCCTGCTGGCAGGAGGCGGGCTGAATGTCGGGCAGGTGATTGGAGCATCCAACTCGAAGGGCGAAATGCCGTCGGAGCGGCCGATTCACCCCACCGACGTGCTGGCGACCATGTACCGCCACCTGGGGATTAACCTCGGCAGCGAGACGATCAACAACGCCGGACGGCCGATCCCGCTGCTGCCCAGCGGACGACCGATCGCCGAGTTGATCTGAGCCACAGCCCCCGGGCTGCTAGGCAATCACTTCCCGGATCACCCGGCCCGCCACGTCGGTCAGGCGGAAATCTCGACCGTTGTAGCTGTAGGTCAGCAGCTCGTGGTCCAGGCCCAGCAGGTGCAGGATCGTGGCGTGCAGGTCGTTGATGTGCACGCGGTTCTCTGCAGCCCGGAAACCGACGTCGTCGGAGGCGCCATAGCTGGTACCGCCCTTGACCCCGCCACCGGCCATCCAAGCCGTGAGACAGTGTGGGTTGTGATCACGACCCGGCTTCTTGCCCGTCTGGGCCACCGGCAGGCGGCCGAATTCGCCACACCACACCACCAGGGTCTCATCCAGCAAACCCCGCTGAGCCAGGTCCTCGAGCAATCCCGCCACCGGGCGATCCGTCTCGCCGGCAAACTGCGAGTGATTGCCCAGGATGTCGGCGTGTCCGTCCCAGCTCCTCTGGTTCTCGTTTCCCCCGGAATATAGCTGCACGAACCGCACACCCCGCTCGACCAACCGCCTGGCGACCAGGCACTGGCGGGCGAAATGGTCGCAGCGGCTCTCGCCGATTCCGTAGAGACCCTGCACCCGCCGCGATTCGGTCTCGATCGCCAACGCCTCGGGCGCCGCCGACTGCATTCGGTAGGCCAGCTCGAAGCTCTGGATCCGCGACGCCAACTCGCCGGTCACCTCGGCTGCGGCTCCCGGGCTGTTGAGTTGCCTCAGCAGGTTCAGCTGGTTGCGTTGCGAGAGATCAGTCATCCGGGCGGGCCGTTTCAGGTTGTCGATCGGAGGCCCCTGCGGTCGCAGGTGGGTGCCCTGGAACACACCGGGCAGGAACCCCGCGCTCCAGTTGGCCGCGTGCCCCTTGGGCAGGCCGCGGCCCTTCGGATCACTCATCACCACGAACGCCGGCAGGTCCTGGCTCGAGCTGCCCAGCCCGTAGGTCACCCACGAACCCATGCACGGCAGGCCCATCCGCGGCATGCCGCAGTTCATCATGAACAGCGCCGGCGAATGGTTGTTCGATTCGGTGAACAGCGAATGCACGAAGGCCATCTTGTCGACGTGGCCGCCCAGGTACGGAAAGATCGACGAGATCGGCTTGCCGCACTCGCCCCGGTTACGAAACGTGAACGGTGAAGCCATCAGGTTACCGACCGAGTTGCGGAAGAACCCGGTCGTGTTGTCGAACTTCGGGTCGAAGGTCTTGATCGACATCCCGTCGCGGCGGACCAGGCCCGGTTTGAAGTCCCAGGTGTCCACCTGGCTGGGGCCTCCGTTGACGAAGATCCAGATCACGGCACGGGCACGGCCGGGGAAATGAGTCTGCTGAGCCGAGAGCGGGTCCAGGCCCCGGCGGCCCAGGACTCCGGCCGCATGGGCCCTTCCGCCGGCAGCACCCAGCAGGCCCTCCGACTGCAACAGCCCGGCCAGGCCCAGTAAGCCAAACCCGGCCCCGGCACGCGACAGGATGTGTCGACGCGACAACAGCGCCCGCGATCCGCCGTGCTCGGGGATGTGTCCCATGGTGCTTGCTCCTGCCACCAACGATTCAGTCGATGTAGATGAACTCGTTCATTCCCAACAGCGCCTGGCAGAGATCGACTCGAGCGATCCGCGACGGATCGGCCTGCCCCGCCTGCCGATAAATCTGCTCCTGCCGCTGCAGGAACACCCCGATCGCCGCCCGCTCATCGGGCCGCGGCCCTCGAGCCAGTACGATCTGCCAGGCACGCTCGATCGCGGCGTCGGAATCCGACGGCAACCGATCGGCCAGGTGGCTCGCGTAGCCCCGGCCGACCGGGCTGTTCATGAAGGCCAGTGCCTGGGCCGCTGTGGTCGTGGTCGAACGTCGGCCGATGCTGACCAGGTGCTCGGGCCAGTCAAACAGCATCATCGTCGGCACCAGTCGACTGCGCTTGACCTTCAGGTAGACGCTGCGACGCGGGGAGTTCTCCTCGAGCGTACTCGGGCCGTACATGCCCGGATCGAGTCGTCCCGAAACGCTCAGCAACGCATCCCGAATCGCCTCGGCCTCGAGCCGACGACGAGGCCGATGCCACCACAGGCGGTTCTCGATGTCCGCCTCGATTCGCGCCCCATCGACGGCCGCGTCCTGGCAGTAGACGCTGGAGGTCAGCAGCAGGCGGTGGATCGGCTTCAGCCGCCAGCCATTCTCGATCAGCCGCCGAGCCAGCCAATCGAGCAGTTTCGGGTGAGTCGGCTCGTCGCCCTGGCTGCCGAAGTCGTTGGGAGTCGCCACCAGCCCGCGACCGAAATGATAGTGCCACAGCCGATTGACGATCACTCGAGCCACCAGGTGACCGGCACCGCGGCGCGAGTCGGTCATCCAGCGAGCCAGTGACGCGCGGCGGAACGAGGTCCGCTTCCAACCCGCCGGTGGCTCAAGCCGCCAGTTCACCGGGTCGGTGCCCGGCGCGACCAGCACCTGCAGGTAGCCGCTGTGGGCAATCCCGTGCTTCTGCTGCACGTCGCCTCGAGCCAAGAAGTAGGTCTGCTTGTAGAAATGAGGAAACCCGCGGCCGTCGGCGGCGTGCTTGAGCTTGGCCAGTCCTTCGCTGGTGACCAGCACCTTCTGGTCCGAGCTGTGCCAGGGAGCCCGAGTGGTCAGCTCGCCGCGGATCGTCGTCGTGAAGGCCGAGGCCAGGCGATAGTAGTCCTGAGACGGGATCGGGTCGTACTTGTGGTCGTGACACCGCGCACAACCAATCGAGAGTCCCAGGAAGGCGACTCCGGTCGTGGTCACCATGTCGTCGAGTTCGTCGTATCGAGACGACTCGAACTCGGCCTCGGTCAACTGGCTGGGAAACACCCCTGCCCCCAGGAACCCCGTCGCCATCAGTGCCAGAGGATTCTTCGGTGCCAGTTCGTCTCCGGCCAGTTGCCAGGCCACGAAGCGATCAAACGGCAGGTCGCTGTTGAAGGCCCAGACCAGGAAGTCGCGATAGTGGTAGGCGGTCGCTCGATCCGCATCGTGCTCGAACCCGCCACTCTCGGCAAACCTCGCCACGTCCATCCAGTGCCGGGCCCAGCGAGGACCGTAGTGGGGCGAAGCCAGCAGCCGATCGACCAGGTCACTCCAGGCCGACGGCGACCGGTCGCTCTGGAATCGCGAGACCGTCTCGGGCGAGGGCGGCAGCCCCAGCAGCGAAAAATGAACCCGCCGCACGAGCACCCGCCGGGCGGCCCGCCGGCTGGGAGCCGCGTCGCTGTGTTCCAGGCGAGACAGCACAAACCGATCCACCGGGTTGCGACACCAATCCGCACCACGCACCCCAGGCACCGCACCGGGCTCAAGTGGCAAAAAGGACCAATGGTCCCGCTCATCCTCAGCCACAACGGTCCGAGGAAACGACGTCGCCGCCGGTTCTTCAGCCAACAACGGACAAACCATCACCCAAACCACCAACAACACCAAACATCTCAACCAACCACCTCCGCTCACAACCCACACCTCAAGCCACATGACAACAGCATCCGACCCACCACAAACTTCTTGACACCCCCCAACCCATCACGCCATCATCCCCTCCAAGGCAGAGGTCCACGACACAAAGGCACCAAACGTGGGGTCAGAGCTTGAATAGTGAATAGTGGCTTACGCAGATCGCCAAGCCTACGTCGGCTGCGACCACCATTCGCAATTTGATCTCTGCCCTCGGTTCGCCACAAGGTTGCCGGGTTGGAGCGAAGGACCATGTCCAGACCATTGAGAATCGAATTTGCTGGTGCTTTCTACCATGTCATGTCGCGAGGTGTCGCAAAGAGAGACATCGTCGTTGATGACGTCGATCGGCGGACCCGCCTCAGGCGGCTCAGAAAGACCGTCGAGATTTACGGTTGGAGGCTGCAGGCCTTCGTCCTGATGGACAATCACGAACACCTGTTCGTGCAAACACCCGAACCGAATCTCTCGGCCGGGATGCAGTACCTCAATGGATCCTATAGCACGGAATTCAACCGCAGGCACCAACGCGTTGGCCATTTGCTGCAGGGACGATTCCGAGCCGAAGTCGTCGAAGATACTCGTTACGCCCGCGAGGTGAGCAGGTACATTCACCTCAATCCCGTGCGGTCTGGCCTGACAACTCGGCCTGAAGACTGGCCGTGGAGCAGCTGCGGCGGCTACTTCTCGCAAGACGACGAGTTGCCGTGGATCACCTACGAGCAAGCCCTGCGCCAATTCTCCAGCAATCCAGTTGACGCCCGGTTCGCGTATCGACAGTTTGTCTACTCGGTCATCGACACAGAGATCCGCGCACCTTGGAAGGACGCCGTAGAGGGTTTGATCCTAGGCTCTGAGAGCTTCGTTGAGAGAATCCAAGACCACTTGGAAGCCTACCCGACCGATCCCGCAGTCCCTCAGCTGCACTCACTGCGACGCCGTCCTGATCTCGCCTCCATCGTAGACGTCGTCGCCAGGCATCTCGGAG
>CAUZEQ010000063.1:0-19015 GCA_963578885.1 Planctomycetota bacterium
TTCTGGTGGCATCGAGTCTGATGGCGGTGATGGCCCAGCGATTGGTACGGGTCGTATGTTCAAAGTGTGCCGAGCAATACGATCCAGATCCGACCGAGTTGGAGCATTTTTCGTACACCGAGGAGCAGTTGGCCGAGGCGCGTTTCATGCGAGGGACTGGCTGCAAGCACTGTCAGCACACGGGATTTCGAGGCCGCAAGGCGGTTTTCGAGATGATGACGATGAATTCGACGTTGCGTGAGATGACATTCCGTCGCGAGCCGTCTCAGAATCTCCGCCGCCAGGCTCGTTTGCTGGGGATGAAGACTCTGGTCGAGGACGCTGCTGACAAGGTTCTCGAGGGTGTGACCACTCTCGGAGAAGCTCATCGCCTGGAACGGAGTGGTCACTGACGGTTCGTTGCTGTGTGAGTTGTGGAGCATTCCGGCGTCGGTCAATCGAGTGGATCACCTCGATCTTCTCACCGGGCGGCATCGGGGTGTTGAGGCATTTTCTTGAGTCGTCTCTGTCGGCGACCAACAATGGGTGGCTGCCAGTGGGCACCACAGGCGTGTCAGAGGAAAGTCGATGGCGACACTTCAGATTGACAAGTTGCTCGAGACGGTGGTCCGCGAGGGGATCAGCGACCTGCATCTCACCACCAAGCAGCCACCCGTCGTGAGGCTCGACGGCCGCTTGGTCAAGCTCGAAACCAAGACCCTGGATGCCGACGACATGGTCGGTTTGATGAAGAGCATCACTCCGGAGCGGAACCAGCAGGAGTTGCAGGAGGTGGGCGGGACCGACTTCGGATTCGCCTTCGGCGACAAGGCCCGCTTCCGCGTAGCGGTCTTCAAGCAGCGTGGCGACATCGCCATGGTGCTGCGGCAGATCCCCAACCTGTTCCTGACCTTCGAACAGCTGGGGCTGCCCACCGAGCCGATCAAGAAGCTGCTCGATCGGCCACGCGGCCTGTTCCTGATCACCGGCCCCACCGGCAGTGGCAAGACGACGACGCTGGCCAGCATGGTCAACCACATGAACGAAACGATGGATCACCACGTGATCACGCTGGAAGATCCCATCGAGTACTACCATGAGCACAAGGGCTGCACGATCAACCAGCGGGCGATCGGTGTCGACGTGCCGTCGTTCGCCGAGGCGTTGCGGAGGGCGTTGCGGATGGATCCCGACGTGATCCTGGTCGGGGAGATGCGGGATCTGGAGACGATCGAGAGTGCGATCACGGCGGCCGAGACCGGCCACATTGTCTTCGGCACCCTGCACACCACCGGGGCCCAGGGCACCGTCAACCGGATCATCGACGCCTTCCCGTCCAACCAGCAGGAGCAGATCCGCGTCCAGCTCTCGACCGCCCTGATCGGCATCCTCAGCCAGCAGCTGCTGCACAAGCTTCCCAAGGGACGTGTCGCCGCCTACGAGCTGCTGATCCTCACGCCGGCGATCCAGAACCTGATCCGCGAGGGCAAGACGTTCCGCATCAACTCCTCGATCCAGACCGGCCGCAAGTACGGCATGCAACTGCTCGACGATCACCTCTTCCAGCTCTGGAAAGACGGCCTCTGTGATGAACGCGAGGTGGTCACCAAGTCGAACCTGCCCGACGACCTGACTCACCGAATCGTCCTGGCCAAGAAGGGCCAACTCGACGACGACGACGAGTTCTTCGACGACGAGGAGGAGCAGGACGACTTCTAGGATTCCCGGCCCACCACGATCCGTTCCTCAGCCGACCCACCACCCAACCCCTGCAACCTCAAGAAACCCATGGCCACACGACGCATCGGACAGATCCTGGTCGACCTCGGATACCTCACCGAGGATCAGCTCTGGGACGTGCTCGAGGAGCAGAAGCAGTCTCCCGGCGAAGTGCTCGGGCAGGTCGCCGTCCGGCTGGAGTTGGTCACTGACGAGCAGGTGACCGAGGCATTGGCCGAGCAGTGGGGGATGCCGGTGGTGAATCTCCGCGAGACCGTCATCCCGCCCAAGGTGCTCGAGCTGGTGCCTCAGACGATGGCCGAGATCTACAAGATCGTGCCGATCTCGCTGAAGAACGACCTGTTGACTGTCGCCATGGGGGATCCTCACAACGTCGCCGCCCTCGACGATCTCCGCAACTTCCTCGGCTTCGACGTCCGCGGAGCGGTCTCGAACATGCAGGACGTCGAGGAGAGCATTGCCCGTCATTACGCGGACAAGGAGGATTCGATCGAGGACGTGCTGAGCGAGTTGAGCGAGGGGGAAGGCG
This sequence comes from Planctomycetota bacterium, assembly GCA_963578885.1. Taxonomy (GTDB): domain Bacteria; phylum Planctomycetota; class Planctomycetia; order Planctomycetales; family Planctomycetaceae; genus UBA8437. Next base: position 2,249 of record CAUZEQ010000063.1, read on the forward strand.
CCTTCGACATCCTCGCCGGCAAGCACGACATCGGCAGCGAGGAGGAGCTGGTCGATTCGACTCCGATCCGCAAGCTGGTCAACATGGTGCTGCTGCTGGCGATCAAGGACCAGGCCAGCGACGTGCACTTCGAGCCCTTCGAGGACGAGTTCAAGATCCGGGTGCGTGCCGACGGGATCCTCTACGAAATGGTCCCTCCACCCCGGCACCTCGCCAACGCGATCACCACCCGGATCAAGGTGATGGCCGAGTTGGACATTGCCGAGAGACGCTTGCCTCAGGACGGACGCATCGAGCTGAACGTGGGAGGCAACCCGGTCGACCTGCGGGTCAGCGTGTTGCCGACGATGTTCGGCGAATCGATCGTCTGCCGGGTGCTCGACCGCACCGTCGTCCAGCTCGATCTCAACAAGGTCGGCTTGGACCCTCTGACCCTGGAACGCTTCCGATTGATGATCACCCGGCCCAACGGCATCGTGCTGGTCACCGGCCCCACCGGCAGCGGCAAGACCACCACGCTCTACAGCGCGTTGACCGAGCTCAACGACATCGAGACCAAGATCATCACGACCGAGGACCCGGTCGAATACGACATCGACGGCCTGGTGCAGGTGCCGGTCAATGCCGACATCGATGTCACCTTTGCCAACGTGCTGCGGGCGATCCTGCGGCACGACCCCGACCAGATCCTGGTCGGGGAGATCCGCGACTACGAAACGGCCGAGATTGCCGTGCAGAGTGCTCTGACCGGACACCTCGTCTTCAGCACCCTGCACACCAACGACGCCCCCTCGAGTATCACTCGGCTCAGAGACATGGGGGTGCCGCCGTTTCTGATCACCGCCACCGTCGAAGCGATCCTGGCCCAGAGGCTGGTGCGGAGGATCTGCGCCGAGTGCCGGACCGAATTCGAACCTTCCGACGAACTGCTGATGGAACTGCAGCTGCCGATCGAACAGGCACGTCAGTACAAGTTCTACTACGGCAAGGGCTGCAGCCGCTGCAACAACGGCGGCTACAAGGGTCGAGTCGGCATCTACGAACTGCTCGATATGACGGACGAGATCCGCGACCTGATCACCAGCGACGCCTCGACCGATGATATCCGCAACCTGGCCCGAACCCAGGGGATGACCTCCCTGCGAGAAGCCGGCCTGAAACTGATCTTCGACGGGATCACGACCATCGACGAGGTGGTACGTGAGACCGTGCTTGAGGACGTGGAGTAGGACGCCGATGCCCAGTTACAAGTACGAGGCGATGGACCACGCCGGTGCCGAAGTCACCGGGACGATCGACGCCGAGTCCGAGGGTGAAGCTCAGCAGCTGATCCGCGAACAGGACCTGTTCGTGACCAAGATCACTGAAGAGGGGCGGAAGAAGAAAAAGAAGAAGGATAAGGACGACAAGCGGAAGGGGCCCCGCCGCCGCAAGGCTGGAGGAGGCTTCTCATTCGGCAAGGTCCGATCCAAGCAGCTGTGCACCTTCACCCGGCAACTCTCCACGCTCCAGGACGCCGGACTCCCGATCCTCCGCAGCCTGATGATCCTCGAAGGACAGTCCAAGCCCGGCCCTCTGAAGAGCTCGCTCATGGGCGTGATCGAGGACATCGAGAGCGGCAGCACGCTTTCGGAAGCCATGGCCAAGCAGCCCAAGGCCTTCGATGACCTCTACGTCAACATGGTCAAGGCCGGCGAGGCCGGTGGCGCATTGGAGGTGATCCTGCAGCGACTCGCCGAGTTCAAGGAACGGGCCCAGAGCCTGAAGCGGAAGGTGGTCGGGGCGATGATCTACCCCGCCGCGGTGGTCACCGTCGCCATCCTGATCGTCTCGGGCATCATGGTTTTCATCATCCCGAAGTTCAAGAAGATCTTCCTGGGCTTCGACGTCGAGCTGCCCGAAATCACCATCGTGCTGCTCAACGCCAGCGACTGGTTCGCCACCTACTGGTGGGTCCTGGTGATCTCCCCGATCGCGTTCGTGCTGACGATCAAGCTGATCAAGAAGAACAAGACGGGGGCGTTTGTGATCGACTGGATTGCGCTGAAGCTCCCGCTGCTGGGCAAGATCCTCCAGAAATCAACCGTCGCGCGGACCATGCGCACACTCGGAACCCTGATCGCCTCGGGGGTGCCGATCCTCGAGGCATTAACCATCGCCCGCGACACGGCGGGCAACACGGTCTTCAGGCGGGCCTTTGACAACATCCACTCGGCGATCCGCGAGGGTGAATCGATCGCGATCCCGTTGCGCGAGGCACGAATCGTGGACGACATCGTGGTCAATATGGTGGACGTGGGCGAGGAGACCGGTGCCCTGGACACCATGATGTACAAGGTGGCGGAGGTGTACGACGAGGAGGTGGCCGTGGCGGTCGACGGGCTGATCAGCATGCTCGAACCGATCATGGTCGTCGTGCTGGGCCTGATCGTCGGCTTCATAGTGATCGCGCTGTTCATGCCCCTGGTCAAGCTGCTCAACGAACTCTCCTAGACGCTCAACACAAGCGGGCCCAAACAGTTCCCCCCCTCGCCGGGCCAACCCGCAATAGGCAATCTAATGCACGCTCAGAACTCCCATCCCCCGACCCACTCGCCCCGCAGCGGTTTCACGCTGGTGGAGATCATGGTGGTGGTCGTGATCATCGGCATCCTCGCCGCGATCCTAGTCCCGGTACTCGGCGGCATCAGCCGACGGGCCAAGGAGGCGGCGGTCAAGATCGAGATCACCTCATTCGAAAGTGCCATCTCCGACTTCCGGACCCGGTTCGGCCACGAACCGCCCAGCCACGTGTGCCTCTACGAAGAGGCCGGGCAGTGGAACGCCAGTTTCGAGTCGAGGGATTCGAAGGGCAGGATCTCGAGACTCTGGAATCGGTTCTACTTCGCCAAGAACCGGGACCTCGATGGAGACGGCAGCATCGGTGAGCTCGACCCGGACAACGACGGCGTCCCGGGGATCCACCTGTCCGGATCCGAATGCCTGGTCTTCTTTCTCGGCGGCATGGCCAGCTTCGACAGCAACGGCAGGCCCTACATGACCGGTTTCGCCAACAACCCCGCCGACCCGTTCGCCCGTCAGTTGGCAGCGGGAGAGAGCCGGGTGGGTCCATTTTTCGAATTCGTCGCCTCCCGGCTGGTCGACATCGACAATTACTCCTCGGGAACAACTGGCGACCGCTTCCCCGAATACCTCGATTCGCTCGCCAACCAAACCGCTCCCTACCTGTACCTCTCGAGCAGCAACGGCCGCGGTTACGAGAAGGCCGACCTCTGGGTCTACCTCCCGCACACAACCAGCAACCTCAAGAACCCCGTGAGCCCCTACTTCCAGAACTCCGCGCAGGCGTGGAAGCCCAAGAGTTTTCAGATCATCTCGCCCGGTTTCGGGCCTCACGAAGACAGCTCCGGTGTCTACCGCCCCTACGGAATCGGAGGACTGTACAGCTCAGAAAACGCCAGCGCCCTGACCGATCGGGACGGCGACAACATCACCAATTTCGCCTCGGGCGGTCGCCTGAAACCCTGATCCACGCCACCCGATCACCTCACTCTCATCGCCAAGAACTCCTCACCCGTTCCTCGGAACGGACATCTTCCGCGGGCCCGCGTCAACCACCGGTTCGACCTCCGAACCCCCGTCATCCGGCCCCGCACGATCAGACTCACAAGGCCCTCAGTCGGCTCACCACAGCATCACCACAGCATCACCCCATGACCATCCCCAGCTTCCATCTCCGAAACTCGCGACCCGCCCACGGGCGTCCGCTCGATCGGTCTCGGCCCGGTCGCGGCGTCACCGGCGGATTCACGTTGATCGAGATCCTGATGGTGATGGTCCTGATGATGACGATGATGACGATGATGACGATGCTGGTCGGCAACATGCTGAGTACGTCTCGGACCGCCGCCACTCGTGCCACGCTGCTCAAGGTGCACCGCATGCTGCAGGAGCGTCGCGACGCGTTCACGAGGTACCAGTTGAAGCGGGGCGAGATTGCCACGGCGATCGCCGTGCTGCGTGCCAGCGGACTCAACCAGCGACGCTCTCGGCAACTCGCCCCCGTCGTCGCCCGCAAGCTGCTCTACCGACTCGCCCTGCCGCAGCACCACGGCGAGCGGACGATCGGTTCCAACACCATCAGCAACGCCGACAGCTCGGAATTGCTCTACTGGCTGCTGAGAAACGGCAACACGTTCGGGGTTCCCAATGAGAGCGACGGGCGGTTCCTTGCCAGCGAACTGGCTGACACCGACAGCGACGGGTTGATCGAGTTGATCGACGGTTGGGGTCAGCCGTTGAGGTTTTATCGGTGGCCGACTCGGCTGGTCCGTTCAGCCGGACCCGGCCAGCAGATCTCCGCAGCCGACTTCGAGCGCAGCCAGTTGATGCTGGGTGCCGGCTCGACGGCCCGCTTCGGTTTCGACCCTGACGACGATCCGCTGGACCGTTTCGGAGCGTGGGTCATGGCGATGGGCAACGAGAGCGTGTACCACACGCCGTTCACCTGGCACAGCCCCCTGGTGCTCTCGGCCGGATCCGACGGAGTCGTCGGGCTCCATGAACCCCACGATACCGCCAACCTCGGCCACCTGGCCCGTCCCAACGGAACCGACCTGGCCATCTACGACAACATCACCAACCTCAACATCCCGATCGGCAGCAACTAGCGGACATGACGATTCTCTGCACCACCGGCCACCAGCGCACTTCCCGACCCGGCTCTCCGCCGACGGTCGCCGGGGGCTTCACGCTGATCGAGATGCTGGTCGTGATCGTGATCATGCTGGTACTGATGTCGGTGACGGTAGCGGTGATCAACATATCTCTGGACGGCGAGCGTGTCCGCAGCGGGTCTCGCCAGATGCAGAGCCTGCTGATGGGAGCCCGCGACCGGGCGATCCACCACCGGCTGCCTCGAGGGGTCAGGTTCGAGATCGACCCGTCGAGTCCGCCGGCGCGGCCTGTGGTGCGGAGCATGGTCTACATCGGAGCCAGTCGGAACTGGAGCCAGGGGTCGATCACCGTTCACCGCAACCCGGTCAACAACGGGCTTCCGGACCTGATCCGGGGCGAATTCACCGAGTGGTTCGTGCTGCGCTACGGCGAGGATCTCGACCAGGACGGCACCCTGGATTCCGGCGAGGATCGCAACGGCAACTCGCTGTTGGATCTCGGACCCCTGGTCGACGGTGCCCGTATCAAGCTCGGATCACGCTGGTACACCATCACCACCACCGCGCTGCTCTCGGTCAACAACCAGTGGCTGAGAATCAGTCCGCCACTGGTCGACCCTCTGCCGACCGACGAACCCTACCAGGCGGTCCCCAATCGCCCGATCGCCGCCCGCTTCGCAGACGGTGACTACGAAATGACCCTGATGCCGCGGGTGTTGCCCAGCGCACAACCCCTGGAACTCCCCCCCGGCGTCGTGCTCGACCTCTACTACTGCCGACTGCCCAACACGATGTGGCTGCAAAAGGGCTATCGCTACCGCGACATCATGTTCTCGCCACGCGGATCGGTGATCGGATCGACCGCGGCCGCGGGGGTCATCCACCTGCTGCTCAACGACCAGGTCGATGTGATCTCCGGCCGAGCCCCCTGGGTGGTCGGCAACGAGGGTGACAAGCGGGTCGTCAGCCTCTTCACACGCACCGGAAACGTCTCGACCAGCGAACTGTTCCCCGGCGAAGTCGCCCTCGGAGTCGACATCGACCGCAACGGAACGATCGACGCGGCCGGGCCCAGGAACCTGTACTACTACGCCGAAGTCGGGGAGGTGTCTGAATGATGCCTGTTCGAAAAGTCCGAAACGTGCGAAAAGTCCGAAACGTGCGAAACGGCGCCTCCGGCCACATTTCGCTGGTGGGGGGCCGTTCACGCGGTACCACTCTGACAGAGGTCCTGATGTCGATGCTGATCCTCTCGATCGGCGTCATCTGCCTGGCCACGCTCTTTCCGGTCGGCATGATCAACTCGGTCCGAGCCAGCAAGTTGACTCGAGCCACGATGCTGCGCAACAACTGCGACGCGATGATCGACATCCTGCCTCACCTGGTGCACGACCCTGACGTCGACGGCAACGTGCTCGAGCACAACAACAGGATCTACGCTGTCGACCCGTTCGGTTTTGTCCACGTGGGTGGCACCTTCGGACCCCTGACGCGGTACCACGCCGGCTACAACACCGAAGCCAAGGCGACCAACCTGGTGATGCTGCCGGACAACTGGGACGACAACGACGGCCAGAAGCGGGGTGTCCCCGAGCTGCTGCAGGCGACCTGGGTCCAGGTCCCCCAGTCTCTGAATCTCATCGATGTCCAGGTCGCCCTGTCGAGCACGCCCACGGTGATTCCCTGCCGGGTGATCCTGCTGGACCCTGATGGCCAGCAGAGCTGGGTTCGAGCCATCACCAGCGTCGACCTCGGCACCCGCAGGATCTACTGGTCAGACACCGAAACGGTTCCGACAACGGCCAAGGTGACGGAGGTTCGGGTCGAGATCTTCAACGGCAAGTACTCCTGGATGCTCACCGTCCGCAAGTCCGCCTACGCATCCGGCTCGGCACCCGCCAGCGTCGATGCGGTCGTCTTCTTCAACCGACCCGCATCGGTCGCCAACGAAGCCACCTACATTGCCACGTTCGGTCGCGGAGCGGATCGTCAACCGGGAGTCGCCGGAGTCGACGACGACAACAACGGCACCGTCGACGACGCGTCGGAGGTGCTCTGGCCGGGCACCGATGACCTCTCCACGATCGAGTTGATCTGGAGCGAGGATCTCGACGACGACGGGCAGTTGGACAACGGCGAGGACGCCAACGGCAACGGGCAGCTCGACATATCCCCCTACCCACCCGGAAAGATCGTCCCCGGCGGGTACGTCTTCGACCCGGATAACGGCCAGTGGTACAAGATCACCCAAGTCCTGGCGACCGACAGGGGTTGGGCCGACCTGCAACTCGATCGCATCGTCGTCGGAGTCGGCAAACGGGCCTTGGCTCCTGCGGGCATCGTCGCCGTCTACTCGTTGGGGACCAAGTAGATGTCCGCCACCGTGACCAACCGCTGCCGAAACCGCCGCCGAAATCGCGGCCCGCTCGCCGCCAGGTTCGAGTCGGCCGAGGGTGGCTTCACGATGGTCGAAATGCTGGTGGCGGTCACGCTGGTCCTGATCATGATGATGATGTTCGCCGAGGTGTTCGAAATCGCTTCGGGGATGCACCATCGAGTCCGTGGTCTGGCGCGCAACGACCAGCGGGCCCGGATCATGCAGAACATCATCGAGTCGGACATCGGCAAGCGGACGTTTCGCCACATGGTGCCGTTTGCCCGGAACGAAACCGGCTACGGCCGCGACCTGCGGCTCGGAGAACGCCAGGGCTACCTCTACATCTCCGAAAACAACCCGTACGACGATTCCGACGACGTGCTGCAGCTGACCATCCGCAGCACCATCCTCCGAACCGATTCCGACCCCACCCCCTACTACGGCCTCCTCAACGCCTCGCCACTGAATAACCTCGCCCGCAACCATCAGGAAACCCTGATCAGTTCGACTTCGGCCGAGGTCTGCTACTTCCTCCGCAACGGCATTCTCTACCGCCGCGTGTTGATGCTGTACGAATCGACAGGTGGTCGCTCGCAGCCCTTCGACGATAACAACAACTCCGAGGTGTTCGACTCTCTTCACCCGGCCCCCTACCTGCCGAGTAACCAGAGTGCGTTCAACGCCGGGACCGACAACACGGCGAACACTCGCGACGACAAGGGGAACTTCTGGAAGGACTTAGACTTCTCCGCTCAGTACACCTCGACAGGCGCCAAGCTCCACAACCGCAATTCCCTGGTCAACTCCAGGAACGCCAGCAACTACCCCCTGGCAATCCCTGCGGCGCGTTTCGGCCACAACCACGCCACCGGGTTGCCACGTGAATTCGCTCCCGGCCCCGGCCCCGACGGTCTCTGGTCAACCACCGCCGACAACGGCCCCTTCTTCATCGGCCGCTTCACTCACGAAGAAACCTCCAACTACTACTTCCGCTATCCCCAGACCGCCTCGAGGGACTCAGGCGGAAACCTCATCAACGACGGCAACCCGACCAAGACGCAAAACGTCTCCAACAACCCGTTGGCCGTCGGCGAGGACGGAGTGATCAACCAGTACCGCGGAGGCCCGCGCCGCGCCGAGGACATCCTGATGACCAACGTCCACTCGTTCGACGTCAAGGTCTGGGACGGGGCCCTGGGCCGATTCGTCGACATCGGCCACGCCGGCGGAACCGGAGACTTCCGTCTGGCCGGTCGACTCAACTCGGCCTACGGACCCGGCGGACCCTGGGGCAACCGGGTGTACGACACCTGGCACCAGAGCATCACCAGCGAGCCCCCCTACCGCATTACTCGCTATTCACACCGCATCGTCGCCGGCAATCGCCGAGGCCCCTGGTCCGCCTCCACAGGCTACAACGCCGGCAACGCCATCTTCCCGCAAAACGAAGCCGGTGGCCCGCTGGCGTTCCTCTGTACGGCAACCACCGGCGCAGGCGTCTCGAGGTCACTCCCTCCCAATTGGCCCGCGCACCCCGGTGCCATCGTCACCGAGACCGAAGACCTTAACAAAAACCAGATCCTCGACATGGGCGAGGATACCAACAGCAATGGACAACTCGACAGCGTCACCTGGAAGGCGATCGACAACTGGCTGCCGCTGCGAGCGATCCAGATCACGATCCGTTATCGCGATCCCAACAGCGAACTGATGAGACAGATGACGCAGGTCCATTCTCTGACACGCTGAAACCGACACCACCCTCTCGACCACACAGCAGAACCCCAACACGGCGGAAGGGCCCCCGCCACAAGGAGATCCGAGCGACCAGACTCATCGCGCGGTTACACCCAAACGCCATGCCCAGCATGCTCAGCACACCTTTACGCCCCCTTCGACACTCTTCGCGGAAGGCTCGGTCCTCTCGAACGAGCCTCCCGCGCGGTTCGACTCTCGTCGTGGTCCTCGCACTGCTCGCCCTGCTCTCAATCCTCGGACTCGCATTTGTCACGTTTGCCAGTTCCGAGCGAATCAGTGCCGAGAACTATTCGGGAGCGGCCGAACGGGAATTCCAGTCCCGGCCTCGGCCTTCGACTCGAATCCTGACCCGTTTTGCCGCTGACCGGCTGTTTTCCGGATCGCGGACCAACGAGCGCAACAGTGCACTCTCGGGTGGCCGACACACTCTGATCGCCGGCATTGTCGGCCGCGACGTGCAGCCGCACAGCGGACACGGAGTGAATGTGATCGGGTACACGGTCGGAGGCCAGCAGACGGGTTACCCGGTGATCGACCAGAACCACAACGGCATCGCCGACTCGTCCGGGCTCACCGGCTCGCTTGATCAGACGCTTCTCGAGATCAACGATTCGCCCTCGGCCAACAACGGCAGCCTGCCATCGCGACCTGCACCGGATGTCGACTACACCTCACCGGACATCAACAGCGTCTTCCTGGCCTTCAATGGCTTTGCGCTGGATGCCTACAACCGCCCGGTGCACGTGATCATCCCGAGTTTTCTGCGGCCGCAGTACGCCCGTGGGATCACCAGTGGAGCGACGACCAAGGCCACCCCGATCCTGGACTGGGAGACCCGCTCGGACACCGTGAGGCATGTGCTCAGACCCCACCCGATGCACAAGGACTTCGGACCCACCGGGAGTTCGCCCCGCACCAGCGCACAGGATCCGCAGGGACTCCGCTACGTCATCACCATGGCCCAGGCCAACCGGCTGGGGCTCAGCGGACCGTTCCCGTTCGGTCACAGCGAAGACCTCAACCGCAACGGAATCCTCGATGCCGGCGAAGACCGAAACGACAACGGGTTCCTCGACACCGAGGCCCACCACGGAGTCTGGACACTGGGAGCCTGGCAGCAGAACGTCTACTACCGCAGCGGTCAGTGGGTGATCTTCAGCGAAGACGCCAACGGCAACAACCAGTTGGACCAGGGCGAAGACATCATCGTGGCCAACAACGTGATCGACCGCTGGTACTTCCGGGTCGAGACGGCCGGGGTCACCGGCAACAACATACCCACATTTGGCTCGATCACCGTCGGTGCCACCACGACCCAGGGCGGAGGCACTCCGGTCTGGAAGCGGTTCGCCATGTTTCAGCCTCGTTACGAGTTCGATGCCGACCCCGATGGTGACGGCATCAAGGAAGCCATCTACCTCGACCTCGATTTCCCCGTCCAATCGCTGGGCAACGGCCGCAAGGCGATCCCGCTGTTCGCCATTACCATTTACGACGGCGATGGCCTGATGAACCTCAACGCCACCGGCAACCTCAGTGGATCAGTCAATCTCGGCGGAGCCAACTTCGGCGGCGGCAAGTTCATCTCCCGCTCCAACCTCGGCATGTCCCCCTCCGAAATCAACCCCCAATGGGGCCTCGACGCGGGCGCCCGCCCCAGCGACTTCCCCGGCAGTTCGCGGACCATCGCCGAGGTCTTCCAGGACCAGCGTCGCTTCTTCAACCACGCCCCCGCCGGCTGGATGGAAAACTCCAACATGGCGTGGTGGTACCTGCTCAAGGGTCGAGCCCACTACGAGCCGGGATCGGGTTCGCTGCTGTCCTACACCGACGGACGACACGGCGACCTCAACCAGTTGATCTCCGCGATCGACGCCAGCTCGACCACTCTGAGGGACTACCCCCAACCGGGCCTCCGCGGCATCGACGACAACTACAACGAGGACGAAGGCGAACTGGCGCCTCCATTTGATACGAACCGATTGGCCGCCACGCGCCCCTACGTCCACCCACTCGACTTCCGAGGCACCGGTACCAGCACCGTCAAGGTCGGCTCGCTGTTCCAAACCCAACTGTTCACGACCAACCGACTCAAGTTCCCGCAATACACCGCCTACCAGTCCCAACAGGTCCCCATGACCGGCACCACCGTCAAGTGGGGCCAGCCGCTGAATGCCGCCCTGATGCAATCCTCGATCACCACGCCGCTGTTGGACGAGGAGACCGAGAGCGTGGTGGACGAACGGAACCGGCAGGTGTCCGACCGACTGTTCCTCCCCAAGGAGAACTACTTCCTGCAGGCCAGCCGCTCGGATCTCGAAAACGCCGCCTTCGAATCCCGACTCGCTCGACTCGCCTCCTACAACTTCCAGACCAACACCCGCTCCGAGAAGATCCGCCGTCGCTACACCGTCGACAGTTGGGACACTCGTGACTTCGTCCGCAGTTTTCCCGGAGTGATCTCGGGCCTGGACCGTCGTCGAGCGTGGGAGTTCTGGCAAAATGGGACCAATCGCTTTGGTGCCACCACCTACGCGTTTCCTCCCAAGTTCACCGGAGCTCCGATTGGAAACACCACCGACCCCTTCCGCGATCCGCTCCGCACCCTGCTCGAAGTGGTCGCCAACCGCGCCCCGATCCAAGCCACCGACTCGACACTTCTGCAACGACGACTCTCGCCCAATCACGTCTTCGAGCGCTTGAACGGCATCCCCAAGCACCGCCCGATCACCGAGCATCCCCTGGACCCCGGCACCGACATCGTGCCCGTCGCCTGGAACTCAAACAACAGGCCGGCCTACCCACCGACGACCCTGCTGCAGCAGGAGTGGTGGGCCCGTTACGACCGACAGCGAGTGGCCCGCGACATCTACGTGATGCTCTACACGCTCTGCGGTGGCAGCGACCAGGTCAATTACACCTCCACCAACGACCATGACGATACCCTGACCCAGGCCAACAACACCGATCGCAACTACACGACCGAGCACGTCCGCGAGATGGCCCAGTTCGCCGTGAACCTTGTCGACGCGATGGACACCGACAACGTGGTGACGCGTTTCGAGTACGACAAGAACCTCGGACCGACCGTCGATCCCAGCAGCGGCATGACTCTTCGCAGCGGCTGGAACCTCGACGACAACCCCTGGACCCACGACGGCTTCGCCCCGATCGGCTCGGGAGCCAACAACTACGACGCCGATCACAGCGACGATGCGGTCGAGCGTGGAGTGGTGTACGGAGTCGAAGCCCAGCAGTTGACTCTCACCGAGTTCTTCGCGGCCCGCACGACGCAGGTCACCGATCCCGACAGCAACGACGATCCCTACGAGCACCCCGCCACCTTGCACGACGACACACTGCCGCGGACATTCGCCGGCATCGAGCTGCGCAATATCACCCCGTTTGACCTGCCGCTCTCGGGAGGATCGTGGCGGATCGAGATCCGCCCCAACACCTCGGCCCCGGACGCCGGGGACATCCGTCGGGTGACGTTCCGCAGCTCCAAGCAGATTGAGGCAGCCAAATCCTTCAGTATTCTCAGCTGTGCTGATGACCATTTGGTCTCGCTCAACGAGGGTACCCACCCGGGCTATAGTGTTCTGGAGGTCGACCCCGATGCGACCGAGGCGACCACAGAGTCGACGCGATCCTTGATGGGTGTTTTCCCCAGGTTTTTTGATGCGGCCAGGCTGCTGGACCTCTGCAAGGAAGCGGCTCCCACCGCCAACCACTTCAGCATCGCCGACGGCAACGGCACCGACCTGACCTCGACTGTCGGGTCCTTCTTGACCGGGGCCCCGTTTGCCACCGGAGGGCTCATCAGCGTGCAGGTCGTACTGCAACGCCGAATCCACCCCAACCGCTCCTCCTTCGATCCACTCACAACCCCGCCCGGACAGGTCGCCACCTACGACCTGGACAATCCCTGGATCGAGGTCGACCGCATCACCTACACGCGTTCGCCCGTCGAGTGGCAATTCAGAATCAACAAGAAGGACAACGACCCGCAGGCGAGCGAAACTCACAACATCCGCCAGCAGTTGTGGGACCTGCGTAGCCGCCAAAGACCTCAGCCGCTGCACCGCAGTGGCGAGGCCTACATGCCTGACCCCGTCGGCGGAGCCAATCCGTGGCGAACCATCCCACCTGCCAGCCTGGTTCTCAATTCGATCGGAGCCGAAAACACCAACAGCCCGACCACCTTCGACCGTTGGCAGCCTCACTTCGACCGCCCCTTCGCCTCGCTTGTCGAACTCTTCAATATCCCCGTCTACGCACCCCACGATGTCACCCGTCTTTTCGACAACCAAGGCACGCATTCGGCCGGGCACTTCAAGTTCCTCCGCCCCGACTTCCCCGACCAGGACAATGCCGATCCCAGGTACGACAACCGCTGGGCCCGGCTGCTGAATTTCCTGGAAATCCCCACCCGCACCGATCGGTTCCCGGCCACCGTACTGCCGGATTCCCGCAAGTACCGCATCCCCGGCCGAATCAATCTCAACACCATCCGCCACCCCGAAGCGCTGGGCGGATTGATCGATAACCAGGACGTCTGCCAGCTTACGCCGGCACTGGTCCACTCGCACCTACCCGATTCCACCGAAGGTTTGGCACGCGACTGGTGGCGGCAGCTGATTCACAGCCGCGACGGCTACGATCCGGTAAGCGAACTGTTCCTGCCGGGCATGGCACATGGACACCCCTTCCGCTCGCTGGGGCTCATACGCTTTGGCCGAGACGGTCTCGAAGAAACACTCTTCCGTTCCATCCCCCTCGACACCAACACCACCTCGGGCTACGTCCGACGCCGCCTGTTCGAACTGGGTAACCAGGGCCAGCACAACAACCAGTCGATTCACCACCACACCCGCCATCAACTGCTGGCCAAGATCCACGGCAACACCACGACCCGCAGCAACGTGTTCTTCGTCTTCATGAAGGTCGACTGGTTCGAATGCCACCAGGATGCGGCCCAGGGCCACGTGCGGATCGGGGCCAGGCTGGCCGAGGCCCACTCACAACGGTCCTTCTTCGTGATCGACCGCTCGCGGGTCCTCGAACTGCTGCAGCCGGACCACATCCCGGCCGACGGCACCTTCAACATCGGCACCGGCAGCAGCAACACCGTCTCGCAACTCGATGCCGGACCCATGATCCTCTACCAACAGGTGATCGAATAACTCGCCACAGCCCAGGCAGCCGGCCACGGTCGTCTTCTGCCAGGTCAGGCAACTCACGCAAGACAATACGGTTTCTTGGTTCCACTTGGTTGGACCAGTTGTTCATACTGGAGAAAGGAGGCAAGCCTCGAGTCGGACGTCGACTTAGACACAAACGTCAGAACAGGCGGGCCTTTCACGATGTTTTCTGATTTCTTGACCAGTTAATTCACACTTTCTTGCCGAAGACCACACCCGGGCTAGAATTGCCCCGTGGAGTCTTCGCAGACAAACAGAGCAGGAGTCTTTTCACCATGACTAATTTCCAGACCATGACACGGCAGACACGGCAGACACGGCAGACACGGCAGACACGGCAGACGCGACAGACACGAAATGTGCCTCGTGCCGTATCCCTGCGCCGAGGCTTTACCCTGATCGAACTGCTGGTGGTGATCTCGATCATCGCCGTGCTGGCATCGTTGATCATGCCGGCGATCATGAACGCTCGAGCCGCTGCTCGACGGACCCAGTGTGCCAACAACCTGAAGCAACTGGCCGCAGCGACCATGAACTTCACGACCGGCAGCAACGGCAGGCTGCCGAGTGCCTACGACTGGTATCCGTGTCTGGACCCGAATGCCAGCCCCGTGAGCGTGAAGAGAGTCCAACCGAGGCCCTGGCCGGTGGCGTTGCTCCCGTTCCTGGACCGCAACGACCTGCAGCGCGTCGTCAACACCAAGAACATGGTGCAGACGCTGGGAACCGCAGCAAGCGGCTACGGGATTCCGCATGTTGAATCACTCACGTGCGTCGTCGACGAGAACAACTTCAACCAGACCGACGGGTTGAGTTATGTCGCCAACGGCGGATACATCACGGTCATGTCCAACAACATCAACAGCTTCTCTGCGTATTCTCTCGCAACTGCACTGAGCATCCCTCTGCGAGCCGCCTATTCCACGGGTCTTTTCTGGGCACCGGACAATGGTCTCGCCAACAACTACACCCCCAGTTCACAGGGCTTCGTGAAGTATCCGTTCCGGATGAGCCTGGACTTCGTCAGTGCCGGAGACGGGAACTCCAACACGATCCTGTTCGGTGAAAACCTCCAGGGAGGCAGTTGGTCTGGAGGATTTGCCGCCCCGCCGGGTTCGGCACCGGTGGCATTCCAGTTGTCCGGTCAGATCTTCGCCGTGTATGTGGGAGGTGGTGGAAACATCGAGGGGGGATCGCAACAAACGACAATTCCATTGCAGTTGGCCCAGGACACCGCTTTGTGGAACGCCTTCCAGTCCGGTCGGCTCAACGAAGACCTCGTTGCCCTGAAGTACTCTCGTCCTCGACCGAGTTCCAACCATGGCGACCTGGTCAACTTTGCCTTCTGTGCCGGCAATGTCCGCCCGATCAACATGAATGTCCATCCTGCCGTGTTCGCTCGGCTGGTGAGTCCCGACGGGCAGCGGTTTGGTCAGGTGGTCACCAGCGACGAATAAAGCGAATCGAGAGGCGGGGGATCAGGGGGATCAGGGGGACCAGGGTGGTCGCGCGGTTGGTGCGACGCTCGGGATGGCGGCGAGCTGCGCACACTGGCAACTTCACCCACCAGCCTCTAGACTCCGTGACTCACTCGAACTCAACGACCTGAAGCGGCCAAGGCATCTCCATGCCCAACTCAATCAGCGCCAAGAAGTCACTTCGCCAGAGCCTCAAGCGTCGGGCCCGCAACCGTGGCCAGCGTTCGGCTCTGCGAACCTCGGTCAAGAGGGTCCGTGAGGCCGTGGCCAACGGAGAAACCGAACAGGCCGCCTCGCTGCTGACCGCCGCCACCAGGAAGCTCGACCAGGCCGCCGCCAAGAACCTGATCCACGCCAACAAGGCCGCTCGCACCAAGAGCCGCCTGGCGAAGCTGGTCAACAAGGCAGGCGAATAGCCCAGGGACTGGCTCCAGAGCCCCGCCCTTGGGCGGGGCGCCGGTGCCTGTCCCGGATCCCATAACCCCCCTTCCCGCAACCGGGACAGGCACCTTCGCCGCCAAAGGCGGCTGCGGAGCCAGTCCCTTCACGTTCCCCTCGACCAGTCGATTCACGTATACTGGGCGCAGCGGCCTGTCACCCCGTCCTCAGCACGACCCCTTTGCCCCCCATGCTCACAATCTCCCACGGACATCGCCGCGGCTTCCTGAAGATCGGCACCGCCGCTTTCGGTGGTCTGACCCTGGCCAACCTGCTGCAGGCCAAGGCCACAGCAGCCGCCTCGGGTGGCTCGTTCCTCCGCGACCGTGCCGTCGTCGTCCTGAATCTCCAGGGCGGACCCACGCAGTTCGAGACCTTCGACCCGAACATGCAGGCGCCTCGCGAGATCCGCAGTATCACCGGAGAGATCTCCACCTCGCTGCCGGGTATCACCTTCGGCGGCACGCTGCCCAAGTTGGCCGCCCTGGCCGATTCGCTCGCCGTCATCCGCTCATACCGACACGGCATCTCCAGCCACGGCCCCGCCGCGATGCACGTGATGGCCGGAGGCAACCCGACCGGTGCCCAGATGGGCTCGATCTACTCGCGGATCGCCGGCCTGACCGACCCGCAAAGCGGCATGCCCCGAAACATGCTCGTCACCGCTCATGCGGTCGGCGACGAATACAAGAAAAAGAAACTCTACACCAACGTCGGTCGACTCTCGCAAACCGGCACCCTGCCAACCGTCTTCCGCCCGTTCGACCCCAGTGCCGGCGGCGAAATCGTCGACAACATGAAACTGCAGATCACTCGCAACCGGCTCGACGACCGAC
>CAUZEQ010000064.1:0-18637 GCA_963578885.1 Planctomycetota bacterium
TGCTTTCGAGTTCGAAGAGGTCGAAGCGTTCCAGCAGCTGGCTGTGCACTCGCAGTTCGAGATCGGCCATGATCGAGCGGAGGTGGGATTCGAGCTGGTTTCGGCTGATCGGGCTGGCCGTCTCGGACTCGAACGTCAGCGTGAAGGGCCAGATGCGGACCGTATCACCGGGAGCAAACTCGCAGCTCTGGCCCCCCAGCACCTCGGTCTCGCCGACCACGCAGCTGTTGATCCCGAGGTTTTCGAGTGTCAGCAGTCCGTTGTCGCGGCGAACCACGGCCTGCTGCTTGCCCACCAGCGGGCTCTGCAGCACCACCGTGTTGCCGGTGTCTCGGCCGATCCGGATCACCGAATCGTCGGTTTCGATCAACGAGCGGCGGCTGTCGTGGACCTTGTTGAACCAGACTTTCATGGTGCGACGCGAGGGGGGGCTGGGAGCGGGACGAGCAGCGTGTTTCAGGGTGGCGTGGACTAGTTGTTCTTGTCCGAGACTCGCTTGTGGAGCAGCACCTGGACGCCCTGGAAGTTGTTGACCGCGACGATGCCCGCGAGCGTTTCGGCTCGGGCTTCGAGTTTCCCGTCGGGCTGCACGACCTTGACTGCGATGGCGATCGTGTTTTCGGCTCCCGAGGAGAGCCCGGCGGCCTGGCGGACGCTTCGGCGTCCCTTGCGATTGCCCAGTGCGAGGATTCGGAAGGGGCCGATGATCTGTCCGCTGCCGGCGGTCGGTCGATTTCGGGTGGCCGTGCTGTCTCCGAATTCGGGGATTCGAAAGCTGACCTGGTCACCGGGGTCGACGTGTTGTGGGAGGAAGGTCCTCGAGTCGACCGGCAGCCACATCACTCGTTCGTCCTCGGCGATCGTTTCGTTGATGTCCTGAGCGGCGGGAGTGGTCAGGTCCGGGTGCAGCACCAGTTCGGTGCCGTCGGCGGCCATGGTGCGGGCGGCTTTCTGGCCGATCACCAACCTGCGGTCACTCCAGCGATAGGCCACCTTGGCGAGTTCGCCCTGGTAATCCTCGGGCACGGGGATCGGAGTCAGGTGTTCTTCCTGGAACACGTCGCCCTGGTTGACCCGGGCGTCGGTGGCGACGCCGACGAAATGGACCATCTGGTAGCCGCTGGCCTGGCCGTCGAGGTAGAGCCAGTTGCAGACGAAGCCGACGACGCCCAGCGCCACGGCGATCATGATGCCCTGTGCACCCTTCATGTTGACTCCCGCTGGACCTGTCGTTTCGGGCTCGACCCGGATGTCTCTGCCGATGTCCCCGCCGGGATCGGCGTGAACACATTCAGCATACCATGCCATTGACCCGAGTTGTGATGCCGTGCCGAAACGACCAGGGCCTGTCCGGAACGGTGTTGCCAGCGAGCGGTCCAGCCGTCGGCGTTGTGGGCGGCCGGTGAGCTGAGCGTCCATCCGTCGCGGCGGAGTGCCCTCTCGAAGTGCTTCCACCAGTCGTCGGGACCGGCAGATCCGGAAAAGACCAGCAACTGCTCGGGGTTGCCGCTGCCGACGGCCAGGAGCTTCCGGCTACCCTCGGGCAGTTCAACCGGCAGGGTGTCGGCGTGGCCGGCCGTGGCAAAGGTCCAGGTCACCCAACCCTCGGCGGGGGTCCGCGTGGCCAGTCCCCAACCGAGGACGCGTCGCTGGCCGAGCAGCCGCCGGACGGCGACGACCATCGGCAGGGGTCCCTCGAGCCGATACAGCGAGGTGTCGGGCTGTTGGGGCGAGGTGGACTGCGACCTGCGGGACTCACGGCGATCGAGCAGCTCCAGCAGTTGCCGTTCGGCCTCGTCGGCTTCGGCTGCGGGCCACCCCGCCTGTTGTGCCGTGACCCGGGTCGAGGCCTCGAGCGCACTCCAGGCCGCCTGCCGGTCTCCGCTGACTCGTCGGCGGTGGATCGTCTGGCCCAGTTCGCCCAGTTGCAGTTCGTCGGGATCGGTCCAGGCGGCTCCGGATCCGGTGACGCTGAGCGGATTGGGGGTCGACTGGAGTTCGGCTTCGTTCCACCAAGCGGCCAACTGTCGTCCCACGGCCAGCCCGACCACCAGCAGCAATCCGATCGCCAGCAGGTCGGTCGTGCGGCGGCGGCATCGCCGAGCCAATTCGCCCAGGCTCCTCACCTTGCGTGACGGGTTCGAGGGTGTGGAGGCCTCCGGCGGATCGCTGGTCCCGTCGAGAGGTTCGGTGCGGTCGGTGGGGTCAGTCACGGGGGGCACGCGGGTCTATTGGAGCAGGTCCGCCTCGAATGCCTCCAACTGCTGGATCAGCCGGATGTAGGCGGCGTCGGACTGCATGTTCATCCGGGCCTGTTCGGCCAGTCTGCGGTACATGTTCAGGAAGTCCCGCGTCAGGGCACCGGGGATGCCGGCTACGTTGAGTCCGTTTCGAGGCCTGGGGCTTCCCGAGATCTGCTGGATCAACCGGTTGGCGAATCTCGAGAGGTCACCCTGGGCGCTGGTCCGGGCCTGGCCGGGAGGGTTGGGATAGTAGTCGCGATAGCTGCCGTAGAAGCTTGCCAGTTCTCGGTCGCGATCGAAGAGGTCCATTTGCCGACGTCCCAGTCCGTTTCGCAACATCCCGGCCAATCGACCCAAGCGGGCGGTGTGGGCGGCGGTGACGCTTTGCCAGCGACCGGCGAGATCGGGGTAGAGACGCAGCGAGCGTCTTGCGGAGTTGGAGCTGAGTCCTTTTTGCCAGAACTGCCAGCGGTTATCGAGCACCGGAAAATCGACCTCGTGCCGGTAGCCTCGTGGAGGCATCTGCCCCAACACCGGAAAGCCACGATCGACCACCGCACGCCCGGTGATCATCCCGCGACGCACATCCAGCAGGTCCCGATCGACGCGCAAGGCCGTGCCGGACCGGGGATCGATCAGCATCGGCCCGCGGGCGACCTGGTGCGAGTCGTACTGGGCCAGTTCGATGGTCGGCATGCGGATGCAGGGGACGTAGGATCGATCGACGCTCATTTCCGCAGGCGGCGGGAACCCCGGCGGGTTGCGCATGGCCTGGGCGTCACTGCGGGGATTGGCTCGCCAGATCGATCGCCAGGCGGCTTCGCGCGAGTGGATCTGGGTGCGGACCTTGAAGGTGGCGGCCCAGCCGATGAGGATCATCAGGCCCATCACGAACAGGAGAATCGGGAGGCTGAGTACCAGCTCGAGCGGTGCCAGGCCTTTCCTGTGAGCGTGAGCGTACTGCGAGGCGTGCCGAGCGGAGCCGTTGTCATTCCGACTTCGTGCTGTTGGACAATGCTGCATGAGTAGGCTCAGTGAGTGATCAACGTTTCGAGTGTGTTCTGGGGAATCGCCGCGAAGGGTCCTGGTCGCAGCGTGCTGCCGCCGGGGACCAGTCCCGAGGGGGACCGGGCCAGGATCGGCTGCAGTTCGGGCAACGAGACGGGCATGATTCGAGTCGTCCAGTTCTGGCTGAGCAGGTCCCAGCCTCTGGGCCAGTTTTCGTGGAACGGGATCGGCTGCCAGTCGATGATCTGGCCGGTCATCGGGTCTCTGATCGGGACCCAGCGAACCCACTGGCCGTTGGACCGGACGAACCTCGGCTCGGGCAGGTACACCTGCAGTTGGGCGAACGACTGAGCGTCTGCGACGTTGGCGAGGGGGTTTTCGAACAGCCCCGGCCCCATTTCCTCGAGGTGCCGCCGGTAGACAACCGCCAGCAGGTGGTAGTCACGGTCGAGGTGCCGATTGACCTCTCGCCAGCGCCCCTCCCCCAGCATCTGCCTCATCCGGTTGGGATGTGTGCCGCCGATCATGCGTCGGATCTGGAAGGGCAGGTTGGTGAGCGGGTAGTCCTGTTCGAGCAACCGGTCGAGTTGGCCTCGAGTGGCAATCCGCCACAGTGCTCCGAAGCGGGACATGCGCGCGTCGCGGTCGAAGAGTTCGAGTTTCTGGTTGTTCCAGAGTTCGAGGTAGTGATTGGCGAGGTCTTTTCGTTGCTCGACGGCGTCCGCGAAGTATTTCTCCCCGTGTCCACTCGAACCGAAGTCCCCGCCGATGGGCGAGGGGTCGATGGCCGGCACGGTTCTGAGCAGCGGATGAGCTTCGGAGGCTTCGCCGATGGCCTGGGTGTTGGCACGGAACAGCACGCAGGCGGGCGTATCGCCGGGCCGTCGTTGCGGGCTGGCCGGGTTGGCGGCGTTGCGGTTGCTTCGGCCGGGATTGGCCGGTTTCGCGTGCTGTCTGACCATTTCGCGTGCCGCCGCGACGGCCAGCTGCGGCACGGTTTCGACCAGGGTTCTCTGGTACTCGGGGATCAGTTCGTACTCGAGAACACTCTCGAAGATCGGCAGGAAGTGGTCTGCCGCGGCCGCCTGTTCGTCGCCGAAGGCGGTGACCGCCTGCTGTTCGAAGGGGATGCGTTGCACGAGGGCCTGACCGGCTGGCGGGAAGCGGTCGAAGTCGGCCCCGAGCAGATCGATGCCGGCGAGTCCCCAGGCCTGCAGGATATTGGGAACCTGCGCTTCGGCATTGCGCTGCTGCCCCTCACGCAGGTACGCCGTGATCGCAAAGACCTCGCAGAGCAGGTGGTTGGTGTGGGCGAGTCCGTTGAGGCCGCGTGCGAGCATGACTCCGCCGGTCATCGCGGCCGAGTCGGCGGCGTGTTGCATCTTCAGCTTGTCGTCGGCGTGGCGGCCGACGTTGGTGATCATGATCAGCAGCATGGTGAAAACCAGCAGCACCAGCAGCGTCACGATGCTGATCGTGCCCCGCTGGTCTCCGTGCAGGCGACCGAGGCCGAGCGAGCGGTGCGGCAGGGGAGGCTGTTTACTGGGCATTGAGGGCATGCACGTAGGGGACCAGGGACTTGACACCATCATTGGTGACGGTGGCCCGGGCCCAGATGGTGGTGGTGTAGACCCGCTTGTTGTAGCGGGGGTCGTGAGGGGTCCCGTTGCCTGTGGCCGCGGCGTCGCCGGGGCCGACCTGGCGGCGGGGCCCGGCCCATTGGCTGATCCGGTGGCTGACCAAATCGGGAGGTCCGTTGGGTCGGACCAGGTACTTGGCGAGGAAGCGGCCCGGTCCCGGCAGCAGCGCCAGGTTGTGACGCACGGTGACGGTGATCGGATCGCGCCAGCCGATCTCGTCGGAACGGTAGCAGTGAGACGGGCTGTTGAGCGGGTTGTGGGTGGGTCCGATGTTCGAGTCGAGGTTCTGGAAGCGGACCCAGATCTCGGTGTTCCAGTAGCTGTACGAGTACTTGCTGTAGAGCCGTGCGGAGTTCGAGGCGGATACTCTTGGACCGGCGAACTGTTGCCAGGCGGTGCGGGTGGCCAGGAAGTGGTCGCGGGCACCGGAGGTGAGGTTGAGGCCGAGTTGCCTTGAGGGGGAGATGGTGGCACAGGCGGCGACGGCCGAGCGGAACGGCAAGTCGAGCTTGTAGATGTTCTCGGTGGCCTGCCCCTGTGCGGCGCCCACGAATCCGTCCTCGCGAGTGCCTCCAACGTGCCAATACCCGATGCTGACGCCCGGTGCCAGCCGGCTGTGGCGGATGACGTTCTGGGGGTGAGACCCGAACCCGAAGGGATCGATTCCCGCATCGGGTTCGACTTCGACGACGTGCTGAGGCACCCAGGCGGCCAGGCTGCGGGCGGCTCCGTAGGCGGCGTAGTTGACCACCACCTGGGCGATCATCAACTGGCTGACCTGCACGATGAACATCACGAGCATCACGAACACCGGCAGCGTCAGCACAAACGACAGGCTCTGCACACCACCCCGCTGGCAACGGTGCAATTGGCCGAGCCGCCTGAGATCGAGTCGGCAGCCGCTTTGTCGGATGACGACGATCAATGCCACTAGCGCCACGCCCAGGGCGAACAGTGCCGGTCGGCAGTCGTCGAGGATGACTTGCAGGGCCATGTGGTTTTCCGAGGGCGATGATTGCCCGCCGCTGGACTAGATGTAATCTCGCAGCGACTCGATAGCTTCGGTGATGGTCAGCAGGACGCCGGCCAGTGCCGAGGGTGCCAGGAACAGGGATCTCTTCAGCGGTTCGCGTTCGGCCGATTCCAGTGGCACCCAGCCACGCGAGCGGACGACCAGGGCCAGGTGGCGGGTGATGCCGACCAGGATCCGGCCGGCTCCGACCTGCCAGATCAGCATCGCCACTCCGCTGACTCCACCCAGCACGATCGTCCACAGCAGTGCGGTCAGCCCGTGCTGCAGGCCCAGGAAGGCTCCGACGGTGGCCAGCAACTTGACGTCACCGCCGCCCATGTCCGAGAGCAGAAAGCAGGCCAGCATGATTCCTCCGCAGCCGGCGATCCCGAACAGACTCTCGGTCAAGCCGGTCGTATCGAATTCCAGGCGGCCCGCCTCGGAGAGGTGAAACGCTCCGAAGAGCAGCCCGGCCACCAGGCCGGGATAGGTGATCCAGTTGAAGATGCGGCCCTGCCTGATGTCGGTCACCGAGGCGACCAGCAGCACGAGTAGCAGGACACAGTGCGAAAACACAAGCATGGGCGAAGCAGGTTCACGGGTCAGGGATGACTCGGCGGTGGCCCCTCGACTCGCCCGAATCGCCGGGCCGCCGATCGAGTTGATCTAGCGAGTGACATCGTCGGTGTTCTGTTCCAGCGACTGCAATCCACGGTCGAAGTAGTTGCGGATGGCTGGCCAGCCGTACTTGATGATCACGATCAGGACTGGCAAGGCGATGGCGGCGATGATCAGCACGGTCTCAAGCGTCAACGCACCCCGCTCGTCACGGTGCAGGCGACGCAGCAATCGGCCGAATCGTTTGGTGAGTGGCATGAGCTTGTCCTGTCGGTTTCGGTCGGTCCTGGTGAGACGGTTTCACGGTTTCACCGTAAAGCGGTTACACGAACGGCCACGCCACCAGGGTGCAGATGATTTCGTAAACCACGCTAATCGCGTGACGGCTCATCGGGATCAGCAGGGCTGCCATCGCGAGGATCACGGCGAGGACCAGCACGTAGTCGAGCGTCGTGGCACCACGCCGCGACGCGTGGCGACGGGGGGGTTGTGACGGTCGATTGGTCCGGATCGATTGCATGCTGAGATCCCGGCGACCTGTTCGAGGGTCGTGTTTCGCGTGTTTCGCGTGTTTCGCGTGTTTCGCGTGTTTCACGTGTTTCACGTGTTTCACGTGAAGGACTTCATCGTATCGCAGAATCGAGATTGTATCCAGATTCACCCGTAGGCAATCCAGCCCCAGTCTTCCATCAGGCGATACAGCCACGGGGCCTGGAAGGGGTTGGGCGGAGGGGGGTATTCGCGCCAGGTGTGCACCAGTGGCACGATGGCCGAGACGGCCGAGAGCGCCAGCAGCGACCAGCAGATTGCCAGGATCGTGCGACGGGGCCGAGCGGACTCGATGTCGGCCCAGGCATCCAGGCACGGGACCAGCGACACCAGCCACAGCGGGACCAGCCACAGCGACCACCGCAACGCACAACTGACGCCTCCGTAGTTGTAGTTCTGTGTCCGAGTGAGATAGAAGCCGAGCACGACGAGGCTCAGCACTGCGGTCCAGCCGACCAGTCGCAGCAGCGGCGAGGCGGCTCGGCGGACTCGCCGCGAGAGTCCCAGCAGGGTGAGGAGGAAGATGGGCGAGAGTGAGAAGATGCCATGGTGGCCGACCAGGCAGTGCAAGAGGTAGACTCCCGGCGAGTCGCCTCCCTTGTCGATCCCTTGCGGGTTCAGCCAGTAGCTCTGCTGGCCGTCGACCGTCCAGAGGTACTTCTCGGTACCGTAGTAGGCATAAAACGGTTTCCAGCCTCCGGTGGCGATCACGTTGGTCACGACGAAGGCCGCCAGTACCAGCAGGGCCGAGGGCAGGAAGAACATCAGTGTCCGGCGTCGGTCGCTTCGCAGCAGCAGCCATCCGGCCACCGCGACCAGTGCCAGTGCGGGCAGGTCGTTGGCGGCGGCCCAGCCGGCAAACAGCCCGGCGAAGATGAAGTGCCGCGGGCAGCGGTCCTCTTCGACGGTGACCCGGAGCACCGCGGCGACGACGAACACGACCGCCGTGGCGGCCACCGTGTGGTTGTTCAGTGCCACCAGAAACGGCAGCAGCAGCGTGCCCAGTGATGCGGTGCAAAGCACCAGCACGCGAGTCGAATTACGGCGAGCGTGGCGGTCGAGCAACCCGGCGAGCACCACCAGCGCGATGGTCCAGGGGAGCCAGTTGACCAGCAGCAGCACGACCCGCGAGACCGCCTCGGTGTCATCAACCAGGTTCCAGCCGGTCGCGCTGCTGACCCCGGCGTAGACTCCCGCGACCAGCGTCGGCAGCAGCGGCGGTTTGCTCGAGTAGAAATGGCCTTCGTGGTGGACCTTGTCGATGGTGCGGAAGCGGAGTCGCCGTTTGCCCGAGGGCTTGTGCCGGACTCGCAGCGAGTCGATCTCATCGATCTGGTAGCTGCCCCGTTCGACCAGAGACCAGGCGGTGGCCCATCTCGAGCGGTCGTTGGCACTCAGACAACTCTCGGCACGCAGGATCGCGGTCGCGGCCACCAGAGACCCCAGCCCGACCAGTCCCCAGCGGATCGCGGGACTCAACGGGGGATCGGACACCGGTGGCTCCTGTGGTGCTGCGGTGTGGCTGCGGTGTTAGAGGCAGTCTCGGAGCTGGATGTGGTGTTGTCCGAGTTGTCCGCCGTAGTTGCCGGCTCCGATCAGTTCGACTCCGTCGCATCCCGACGCGGTGGCCAATCCGACTCGCATCGCTTCGGTGACCGCTTTGAGAGTCAGTCCATCGATGACGATTTCGTAGACCGCCTCGACGGTTTCGGGCAGCACCGAATCGACTTGTGCCCGAAGCGTGGGGCACCAGGCTTCGTTGGTGCTGGCCTTGAGAGCCTTGTACTGCGACCCGACCTTGCTGCCGCTGCGTACGAGTCCACCGGGGAAGGGCAGGATGCAGTCGGGCACCTGCCTGATCGCATCTGCGGCCAGCGTAGCGGCCTCGAGTGCTTCAGCGGTGGTCGTGCCACAGATCAGCAGGTTGCCTCCGGCGACGCCCTTGGCCGACCCGAACCGTTCTTCGCACAGGAACTCACCATCCATCACGGGCACCCGCCACAGGCGTCGGTCTCCGAGTTTCTTGGAGGCCTGGTATCCGTCGCCGAAGAACCTGAGTTGTCCTCCGACGTCGAATCGTTGTTCCGGGTCGCCATCCAGGAGGCCGTTGTAGCAGGCGGTGGTCGGGCAGGTCAGCACGCACTGTCCGACGCGGTCGATGACAGCTGCCGCGAGTGCATCGCGGTTGAAGGCGAAGACGAGCAGCGAGACTCCGGGTCGTCCGTCGGGGGTCGAGTCGGGTTCGAGCGTACGTTCGATGGCGGCTTCGGCGTTGCAGGCGATGACGCTGGTGGCAAATCCGGTGGCTTGGACCCCGGCCGTTTCGGCCCAGCCGGCTGTTTCGGCGGTGACAATCACCCGAGTGCCGACCATCGTGAAGGCCTCGGCAAACGTGTCGGCGATTGCTACGCCGTTGTGCTCGAAGGTTTCTAGTGCTGCCGTGGTGTCTGCCACAGTGTCGCTCGGCTGGGGAGGGGTGAGCTACCGGGGCCTCGAGAGGCATGGCGGGACATGATGAACGATGCGGGATCTCTTGTCACGGGGTCAGGGCCCGGCTGCTGCGGACTTACATTCCGAGGGTCGGGGGTTCGAGCCCCTCATCGCCCACTCGAGGACGCGGGGCCCTGAGAAAGAACCGCAGAGCGGTTCCACCCCAGGACCAGGCGAAGAATACTACAGACGAACCCCAGCGGGGTTCCACACGTTTCTCGATGACCTGTGCAACCCGCTTGCGGCGGGTTCGTCTTTTGCCGGCTTTGTGGAAAGACGGAGAATCATCAGGCTTCGATCCCATCCCTTTTTCAGAACGTCTCGATGTCTTCCGGTTCCACGGAAAGACGTTTGGCGAGAGCGTTGAACGTCTTGTTGTGAATGCGCTTCACCTTGCCCTGCTCGATTCGAGCAAGTGTCTTCGCCGAGAGATCGGGCTCGAAGTCCTCTCGTCGAAGACCACGCTGCTTGCGAAGACGACGGAGCGAAGCTCCGAACGACTGATCTTCTCGCAAACGCTGCTTCGTGATACGTCGTCGGTACTCGGGATCGTACTCATAGAGGATCGCATCCACCGCTGCTTCGTAGTCACCCAGTTGCACAGTTTGCCCACAGTCGATCACTGAAAGCTCGTTGAAGTCCGGCCTTGTGCCATCTCCCGACTTCTCGAAAGCCGAGAATGGCACGGTCAGTGGCATCACGTTGCCTCGCCAGAACGTGATCGTCTCGGTGACGTGACTCACGCTGCCACCGATGAAGAGATCAGGACGATTGTCTGACTCCAAGACTTCGGCAAGTTCCTCTGCCGGAATGAACCCACCATCTATCGTGAATGCGATTCGTCGAAAGAACGACCCAAGAGCTGGAATCGTCTTCATGTCAAGAGGATGAATGAACAAGCCAAATCCCAATGAAGGAGTGGCCAGCGAGGCATTCCTTACAAGTGCTTCCGTCAGATCGCTTGCGTAACTGACCCAAAGGGAATCTCTGGTCGCGTAAGCCACGGAGTTCCGCAGTTCCGTAATGGTCGAAACGACTTGGGGACGCAGCGACGCAAATCGTGACGATCGCTTCTTCGCCCGATCGAGCAGAAACACCTGGTCATGCCTTGGCTTCGCTGCCGCTTTCACTGCCATCGTCCTACTCCTCATTCTCGTCTTCACCCGATAGCGGGTTGTTCGGGTACATGCCGTCCCATTCGTCGCACAATCGCTGCCAGGTGTCTTGTTCCATGATGAGGTCGATGATCTCACTCGGAACTTCCGAGGGATCTGGCTGCGGATCCATGAATCGCCGTGTTCGCAAGTTGATCCGCCATGCTCTTGTTCCGCGAATGACCGTGACGTGGGGAGGTTCACGAGTTTCCTTGTCCCGGATCTTCACCTTCCAGCGGGACTTGCGGAGGACGTGGGGCAAAGGTAAATCGAAGGCCACCAGCCGATCCCTCAGCTTGATTCATCGTTCTTTCGGGATCTGGACTCTACTGCACAGACCAATAATATGTCCTTTTATTAAAATATTAAATAATGGACATTATGAAAACTGGCCGCATTCGCATTCAATCCGAATGGCCATTGGCAAGCGATTCTTGGAGGTTCGAGTGTCGCGAGGCCTGCATTCTATCGGCCAAGACTCAGATGGCTCCATTTCACCAAGAATCGCTCAAAGACCCGACAAGGAGGCCGCGGCGTTGAGCCTGATGTAAGGAAGGACAGATCCGTTGCAGCAGCGGGACGCGTGTCACGGACCCCACCCCCTCAAGCAGTGCTGGCCCCACCACACCGTCCGACGCCGGGGTTCGGACCTGGCGGTCTGACCCCAAGCACTACGCGATGACCTGGTGGATCGGTTTGCCGTAGTCGATTTCCAGCCGTTTGTGGCCGGGCACTTCGAGTGTCTTGGGGTCGAGGCCCAACTGGTGCAGTACGGTGGCGTGCAGGTCGGTGACATAGTGGCGGTGTTCGACGGCGTGGAATCCGACCTCGTCGGTCGCTCCGTGCACCGTGCCTCCCTTGATGCCTCCGCCTGCCAGCCAGACCGAGAAGCCGTAGGGATGGTGGTCTCGGCCGTCGGAGTTTTCGGCTCCGGGCGTGCGGCCGAACTCGGTACCCCACACGACCAGAGTTTCATCGAGCAGGCCTCGCTGCTTGAGGTCCTTGAGCAGCCCGGCGATCGGCTGATCGGTCTGACCGATCTTGGACGAGTGGTTGGCGATCAGCTTGCTGTGAGCGTCCCAGCCGTTGTGATACAGCTGCACGAAGCGAACACCTCGTTCGACAAACCGCCGTGCCAGCAGGCACTGCTGTCCGAAGGCCTTGGTGGTTCCCTTGTCGAGGCCGTACAGCGAACGCGTGGCGCGGGTCTCGCCGTCGAGCGTCATGGCTTCGGGGACGGCCATCTGCATGCGGAAGGCCAGTTCGTAGGACTTGACTCGAGCCCTCATCGCCTTGTCGCCGGGGTACTCGACGGCGGCGAGTCGGTTGAGTTGCTTGAGCAGTCCCAACTGGTCGGCTCGTTCTTCGCGGAACACCGAGCTACCGGGTGTGCCGAAGGGCAGCGGGTTGGTGGGGTTGATCCGCATCTTCACGCCGGCGTGTTCGGGCCCCAGGTAATCGGCTCCGTGTGCTCCCACCCCCCCGCAGCAGTCACGGGGCGGGCTGCCCAGCACGATGAAGCGGGGCAGGTTGTGGTTGAGTGTTCCCAGTCCGTAGTGCACCCACGATCCCAGCGACGGGTAGAAGCCGTCGAAGATGTGTCGGCCGGTGTGGAACTGCAGTTGTGCGGCGTGGTCGTTGTCGGTAGTCCACATCGAGCGGACGACGCTGATGTCGTCGACGCACGTCGAGAGATGCGGCCACCAGTCACTGATCTCGATCCCCGACTCGCCCCGCTTGCGGTATCCGATCTGCAGCGGATAGAGCCTGTTCATCAGTTTCCGCGGCGTGCCGGCGAAGTCGCGAACGTTCTTGCGGTAGAAGGGCGAATTGACCACCCGCTCGCCGTAGGGACTCTCGTCGATCGTCAGCCCGGCGTACTTGTTGAGAGCCGGCTTGGGGTCGAAGGACTCGAGGTGGCTGGTGCCTCCGATCATGAACAGCCAGATCACGCTCTTGGCCCTGGGGGCCAGCGCGGCCAGTCCCGAGGGAGGGGACCAGGCGGGGGCCTCGGAGGTCTCGGCGCCACGCGCCGTGCCGAGTGTGCCGAAAACACCGTCTTCGGCGAGCATCGCGCCCAGGGCCAGGCCGGTGAAGCCCATGCCGGTGTCGGCCAGGAACGTCCGCCTGGGGATGCGGCCGCAGGGGGTGGTCGGAGTCGCTGTGAGTCTGAGTGTCATGGGGAGGTCGCCGTGGGTCGAGGCATTATCGGATCGTGACAAAGTCGTTGTGGCTGAGCAGTATGTGGACGAGGTTTTCGAGTGCCCGGGCGAACGGGTCACTCGAGGCAGCCACCACGCTGCCGGCACCGGCCGGGAAGGACTTCAGTGACCTGGTGTCGGCCAGCAGCCTGGCGTTGCGTGAGACGAACGCTGTGCAGGCGGCCTGTTCTTCGCGGCCGGGACCGCGTCCGAGCACCGATTCGAAGGCGGCGGTGATGAAGTCGGCTGTGACAAGGTCGCGGTTGGCGTCGGTGGTGGGTCCCAGCCGGCCGGTGATCTCCGAAGCGAGTTGCCGGGCCAGCCGTCGCGAGCGGTCCAGGGCCAAGGGGCTGTTGGTCATCACCAGGGCCTGCCCGGGCACGACGCTCTGCTGGCGGTCGTAACATTCGTTGGGGTTGGCCAGGTCGAACAGCTCGAGCATCAGCATCTTGTTATCGGGAGTGGTGCGGAAGTAGAGGCTGCGGCGAGGGGACGTCTGGCCCTTTGCCTCGGGGATGTCGGGTCCGCCAAAGGCGGTATCGAGTGTTCCGGAGATCGCCAGCAAGCTGTCTCTTACCACCTCGGCTTCCATCCGCCGCGAGTTCATCCGCCACAGCAGGCGGTTGTCGGGGTCGACTTCCCGGTTGATCAGCTCGGCCGGTTCGTTCCCCGGCGCGGAACTTCGGCGAAAAGTCGCCGAGGTGACAATCAGGCGGTGGATGTGTTTCATGTCCCAGCCGCTGTCGATCAATTCGGCCGCCAGCCAGTCCATCAGTTGTGGGAATTCACGAGGTTTGCTGCGGATGCCGAAGTCGGCGACGGTATTGACGAACCGGTTGCCGGTGTGGCGGAGCCAGATCTGGTTGATCGCGACCCGGGCTGTTCGCGGGTTGTCGCGTCGGGTCATCCAGCGGGCCAGCGCGGTGCGTCGTCCGGTACTGGTGGTGGGGTAGGTGGCCTTGAAGCGGGTGTAGCTGCCGTCGGCGGCGTCTCGAGCGGCGATCGCCGTGACCAGTGCCTTGCTGGCCGCCTGGCCGGGCGCCTGGGCCAACTTGAGCGAGGCCCGGGCGACACCCGCCTCCCCTTCGGCTCGACTGGCGGCCATCGCCAGCTTGTCGCCGGCGGCCTGGTCGTGCTGGTGCCGAGCCTGTTCGGCGGCGATGCGGGCGGCGAGTGAATCGAGTTGTGCCTGGGCGAGTGCTGCCTGGGCCTGCTTGACGGGCAGGTCGCGGCGGGCCAGGAGGAGCGATTGTTCGAGACTCTTGATGGTCGGCCGGATGGCGTGGATCTGGATCTCGTCGAATTCGACGTGGGCTCGGTGGGCCCAGAGTGCGAACTTCCCGTTACGTCGTTCCATCGGCAACGCGTACTCGAGCACGGTCTTGCCATCGAGCACGATGGTGAGCGAGCGGTCGATGACGGTGGCTTCGAGCAGGATGTCCTGTCCGAGTTTCAGGCTGGGAGCCTTGCGGATCCCCGCCTGGGGGTAGATCTCCTTGCCGCCGGTGCGGTGGAAGGCCTGGATGCTGGGCGTGGGTGAGTTGGGGGCGATGGCGGTGTAGATGTCGTGAGACTGCTTGGGTCCGGCGTAGTCGAAGCTGAATCCGACCGAGCGGGGGTTTCCCGGAGCGAGTGTTCGGTACTTGAGCGTGAGCTTGAAGTTCCGAGGATGGTCGGTGGTTGAGACGAGAGTGAGGAAGGTGCCCAGGTCGGTCTGGACCAGCATCCCGTCGCGGGCCGACCAGTTGCCCGAGACGACCTTCCAGGCCTTCTTGTCGAGGGACTTGAAGGTGTCGGAGAAGGCCAGCCGGTTGGGTGAGTCGTCAGGGGGAGGTGACTTGCGGGCGGTGGCCAGCTGAGTTGCGGTGGTGCGGATTGTGGTCTCGAGCGTGGTGAGGAGCTTGTGGGTCGCGACGACTTTCTGGGTTTCGGTCTTCAGTCGTTTGGCCGCCTCGGCCGGACGCAGGATCGGGACGTAGGCGATCGGGGGCAGCGTGATGGGGGTGATGGGTGTCTTGTCGAACCGCTTGCCACCCAGGGCGGCGGGGACCCCGGGCGAGAGCGGGTTGTCGGTGTCGGGGTTGCGGTCGTCGCCGCGGATGAACAGGAAGGTCGGGGCGTCGAGTTTTTCATCGAAGACTCGAGGCAGGCCGTCCGAGAGCACCGTGGATTTCCCGTTGTCGACCTCGGTCTTGACCTCAGCCGAGACGATCTCGGTGCGGAACCCGTGCGGTTCGAAGAAGGCTCGAAAGCGGTAGTACTCGTTCTGCGTCACCGGGTCGAACTTATGGTCGTGACAACGGGCACAGCGAAACGTCAGGCCCAGCAGTCCCTGGCTGGTGCGTTCGACGGTTTCAAAGAGCCACGTATTGCGATCGAACTTGTACCAGTTGCGGCCCAGGAACCCGGTGGCTCGCAGCGCGTTGTCGTCTCCGGGAGCGATCTCATCGGCGGCCAGCATTTCCAGGAGCATCCGGTCATAACCGGTGTTGTCGTTCAGCGCCTCGATGATCCAGTCGCGCCATCTCCAGATGTGTCGTTGGCTGTAACGGATCTCGTTGCTGCTGCGGCGTCCGTACCAGTCGCTGTACCTCCAGACATCCATCCAGTGCCGCCCCCACCTCTGCCCATATAAAGGACTCAACAAAATCCGCTCGACCAGCCGTTCGTAGGCACCCGCTGCGGTATCGGCGGCGAATCGGTGCTGTTGGTCGCGAGTGGGAGGCAGTCCGGTGAGGTCGAGGACGACTCGTCTCAGGAGTGTCGAGCGGTCGGCTTGGGGTCGAGGTGTCAGGTTGGCGGCTTTGTGTCGAGCGGCGACGAAGGCGTCGATCGGGTTGCGGGTCCGGCTGTGTTTGCTGCGAGAATCCGGCTGCGGAACCGACGGGCGGCGAATCGGTGTGAAGGACCAGTGGTTGAGCGGATTGGTTGGAGGCTGCTCGGACTGGGGTGCCGGGGCTCCCTGTGAGATCCAGGCCTTGAGCGTGGCGAGTTCGTCGGCCGAGAGTGGTTTGCCTTCGGGGGGCATGCGGTCGGGCAGCCTGGCGTTGACCTTCTGCCACAGCAGGCTCTTTTCCGGCTGACCGGCGACGAGGACCGGGCCGTCATCGCTTCCCTTGCGGATCAGTTGAGCCGCATCGAGTCTCAGTCCCGACTCGTGCTTCAACGCCCCATGGCACGCCCAGCAGTGCTGCCTGAAAATCGGCTTGACCTGCCGCTGGTAATCGACCGACGCAGCGGCCGGGCGATCGGCAGCGTGCAGTGGCTGCGCGGGACTGGAGAGCGTGGCCGCGATGGCCAGGCACATCAGTGGCAGGCGTGGCGGCATGCGAGGTCCGTGGCGGGGTGGTGGCGGGGCTTGTTGGTGCTTCTTTGTAGCTGTGTCGATTGGGGGTGGTCAATTGTTGGATGGGCGTCTGACACCCGAAAGGAGAGAGGGGATAGGGAAGAAGGGAGAGGAGAGAGGGGAGAGGAGACGGTTGGGGAGTGGGTTGGGCAGAAATTGGGGGGGGACGGTTGACGACTGAATCCTCACGAATTCAGCTACGTGTTGGAGACTGACTGCAAGATGGGGGGGTGGTTGTGCGAATCGCGTTTTTTCTGATGTTGCTGGTGCTGCTGTGGGTTGGCGGAGTCGGTCGGGCCGATGAGCCGGTCTTTCCGCGTGAGTTGGTTTCGTTTGTTCCGTCGGGACCGAATCCGGTGTTCGCAGCGGCCGGCGAGGGTCACTGGGACGTGAAGATCCGCGAACGCGGCTTCATTCTCAGGGAAGGACCTCTCTGGCACATGTGGTTCACCGGTTACGACGGCACGCGGCCGGGCCAGAAGATGCTCGGCTACGCCAGCAGCCGTGACGGCGTGAAATGGACTCGCCACGCGAGCAACCCGATCTACAAGGCGCACTGGGTTGAGGACATGATGGTCGTCAAGCAGGGGTCGGTGTACTTCATGTTCGCCGAAGGCCGTGGTGACGTGGCTCAACTGCTGGTCTCCACCGACGGCGTCGGCTGGACCCGTCGCGGTGCGATCGACGTGAGGTTGACCAGCGGGAAGAAGATCCCCGAGGGTCCCTACGGCACTCCGACGGGGTACTACGAGAACGGGACGTGGTACCTGTTCTACGAGCGGCGAGACGCGGGCATCTGGCTGGCCACGTCGAGGGACATGCTGACCTGGACCAACGTCAGTGACGAGGCGGTGTTGAAGCCGGGCCCGGGCCTGTACGACCGCGACCTCGTGGCGCTCAACCAGGTGATCAAGTACAAGGGCCGCTACTACGCGTCGTACCACGGAGCGGCCCGGGGCGAGGAGACTCCGGCCTTGTGGTCTTCCGGAGTGGCCGTTTCGGATGACCTCAGGAAATGGACCAAGTTCGCGGGGAACCCGTTGAGGCCGCGGAAGGAGAACAAGTCGAGCGGCGTGTTTGTTCGAGACGGTTCGCGGTTCCTGTTCTACACGATGCACGGGGCGGTTCACCGGCATCTTCCCACCAGCCCGAAGTAACACTCGGAGAGGCAACGCGATGGAACCCGACTCGGTCCCCGATGCTCTCGAGCGATCGCCCGAGGCAGCGGCCGAGGCTCCTCGAGGGCCGCGGCGATCGGTCTGGCTGATCGCCGCGGCCGTGCTGGTGCTGGTTGTCTACCCGCTGAGCTATGGGCCGGTGATGTACCAGGTCAGCATGGGTCGGCTGGTCGGGCTGTGGTATTTCTTCGATGCGATCTACGCGCCGATCGAGTGGTTTGCCAATTCCTCGGAGTTTGGCGAGGACGTGGTGGATTGGTATCTCGGGGTGTGGGGCGCTTAGGGGACTGGCTTCAGAGCTACGGCTGCTGGATCTCGGGACAGGCACTTGCGCCACGGGCTGCAGAGCCAGTCCCTGGGCTACTTGCCGGTGACGAAGCGGGCGTTGGCGGTCTTTGCCGAAGCAGCTTCGTCGATGGCCAGGCTCAGCGGGCCACTGCGGACGCTGCGGTCCACGACTAGCGTCAGGCGGTGTCGACCCTTGGGCAGCGTCCTGGAGGTGACCGGCTGCAGTGCCAGCGGTTCGGTCCCGATCCACGCCTTCAGTCCGGCGGTGTCTCCCACGGCGATCGCAACCGACCCACCCGCAATCACCTCGATCTCGCACCTCACCACGCTCAGCTTCCTGTCCCGCACCATCAGCAGCGGCAGGTCGCCCAGCGGCAGGTGTCCTGCGACGGTCGAATACCGAGGTATCCAGGTGAAGGCGTCATCATCGGTGGCCGCCTGTCCGTCGCGAGTCCGCCTGAGCCGGAAGCGGGCCGTCTGGGTATCGGCCAGCACCCGCCATCGTCTGGCTTTCGGTTGCCGTCCGATGGCGAAGGGGCCGGGTTTGCCCAGTGCCGAGAGGAACCGCACCAGGTCGACCAGTTCGTCTCGGGTCAGGATCTCGGCCAACCCCGCCGGCATCAGCGAGGTCCCGACCACCTGTTCTTCGATCGATTTCCGCGGCACGGAGATCTCGCGGTCGTTGGCGTCTCTGAGCACCAGCTCGTTGTCGGTCTGTCTGAGCTTGATGCCGGTCACGACCTTTCCCTGCTTGGTGACGACGACCAGCGAGTGGTAGTTCTCCTTGACCTTGCTGTTGGGATCGAGCAGCGAGTTGGCGATGTAGTCCAACGGTGCGCTGGCTCCGAGGCTGATCAAGTCGGGACCGACCCGTCCTCCGGCTCCTCCGATCGCGTGGCAGGCCAGGCAA
>CAUZEQ010000065.1:0-18506 GCA_963578885.1 Planctomycetota bacterium
GCCCACAGAAAGTCCCGCTCCACCCAGAACGGCACGCAGGCGGGGCCTGACCCCTTTTCAACCAGCACTCGTTGTAACTCGAAGAAGGGGTCAGGCCCCGCCTGTGAAACGCGACAGGTGGAGCAAGCCCCGTTGTGGGCGGCGTCTGACCCCAGGGTCCGAGTTCTTCAACAGGCTGCTAGGCAGCCGGCGCGGCGGCGGTTCCTGCCGTGGGCAATCCCAACGCGTCCCACTCGGGCGGGGCTCTCAGCAAAGACGAGATGGTCAGGGTCGCAATCGTGTTGCCAGCGGTCGAAAAGCGGCGACAGATTCCGGGAAACGCCGCCAGCACATCGGGTCGCGGCGGATCGATCAGCACCAGAGTGCCTCCCGGACACAACCGGCTCAGCCACAAGGCGGTTGCTCGAGACAACTCCAGTGACGATCGGTGCTCGTGACGAGCGATCACGAGCCGGGGTCGGATCGAGCTGTGCGTCCCGAGAGTCTCGTTGTGGCCGTCGACGATCATCCCCAGGAATTCGAGGATCGGGGTGAATTCGCCGTTGGCGGTGGCATCGAGGACGCGATCGCCGGGGCCCAGGCGGTGACCCAGCAGAACCTGGCGCAGCGCAGCGCGTGACACGAGGCAATGGGGAACCATGCGGGGTGTTCCGGTCAAGACGTCCCGGACCTTCGAGAGGAGCCAGGCCAAGAGGGGATCTCCGGGAATCCGGGTCGAGCGAACGCTCGAGGCGCGTAATCTATGCGCGGTCCCCGTAGGGGTCAATAGGGGTTTGCAGGCCGGCTCGAGCGGCGGATCACCTGGCGGTGACGGCCTGGGGCCTGCGCGAGTGGTCGACGAGCCAGATGTTGCGGAAGCGGACCGGGTTGCCGTGATTCTGCAGCTTGGTCGGCAACGCCACGGCCCCCTCGGGCTTCCCCGCTCCGGTCTTGCGCTCGACCTCGACATCGTCGTGAACCAGCACGCCGTTGTGTCGCACGGTCAGCCTGGCGTTGCGAGTCTTCTTGCCCGCCGCATCAAACTCCGCGGCGGTCAACTCGATGTCGTACGTCTGCCAACTTAGAGGAGGCAGGCACATGTTGGTGGCCGGCTCGACGTAGTGGTACAGCCCCCCGCACTCGTTGTTCTTTCCGGCCAGCCCGAAGGAATCCAGGATCTGCACCTCGTAGCGACTCTGCAGGTAGACCCCGCTGTTGGCTCGTCCCTGGCCTCGAGCGTACGGCATGAACGGCAGTCGGAACTCGAGGTGCAACTCGAAGCTGGTGTAGGCATCGCGAGTCTCGGTGCCCTCCATCATCAAACCCGACTCGGTCACCTTCGCCGACTTGAACAACTCGGTCGCCTTCCCATTGAACAGCTCGATGGCACCCGCCGGCGGCCGAGCCCCCATCGTTGTGCTGACCCGGTGGACTCGATTCAACTCGGCGATCACCCCGTCGAAGGACTTCAGGAAGAACACCGCCTTGTCGTTGGCAACGTCGATCTGCAGCGGGCCGTGGAGGAACCGGGCCGAGTTGCCTCGACGCGCTCCGGCGACCCGAAACCTCGCCTTGCCCTTGGCTCCGGCACCCGGCAGACCTCCGGAGTATTCGACCGCCTCGAACTTCCCGTCACCCAGAGCAATCACCTGCAGGCCGATCGGACGGAAGTCCTGTGACCCGGTCAGCACCCAGCCGACGTACTCACCCTGCAGCGCGAAGTCGGGGCCTGTCGACTTGGCGTCGACAAAGACGTGCTGGGCGCCCTGCGCGAGTGCCGGAGAATCCGGAACCGCAGAATCGGCCGCGACCAGGGCCACCACGCTGCACAACAGGGTTGGCCAGAACGACTTGCCGTTGGCTTGGGGCTTCATGTGCTTCGATTCTCGTCACTTGGTGTCAATCAGTTCAGCTTGCCCGAAGTCGCCAGTGTGACGCGGTCCCCCTGTTGCTGGCAAGTCGGCCCCGCCGCTGGCGATTCACCGGGCCCCGAACCGCCATCGTCCACGGTGGATATCGGACCCCTTTCGGCGTCCTTTCCGTTCGTAGCTGGTCAGGTAATCCATGTCGTGTTGTGGGGAGGTGAGTTGGGGCAGGGCCTGTTCGTGGAACGACCCGTGGTGTTCGATGAGTGAGCGGATGGTCTGAAAGTACTCTTGGACGTCGGAGGCCGAGTAGAGTTCTCCGCCTTCCACGAGCACGTTGGCGAGCAGTTCGAGGAAGGTATCGGTGAAGATGCGTCGTCGTCGGTGTTTGCGTTTCCACCAGGGGTCGGGGAAGTAGACATGGACGGCGGAAACCGAGTTGTGGGGGATGAGTTTTTCGAGTGCCAGGCGAGCGTCGCCCCCGAGGACACGTGCGTTGGCCAGGTCCCGTTTCTTCAGTCGTCGCGCCGTCCGCCGCCCCTCGCGGTAGTCGATCTCCAGCCCGCAGTAGTTCTTCTGGGGGTGTGCAACGGCCGAGTTGAACAGGAACAGACCTCGACCGCAGCCGACATCGAGTTCGACCGGTTGCGAGTTCCCGAAGAACTCGGACCAGTCGATCGCATCGCCGAGGTCCTCGAGCGTGAGGAACCAGGGCATGAGGTCTTTTATCGGAGCCGGTCTCATCGGGACTCCCGCCTCGAGTCTCACGGTTTCAGCCACAGGGGTTCAGTCGATCTTCTGGTCGCGGGTGATCGGCACACCGAACATGCAGCCGCAGAAGACCATCCGGTCCCCGACGAATCCCTGGAAGTCGAACTCGGCGCGTCGGTGCGGCCTGACCTTGGTCACCTTCGCCATCAGCACCAGTCGATCACCCGGGAAGACGGGAAAGCGAAACTTCACGTCGTTCATCCCCCCGAAGCCCACGTAATCGCCACCGAGGATGTTGTACTTGCGGGCGTAGAAACCGGCCAGTTGAGCAGCACACTCGCACATCACCACCCCGGGCATCAGTGGGAAGCCGGGCATGTGCCCGGTGATCCAGAACTCGTCCTCGCTGATATCCTTGTAGCCGACCAGTCCGTGTGAGTCCTGGTCGACCTGCAGCACGGCGGTCAGCTGTTCCATCGCGTGCCGCTGCGGATTCACCTTGCGGATCTCGTCGAGATCGAATTCGGGGTTATCGAAGTCGAGCGAGTCGAGTGGGAAGAGTGACGGAGGGGGCATGGTGTGTGCGGTGGGGAGTTGAGAGGTGACTAGTCGATGCCGAGCACGGTGAGGACCTGTGTGAGTTCGGTCAGCAGGCGATCGGGCCTCAGTTCGGGGTCCCGGATGTCATCCTTGCTCGCCTCGAAGCTTGAGCTGTCCCCGGCATACAGAGCGGTTTTCATTCCGAGTCGTTTGGCGACGGCGAGGTCATTTCGCAGCCGGCTTCCGACATGCAGCACCTCGGAAGGCTCGATTCCATTCTCGGCCAACCGGTCCAGGCAGCCGCGGTAGAGTGAGGGGGAGGGCTTGCGGAGTCCGACCTGGCACGAGAGAGTCATGGCGTCGGCGTCGAGCAATTCTCCGAGAGGCGGTAGTGTAGCGTCGCGACTGAGGGCTCGCAACAACTGCACCAGCGTGAACGGTTGAGCGTCGGCCAGCAGGGTCTGGCGGCAACCCGACCCCGCGATCGCCGTCAGTACCCCTGCCGCATCGGCGGCCGCTTCGACGCCCTGCAGCGCCTGGTGAAAGAAGAACGCCACCTTCTGGGCAAATTGCTCGGCGTCCCCGTAAAACGCCTCGTCAATCTCGTATTCGTTCTGCACCAGTCTCTCGATGAGAACCTCCCAGAGGTCGGTGGCACTGACGTGGATCAGGTCACCGGTACGGCCGGTGCCGGCCATCTGCTTGATCGCCAGGCAGTCGCTGTACTGGTCGTAGAGGTATTCCCAGGGCGCTCCCGACTTGCGGCTCATGCTCTGCCACATGTTGAACGCCTTGATCGTCTTCTCCATCGCCACCTGCATCCTGAACTGCTGGGGATGGTCCAGGTACAGGCACCCGTCGCTGATCCGCAGCACCGTGCCGTAGACGCTCCAGGTCACCGCCGCGATCCCGTCGATCGGTTCGGCAAACGGAGTGGCCTCTACCGG
The DNA here is from genome assembly GCA_963578885.1 of Planctomycetota bacterium. Lineage (GTDB taxonomy): Bacteria > Planctomycetota > Planctomycetia > Planctomycetales > Planctomycetaceae > UBA8437. The sequence goes on from CAUZEQ010000065.1 coordinate 4,043, forward strand.
TTGAACCGGGGGAGGCACCGGCCAGGTGTGGTCCTGTCCGTCGAGCCACTCGGCGAATTCGGTCAACGTCTGGGGCATGGGTTGGGCAGGGGTGGGGCCTGGGGAATGGCCGGCAGGGTCGAGGTTGGGCGGGTTATTGAGCCTGGTTGCTGTCGGATCCGAGCCAGTCATCGAGCGACAGCAGCGCCTGTCCGCTGGCGAGAGGTTCGCGGACCAATTGCGATGACATCAGTCTCAGGCAGTCGATTGCGGCATCCTGCCAGCGGTCCTCACCACTCAACCGGGCCAGCTTCAACAGCGCCGTGGCCGCCATGCCGTTTCCTGACGGGGTGGCGTTGTCGCGGGTGTGCTTGTAGCGGGCAATCAGCTTCTCGGCGTCGTCGGCGGTAAAAAAGAACCCGCCAGGGACCTCATCCGAGTCGGCCTCGGTGCCACCAAACCTCTCGAGCAACTGCTCGGCAAGTTCGACCGCCCATCCGAGGAATGAGTCGGCCTGGTTGTCGATGGCGAGTTCACAGAGTCCATCGAGCAGGCAGGTGACATCGTCGAGGAACGCGGGGAAGCGGGGTTGGTTGTCCTTGGTCGAATGTCCCAGCCGTCCGTCGGGGTCGCGGACTCGGTGCCAGATGTCCCGCGCGGCCGCCTCGGCCGCCTGCCGGTAGCGGGGCTCTGCGAGTACCCGTGCGGCGTGGGCCATCGCGGTGATCATCATCCCGTTCCAGGCCACCAGGATCTTGTCATCACGATCCGGAGCGACCCGTTGGCCGCGGACTTCCAGCAGACTCACGCGGCATCGCTTCAGGGTCTCGGCCAGTTCACCCTCCGAGAGGCCCAGCCTGTCGGCCGCCTCGGCCAGCGGCGTAGGTCGATTCAGGATCGTCGCTCCTTCCCAGTTCCCTTGAGGTGTCACCTGGTAGAAGTCACAAAACGCATCCGCCGCCGCCTGGCCCTCGCTGGGAACCAGTGTTTCTCGTACCTCCACGTCGCTCCAGACAAAGAACTTCCCTTCCTCGCCCTCGCTGTCTGCATCCTGCGTGGCGTAGAAGCCTCCCTCGGGCGAGGTCATTTCTCTGAGCACCCAGTCGAGAGTTTCACGGACGATCTCGGCGTAGCGTTGTTCTCCGGTCGCCTCGAACGCCTCGAGGTAACCCGGCACCAGCAGCGCGTTGTCGTAGAGCATTTTTTCGAAGTGAGGCACCAGCCAGACGGCGTCGGTCGAGTAGCGATGGAATCCTCCGCCGAGTTGATCGTAGAGTCCTCCGCCGGCCATGCGGTCGAGCGTCAGGCGGGCCAAGTCGAGGCAGGCCTGATCAGCGAATCTCGCATGGCATCTCAGCAGCAGGCGGATGTCCATCGAGTGAGGAAACTTGGGAGCGGCGCCGAAGCCCCCGTGCTGAGAGTCGCCGTGGGCGAGCAGTTGTCGGCGAACCTGGTCGAGCACTTTGCTGTCGAGGCCCTGCTGCTGCGTGCTGTCATCGGAACCGGCCGGGGCGCCCGACTCGTCGGTCCGCACAACCCGGCCGACCTGGCACACCGCCTGGGTCAGCTCATCGGCGGCCCGTTCGAGTTCATCGCGGCGGGTCGTCCAGGCCTCGGCGACGTGCTTGAGGATGTCGGTGAAGCCGGGCATGCCCATCGACGCGGCCGGTGGCCAGTAGGTGCCCCCAAAGAACGGTCGTCCGTCGGGCGTCATGAACACCGACATCGGCCAGCCACCCCGGCGGGTCAGCAACTGGACGGCGTTCATGTAGACCTGGTCGATATCGGGTCGTTCCTCGCGGTCGACCTTGATCGCGACATACGACTCGTTGAGCAGCCTGGCAATTCCCTCGTCCTCGAAACTCTCACGCTCCATCACGTGGCACCAGTGGCAGGCGCTGTAGCCGACCGAGAGGAAGATCGGGAGGTCGAGTTCTGCGGCTCGAGAAACCGCCTCCGGACCCCACGGGTACCAGTCGACCGGGTTGTGGACATGCTGCAGCAGGTAGGGGCTGGTCTCTCCGGAGAGCCGGTTGCTGGGCAGCTCGGCTGGTGGCTGGGCCGATTCGGGTTCGGGAGTGCTCATGGGTGAGGATCGTAAGGGGTTGGTGAGCGAATGTGGAGCATCCCGGCCATCGAACTCGTGCTAGACTTCGAGCACCCAAGCGGGAGCGAGTCGATGCGAGTGATTCTGGTGAGTTTCGCGAGTCTGCTGGTCCTGGCGCCGGTCTGCCACGGCCAGGGGGCGGACAAGCCGGCCGGGGGTGTACTGGAGAGGATCACATTCGATGACGAGGGCACGTCTCGCACGATCAGCGGCCGGGTTCTCGTCAAGGCTGTCGACGGAGGCCTGTTGGTGCAGGAACGCGACGGCCGATTGTGGACGGTGACATCCGAGACGTTGGAGAAGCGAGAGTCCAGCGGTGAGGCGTTTCGTCCCGAGGAGTCCGCGGCATTGGGCAAGCGGTTGGCCGCCGAGCTCGACAAGAAGGTGGCTGAGGGATTCCGCGCCGTCAGCACGCGTCACTACACGATCGTCTCCTCGGCGGACCCGCGATTCACTCGCTGGGTGGGGACACTCTTCGAGCGGCTGCGGAGTGCGTTTGTGGCGTACTGGAAGAGTCGTGGCGTGAAGCTGAGTGACCCCGAGTTCCCGTTGGTGGCGATCGTGCTGAAGGACCGGGCCCAGTTCTCGAAGTTCGTCACCGTCGACGCGAAGCTCGATCCCACCACCGTGACCGGGTACTACTCGATCATGACCAACCGCATCGTGCTGTACGACATTGCCCGGATCCCCGGCCAGGCCCCTGCGGCGACGTCGGTGGAGATCCAGCGTCGGCTGGCGACGGCTCCCCAGGCGATCGCGACGGTGGTCCACGAGGCGGCTCACCAGGTGGCCTACAACAGTGGAATGAACCGTCGGCTGTCGGACAACCCGTTGTGGTTGGTCGAGGGGATGGCGGTCTTCTTCGAGACTCCCGACTTGCGGAGCCGATCGGGGTGGCGGACTGTCGGCAAGGTCAACCTGCCGCGGCTGGCCCGGTTTTCCGACTACGTCCGTCGCCGTCGCCGGGTCGGATCGCTGAAGACGTTGATCTGCAGCGACCGGCGGTTGCGGGACGTCGAGTCGTCCGCGGACGCCTACGCTGAGGCATGGGCCTTGAGCTACTTCCTGCTCAGGACTCGTCGCAAGCAGTACGCCGCCTACCTCAAGACGATCTCTGCCAAGCCGCTGCTGCGGTGGGACACACCCGAAACGCGGCAGTCGGATTTCGAGGCGGCTTTTGGCGAGGACTGGGAGGAGCTGGACCGGGTGTTCCTGAAGTACCTGGGTCGGGTGCGAGTCCGCTGAGTGTCAGCCTTTCATCCACCCGAGGGTCTCTTCTACAATTGCCACTGTGCGTGGGCGTCTTTTGCCCCGGCCACTCTCTCACCCGGCTGACTCACGGATCCTCGATCATGGCCAAGACGACCCGCAAGCTGAAGAAGGCCAACCACGGTCGCCGCCCCGCCAGTGCCAAGGCGCGGAAGGCCAAGCGGAAGAAGTACCGGACCTAGGCAGCCGACGTCTTGTCGGATTCGGTGTCCGCTCTCTTTATCGCTGCCCTGTGGCTCCACCAGAGTCTGCGGGGCAGGCAGCCGGCCCCGGCGATCGCCAGCTGGGTGATGCAGAACAGGCCCAGGGCCAGCATCACTCCCTCGGTGAACCCGTAGCTGTGCAGCCCGACGCCCAGCTCGTTGACACCGAACCAGCTCCAGCTGACCGTGATGTTGCCGAGCACGGCGAGCACCGCCAGGCCGCGGTCCTTGATCATGCCGTCCCAGCGAGCGTGCAGGACCAGGGCATTCCAGAGCACGATGATCAGCGCACCGTTCTCCTTGGGGTCCCAGCCCCAGAAGCGGCCCCAACTGTCATCAGCCCACAATCCCCCCAGCACCGTGCCGACGAAGCTGAAGAACATCGCCGTGCAGGTGGTGCCGTAGATTGCCCGAGCCAGGTTCTTGCCGAATGAATCCGAGAATGACGGGGTGCAGACGCCTCGCATGATGTAGACCATCCCCAGCAGCCCGGCCACGTACGTGCTGGTGTAGCCCTCGGTGATGCAGACCACGTGAGTGGCGAGCCAGAACTGGGTGTCGAGCACGGCGACCAGCACGGTGAAGGTGTCGCCGTCGCCGGCGAGGTTCTGGGCGATCAGCAGGGTGGCGAATCCGGCGGCCGAGGCGATCACGTTGCCGATCCCCATCCGGTAGACCCGCTCGATGATGATCCCGGCCAGCACCGCCGCCCAGCCGATGAAGACCGCCGACGAGTAGAGATTCGTGACCGGCGGGCGTCCGGAAATGATGATCCGCGAGACCAGTCCGTAGGTGTGCAGGGCGAACGTCAGGTAGACCAGCCACAGCGCCGCTCGGTTGAACCATTCGGGCTTGATCAGCCAGCTGAGTGCCACCAGCAGGAACACGAGCGTGTAGAAGATGATCGAGAGGTAGAAGGGTTCGAAGTTGTTGAAGTGGTGCTCGAACCGGGACTTCCATCCCTGGTAGTCCTTGGGAGCCGTCGAGTCGTAGGACTCGCTCAGCTGCTTGACCTCCAGGTTGAAAGTCGAGCTCTCACCGGTTTCCCAGGCGGCGAGGATCGTCAAGAGTCGCTGGAAACCTACGGGGGTTTCTGTCGAGAGCCCCTGAGGTCCGACGATGGGCACCATGACGGCGGCGACCTTCTGTGCGAGCTGGTCGAGTTCCTGCTGGCGGATCCGGCCAATCAGCCGCTCGCGTTCGCTGTCGGAGAGCTGGGCCATTTGCGTCCGGATCGTCATCCTCAGCTCGGCCGGTGTCCCCGGCAGTCCCTGTCTCTGGGCCTGGATCACGATCGTGTCCAGCGCACGCTCCTCGACAATATCTTCGAACGTCGGGTCGCGAGATTCCCCGAAGCGGCGGACCAGTTCCGTGGCGAGAGCACCCGGCGAATCGACCTTCCACTCGGCGGCCGCCACGCGTGACCACGCTCGCAGCGATTCCAGTGCCAGGGTCTGCCACTGACGCTCGGCTGAGGGCACCGCCAGCGGCAGGTTGGCCCCCTCGTTGGTCAGAGACCTCAGTCTCAGGATCCACGAGATTCTTTCGAGCGAGACGTCGGTGCCGGGTTCGAGCAGGGTGTGGGCGGCACGCAGCGACAGGTAGTGCTGCAGCCGGTTGTGCAGTTCGCGGAGTTTCCTCTGGTACTGCGTCATCTGTTCGGGAGGAGTCTCCATGGCCTTGGCAAGCTGCTTGCGGTATTCGCTGGTCTTGCCCGGCCGCGGGTGCACGTGCTCTTCGAATTCGCTGTAGGAGAAGCGAAAGCCCTTGCGGCGTTCGAGTCCGAGTACGGCGAGCACATCGAGGCTCTCGATCCGGAACACCTTGTGCTCGCCCGAATCGGCCGATTGACTGATTTCGTCGAGCAGCCAGCGGATGGCCGGCTGGGGTTTTCCGTGCTCGTCGCGGTAGGTGTTGCGACCCGAGATGACTCGGAGGCTGTTTCGGGCGAGCGTGTCGAAGGGCTTGACCCGGCCTTCGAAGACGACCGGAAGTTGCCCGAAGGCGTGGATGTCCGGCAGGTCGGGGCTGGTACTGGGCGGGCGGGCGGCCCAGAGGATCCAGACGACCGGGAGCAACAGCACCGAGAGCGGAACGAGGTTGCGAGCCTGCTGGTACCAAGGCGGCGATTGAGGAGGCAACTCGGGTAAGACGGCAACCGGTTGCGGCGGATCGGGCCGCGAGGCAAGAGCACTCTGGGCCGCGGCCAATTCGGCGACCGCGGGTGCCTTGGGAGGCGAGTCAACCGGCGGGGTCGAGATGACTCCGCGGTTTCGCCGCTTCTGGAACCGGACCACCGCGACGCTGAACTGGTAGAACATCCCGATGCCGACGATCATGCAGGCGACGTAGGGGATCATCCAGCCGGTGTTGGTCACCACCTGCAGCCCGGTCTGCTCGATCCCATCCTCGCCTCGGTTGACCGACGACTGGTAGAAGGTCTTGCCGTCGAACCGCAGCGGGTTGTTCATCCAGATGTGGACCTTGCGGTCGACCGAACCGTCGAACGCGACAAGTCGGATATCCGAGGAGTAGTTGCTGGCGGTCTGGGTACCGATGTACTTGTCGAACCGCACGTCGGCCAGGTGCAGTGAATAGGGCACGTAGGTCCGCTTGAACCTGAGCGTGACGTCGTAGCTCTTGCCGTCGACTTCGATCGACTGGCTCTTCAGGTGCTGGCTGAAGATGTATCGCCCGATTTTCTTGTTGCCGACCCGCAGCACGGCTTCGACCGTGGCGATATCGATTTCTCCACCGACATCGGTCCCGGTCCCTGCCCGTGCCTCATCGATTTCGACAAACCGGCCGGCGCCCTCGAAGCGGGTGTCCGGTCTGCGGCGGTTGTGAGGCGGCATCGAGTTCTTGAAGTGCTTTTCGATCTCGATGGTGAACGGCAGGTCGGGGTGCTCGATGACGCGGTCCCCGTCGCTGCGATCCAGGAACCGTGTCGCGACGCCTTCCTCGGTGAGCGGCACCACGGTGACCTGGTTGTGGTCCTTGGGCGAGGTGTCGACGACGGACAGTTCGATGGCCCGGATGTCGTGCTCGAAATCGACCGTGTCTCCCTCGCGGATGCTCATCTGCCCTTCGATGGCCGAGACGCCCACGAGCAATTCGTTGTACATGATCAGCAGCACGCCCAGGTGCAGCACCACCACGCCGGCTCGGCGTCGGAAGACCATCACGCAGCCGCACAGCAGTACGCCTCCCGAGACCAGGCCCTGGGCCAGTTGCCAGAGGATTCTCAGCGAGGGCCATTCCTGCAGCAGCTGGTTCTCCTGGCCGCTTTGCATCGAGCCCCACACGATCACCGCGGCGGTCAGAGCCGCACCGATCCCGATCACCGCCAGGCCCGACGTCAGGCGATGTCCCTTGGCCTGGATCTTGAAGCGGATCGCGTGAGCGGCAATCAGGTTGATGGTCATCGCACCACCGATCAGCCAGCCGCCGGGGAACGGGAACCCCTTCCCCTTCTCGATGTTGGTCATCCCTTCCAGCCAGGTGCCCATCAGGAACGACTTGGGGAAGAAGACCCTCCATTCGATCCAGGCCACCGGAGTCCGGAAGTAATCGCGGACGACCTCCCAGATGTCCTTGTTCACCTGGGCCAGCGTGCCGGCCAGCACCAGGAAGATGGCCATCGCGAACAGTGAGACGGCGATCTTGAGCGAGGCGATTGGGCGGAGAATGGCGACGACGGTCGGGCCCAGAGCCGGCACGGACACATCGTCGGGGACCGCAGTTATCTCGACGGATTCGAGCGATAAGTCGCTGGGCTGTGGATTATTCTCCATCGGAACCTCCTGCCGCTTCGAATCGCGATGAGTGGACAAACGACTTGAAGTCTTTGCGGCTGCGATCGGCCAGGCGATTGGGAGCCGCGAGCTTGAAGAACCAGGTCAGACCGCCCGACTCGACAATCGTACCCAGAATCGTGTCGCTGGGACCGACCAGTTCCAGGTATCGGCCGTTGATCGAGCCGAGGGTGATGGGTTCGAAGAGATCATCGAGGTTGTCGGTGTCGACGGCCTGCAGGGCCACCTGCTGACGCCAGCGGTTGACGTTGAGGAGCAGGAAGCGGGGGTTGCTCGGCAAGGCCGTCACGGTGACCTCACCCGATTCGGCTCCCTCGCCGAATTCAAAAGCAGCCTGCCGCCGGATCGTGATGCCCTTGCGAGTGACCTCGAGTTCACCAGGCTGCCAGGAGTCCGGATTCGTGTAGCTCAGCCGAGGCGTTGCGATCGTGGGCCGAGACGGACCGGGTCGCGGTGGCTGTCTCGAACCACCGCCGGCAAACGGCCCCATCATCGGCGCTTTGCTGCCCAGGTGACCGACCATGCGGTTGACCACGATCGCCCGCTCGTCTCCTAGCTCCAACGACGTGGTCTCCGAGGACAGCTGCGACGCGTCGAGGTCCCCCAGCCTCAGCTGCTTTCTCCAGCGATTGACGTTCTGCAGCAGGTAGGCGTCAAAGTTGTCCTCGGGCAGAGGCAGCCGAATGATGCTCAGTTCCAGTGCATCAGGATCCGTGCCCAAGACCAGTGTGGCGAAGCGCATGCCACTGGATGAGGTGCCACCGGTCTGCTGCCAGCCGTCGGGCAAGATCCACTTCGGCTCGCCGCTCTCAGGGTCGAAATGAACCGATTCCAGGAACTTGCCGAATGCCTCCTGCTGGGCGGCGACCGGACCCTTGAGGCCGGCGACCTTGAAGAACCAGGCCTGCCGTTTCAAGTCGCGGGGGATCATCGCCGCCAGCATCCCGTCGGGACCCTCCTCGTGGTTGTCGGCGTAGACCTGTTCGGGCTTGGGGACCTGGTAGGAACCGATCTCAGCCTTGTGACATCCGGCCAGCACCGCGGCCATGACGACGGCGCACAGCGACGACGAAATCGCGACACGCGTTCGTTGGGGAACGAAACGAGCCATCCGGGAGGGCCTTTTCGACAAAGAGCGGATGGTGGAGGCAGTTGGCGGGAGATCGGTGGTGGGACCGGCCGGAGCCGGTGTCGACGAGGACGACCCGATTATAGTCCACCGCCGAACCGCGGTGAAGCACCAGTCTTGTCGCCGACCCGAGGGCCGGAGTGTTGCCACCGGCCGAGACCTACTACTTCTTCTTCTTGGCAGCCGGCTTCTTGGCGGCTGGCTTCTTGGTGGCTGGCTTCTTGGTGGCTGGCTTCTTGGTGGCTGGCTTCTTGGCGGCTGGCTTCTTGGCGGCTGGCTTCTTGGCGGCTGGCTTCTTGGCGGCTGGCTTCTTGGCGGCTTTCTTGGCACCGGCGGGAGTCGGTTCGGCCAGCAGTTTCTTGACGACGGCTTCGAGGTATTCGTGAGGCCGTGCGCCGACGGCGACGAGTCGGACTTCACCGGTGCGGTCGATGAACAGGGTGGTCGGGAAGGCCTGGAAATCGGGGATCTTGTTCTGGGTCGCGTCGTCACCGATCACCAGTGGGTAGTTGATCCCGTATTCCTTGGCGAACGACTTGATCCCGGGGATCGGGTTGGCTGCACGTTCGTAGTTGATCCCGACGATCTGCAGTCCCTGTTTGCCGTAGGTCTTCTGCAGTTCGACGAAGTGAGGCACTTCGGCTCGGCAGGGCGGGCACCAGGTCCCCCAGACGTCCACAATCACGACCTTACCCTGCAGTTTGGCCAGCGACAGCGGTTTGCCGTCGAGGTCGAGCAGCGTGAAATCGAACGGAAACGGCTTGTTGTCTGCCAGTTCCTTGCCAATCGCCGCGTCGGCCTTCTTGGCGGCGACGGCTTCCTGCTTGGCGATGAACTGATCGAACCCCTTGGTCTTGCGGAGCGGATCGAGGTCCTTATCGGTCTTCATCTGCTTGAAGTCGTTGAAGCCCAGCCCCACGGCTTCGCTCAGTGAGGCCAAAGCGGCCTTCTGGTCCTTGGCGGCCAGGGCACACGCTTCGTTGTAGAAGACCGTTCCCCCGAACCCGGATTCCTGGGGGAACAGCGGCTTGAAGTTCGCCTGGAGGTTTCGAAAGTGCTTGGCGGAGGTGATGAAGACGGCATGGGCACCGGGAATCTTCTCGTCGGTAACCAGCTTGCGGCCCTGTGCCTGGGCGATCTGAGCGGCGAAGAAGACGATCGCACGGTGCTTCTGTTTTTCGAGGGTCCCGAGATCCTTGCGGGCCAGGACGACTTCGATCTGGGCCAGTGCCTTGCCGAATTCGCCTTTGTTGGCCAGGCCCAGCAGGTCTATCATCTGAACATCGATCTCGACGGCTTTGGGGCTGTCTCCCTTTGCGGTTTCCTTCTTGGCCTCTTTGCCGTCGGCCTTCTTCTTGGTCTTGGCGGCCGGCTTCTTGCCCGTCTCGGGGATCTTCTTCTTGTCTGCCTCGGCGGTCTTGCCAGCCGGTTCAGCCTTGGGGGTGTCGGTGTCGGCTGAGGTGTTGGGGATCGTCTTGGTCGTCGCGGCGTCCTTGCCAGGATCGGCCCCATCGGCTTTCCCGTCCCCTGAAATCTCGTTCGAATACGGCGTGGCCGCATCCGCATCGGCGGCTGAAGCCGAAGGGCTGGCTCCCGATGTCCCCGGGGCGTCGGCTCCACTGTCTCCGGTGTCTGAGCAACCGGCCTGCAACAGCGCTATCGTGATCCAACAGGCCAACGCGTTCAGGTTCAGACGTTTCATGATCGGGTCTCTTTGCTCGATGTTTTCTTGGAGGCGGGTGCTGATCGGGCTGGCATCGGGCCAACATGTGATCCCGGCGCGTTGTCTATCGTATGACGCGTCGAAGTCCTCGGCCAGCGCCAGCCGCGACAATCGTGTCGAGAGTGGACAGGGGCGGTGGGTGTGGCGATCATACTTCGCCCCGGCCTCAGCAAGTTCGACCTCCAGGAACCACCCGACGATGCGGACCACATGGACATTTCACACCGCCGGCCGGATCGTCTTCGGTCTCGATGCCGTGGACTCACTCGGAGACCATCTCCGTGAATTGTCGACCGAATCGAGTCGCGTGCTGGTGGTGACCGACAGGACGTTGGTCGAGGCGGGAGTCTGTGAGCGGGTGACGGGGGTGTTGAGTGCGGCGGGGATCGAGTGGTCGGTGTTTGACGGCGGCTGCCCCGAGCCGGCAATGGACCTGGCGATGACGTGTGCCGAGGCGGCCGGTGCCGAGGGTGCCGGCTGGTTGCTGGGCCTGGGCGGAGGCAGCAACATGGATCTGGCCAAGGTCACCGCCTGCCTGCTGGCTCACGGGGGGCACCCTCGAGACTATCTCGGAGACTGCATCGTGCCTGGTCCGGTGTTTCCCCTGGCCTGCGTGCCGACGACCGCGGGGACCGGTTCGGAGGTGACAGCGGCGAGCGTCTTGAGTGATCCGGATCGGGGGATCAAGGTGGCGATACTGAGCGAGTTCCTCAGACCACGTCTCTCGGTCGTCGACCCTCGTCTGACACTCAGCTGCCCGGCTCACGTCACTGCCGACAGCGGTATCGACGCGTTGACTCACGCCATCGAGGCGTTCACCGCGGTGGACAACGAGAGTTTTCCGTTGCCCGAGGGTGAGCGGTCGGTCTACCAGGGCCGGTTCGTGTTGACCGACCTGACGGCGGGCAAGGCGATCGAGCTGGTCGCTTTGTTCCTGCGGCGGGCGGTCGAGGACGGAGCAGACATCGAGGCCCGCGAGGGGATGTCGTTGGCGGCGTTGCTGGCCGGTATCGGGTTCTCCAACAGCGGTGTCGCCGCAGTGCACGCGCTGGAGTACCCTCTCGGATCGGCCGTTAAGACGTCTCACGGCCGAGGCAACGGGTTGTTGTTGCCGTACGTGATGGACTTCAACCGATCGGCCGACCTCGAGACATTTGCCCTGGTGGCGGCGTTGATGGGCGAGGAGACGGAGGGTATGAGCGAGGACGAGGCGTCGGCGGCGGGTGTGGCGGCGGTTGCCAGCCTGAAGGCCGATGTGGGGATCCCGGCCCGGCTGCGGGATGTCGGAGTGACAAAGGAGCAGTTGCCCGGGTTTGCGGAGATTGCATCGGGGCTGGTGAGGATCCTGCGGGTCAACACGCGTGAGGCGAGTCGCGAGGATCTGGAGTCGATCCTGAGATCTGCGTTCTAGCCCGCCTGCGGCGGATTCCCGAACCTGCGGGTTTCAACGGGCTGCTTGGCGCGTCAACGCTGTGAAAGCACCTCGTTGGCGCGACGCTTCGCCTGGGCTGCGGCCAAAGTCGCCGCCGTGCTGTGCTGCACACCGGATTCTTGTGGCCGGAGTCTCTCAGGTGTGACATGCCTGTTTGAGCCGGTGGACCCGGTCGATGTTTTTCGAAACGACGTAAGTCGTGTGGTGGCATTGGGTCCCGAGGGTAAATCTGGAGAAACTGACGGGGTCGTTGAGGTCTTGGCACGCTGACTGCTGTAGTCGGTGCTCTGGGTGGCGGCATCGCGTGAAGCGGTGTTGCGACACCAATCGGGCCCGTGTGAGGCTCGAAGGCCGAGAGGCGGGATCACTGATCACGCTGATCGGTCAGGGAACCAGTACAGTTCCGGAACGTGGACAACAAGTTGGGTCTAGAAGGAGGAGAGTCATGCGACGCGAACGAATGAGTTGGTTAGGAAGGACCGCAGCGGTTTCACGCTGGTCGAGCTGGCGGTGGTCATCGTGATCAGCGGTGTGCTGGCGGCGTTTGCCGTGCCGAGGTTCATCAAGAGTGTCGAGCGGTCGTGAGCTACCCCCGCATCGTGCTCGGCCAGATCGCCGGCATGCTCCGCTAGCGGCCGCAGAAGGGCTCAAGCGTGACGGCCGCGCAACAACTGTGCCGCCGCCGCGAGGCTCTTGAGCTTCTCGTACGACTCGTCCAGAGGCACCTCGTGGTCCTTGCCCGGAGCGAATCCGCAGTCGGGATTCAGTGTCAGTCGCTCGGCCCCGATGTGCTTGATCGCCGTCTCAACCCGCTCGGCAATCGTCTCGGGCTCCTCAACCTCCGGAAACCTCACGTCGACACACCCCAGCCCGACCTGCACCTCTTGGGGCAGCTCGGCCAGGATCGCCATGTCGCCGGCGACCGGGATACTGAACTCGAGCATCAACTGGTCGACCTCGAGTCGTGAGACGTGTTCGAGAATCGCCTCGTAGCCGCCCGCGGCACCCCATCCCCGCCGGCCCCAGTTGCGGCGGCAGAGGTGAACCGAGAGTTCCACTGAGTCGACCCCCTCGACGATCTGGTTGATCCAGTCGACCGCATTCCGCATCTCCCGCTCGGGATCCTCGAACTGAGCCCGGACTTTCGGATCGACGAGGATGCACAGATGCGGTTCATCGAGCTGGATCACGTCGACGCCCACGTCGCGGACCGCCAGCAGTTCCTCCCGCAGCACCGGCACCACCGCCTCGCAGAATGCCTCGCGGGTCGGGTAGGCCCCGTCGGAGTACCCCGGCTCCCACATCCGCTGGCCGATCAGGTAGGGCGAGGGCAACGCGACCTTGATCTTGCGGTCGGTGTTTTCCTTGAGAAACCGGGCTTCCGCGGCGATCACGCCCGGCTGCCGGGGTGTCAGTGGCGAGGTGACCACCTGGTGGTATCCAAACAGTTCCCGCTCGATCCACTCGAAGCCGTCGCACAATTCGGCGATCACGTCGACGTAGGTCTCGCGTCGCCATTCGCCGTCGGAGACGATGTCGATGCCGGCCTGTTCCTGCAGGTGGATGCAGTACCGCACGGCATCGTCCATCCGCCGTTGCCAGGCCGCGTCGTTGTCACCGATTCGTGATCCGGATCGAAACAGGTCGATCACAAAAGGCGGCCGCGGCATGCTGCCGATGACCGTGGTGGGAAACAGCTGAGTCATCGGTCGACTCCGGGGTCGGTGGGATCAGTACAGTGCAATCGCGCGGCCGGGACCGCCGTGGCAGCCTCGGATCGGGATCGCCGCGAACAGGAAGTACGCCTTGGCGGGCAGCTTGTCAAGATTCTGCAGGAACTCGACGGCGACCATCCCGCGGCTGCCCAGCGCCCAGTAGCTCATCAAAGCCTGCTTCTCATCGACGCCGCCGATGCTCGGTGCGTCGATCCCCACGCAGCGGATGCCTCGTTCACCCAGGTAGTCCACCACCTCGGGGCTCACCGCCGGCCAGCCCTCGCTGATTCCGTTGAGCGGATCCGAGACACATGCCGCACCTGCGGGCAGAGGCTTGAACGTCCGCTTGATGTGGCCGGTGCGGAACAGCACCACGTCTCCGGCCCGCAATGCTCCATGAGCCTTCTCGTAAGCACGGACCAGGGCCACGCTGATCCGAGGTGAACTCGGCCAGCTCGACTTCTCGGTCGACCCGACCAGCCCGCGGACGTCGATCACTCGGGCCTCGCCACAGGTCTGCCCCAGCGGCACAGCTTCGGTCGTCACCGAGCTGGTCCCTCGCCGCCGGAACCGCTGTTCGTACTCCTTCAACCACCCGCGGACCTGCTGGGAGTACAGGTTGTTGTCGAAGCCCTTGGGGGGCAGGGCGTAGGCGGGTGGGACAAGATGAGTGCCGGCGTGGGCGTCCATCATGTGAGTGTGGTGCTGGAGGTCGAGGTTCTTGGCGTAGAGGAAATCGACCTTGATGTAGGGGTAGCGGTGATTGCCGATGCCCGGTCCGGTCCAGGTGATCGGCAGCTGCGAGTCGTTGATCACCGACAGGTCGACGGCGCGCTTGGCGATGGCCGAAGCGATCAGACGCCGGGCCAGCTGCCCCGGCGGGATCGCCAGTGCCCGGCCCTCACCGTACATCCCTTTGGCGTGGCGCGGGCCGAGCACGCAATAGAAGCTGCCCGGGGAGACCAGATTCAGCCGGGTGACTCCCTCGGTGAAAATCATCCCGAACTTCAGCCCGGCGATATGAGTCGGCTCGGCCAGGTCCGGCAGCGGTCCCATGCTGGGGCTGTCGCAGCCGACGTGCATGACGCCTCG
>CAUZEQ010000066.1:0-18408 GCA_963578885.1 Planctomycetota bacterium
CGACCGGCAACCAGTGCATGTTGCGGCCGCCCAGGAAGAAGTCGTCGTTGTCCTTCTGCTTGTTCGAGAAGTACAGGCCCAGTCCGATGACCACACCCAGGTAGCAGCCGCAGATGATCCAGTCGATGAGAGCAATCGAGTCCACGGCGGGGGTCTCGGATACAGGCGGGGGGGCGGGCAGGGGGTTCGAGTCGCGGAGCGGTCAGGAGTCGGTCACGGCGCTGGCGATCCGCCAGTTGCCGGCCGCATCGCAGGCGGCATAGTACATCCGCAGGCGTCCGTCGCCGAGCGTGATCACCGACATGTCCTCGGCATGCACCGCGTCGATGTCGTCGCTGTCATAACCCCCCCCGGCCACAATACACTCCGGCGGCCCGAAGCTCAGCCCGTCCACCGACCGCGACCGAAAAATCCTCGAACGAAACCCCGCGATGTCGGCGGCGATCGAGGCGGCGGCGAAGTCGAGTTCTTCAGGCGCGGTGTCGGCCGAGGCCGGATCGCTGGGGTGCGGGGGAATGACGCTGCCGGGGGGAGCGTCCTGCCAGGCCGAGTAGATCATGGTCCAGGGGTGGTCGGGTTCGCAGGGTGCCAGCAGTTGCCCCGCGGTGATCCCCAGGGCGTCCCATTCGGCCTGGCCGCTGCGGATTCTCTGGCCGGGTTCGAAGTCGAAATCGAGACCGTCCTCGGAAACGGCACTGATGATGTGTTTGCCGACGCGTTGGCCGGTGGTGGGTCCCTGGTCACCGTAGTCGTCGGCACACGCCAGCAACCGGCTGCGACCGTCGGGCAGGTCCACCAGACGCGGACCACCCAGCCCATCGGGTGTCTGCAGACGCACACCCGGCTCATGCTGCCAGTTCAATTGGTCCTCGGAGACCGCACTGCTGATCACCGTGGGCCGATCCGCCGTGCCTCGTGCTTCGACATACATTCTCCATCGCCCGTCGCCCAGCCGCACGATCGACGGGGCCAGCAGTCTCAGAGACATGTACTCAACGGCCGGGTCCGGAGCCAGCCGGATGCCCGGCTCGGTCTCGAAGTCGAGCCCGTTCTCAGAAATGGCGCTCAGGATGTAGCCCTGGCATTCGGGGAACGGCCGACCGGGTCCCACGGCGGTGTAGAACAGCCGAAACCCGCCTGAGGGACGTGCCGTGATGCCCGGTGCCTGGACCTTGGAGCGGTCGAGGTCGCGGGACGCTTCGACCCGCGGACCCGGCTCACGCCTCCAGCCGGCTACGGTCTCAATCGACATCGTCGGTCTTCGTCTTCGGAAGGGACTGGTTCAAGCGACCCGAGAACCTGTGGTGGGCAGGTGGTGTGGCAAGTGGACTGTGACTACGTCACCCTGAGCAAACTGACGACGAACTGCAACGCAGCCAGCCACGGGGACTTGCCGATGAACCAATCCAAACCGCGCCGTCGGCTGCTCACCGCGGCGGTGGTCGCGATGCTGCTGGGCCTGGGGTCGGCATCGGCTTCGGCCTGGTGGGACTCGGGGCATCGGCTGGTGGCTCTGGTGGCCTGGAGCCGCATGGACACTGCCACTCGGGTGCGGGTGCTGAAACTGCTGGGGCAGCATCCCCAGGTCAAAGAGCACTTTACGCCGCCCGATGAACTGCGAGACCCCTCGATGCGACACCAGTGGATCATTTCCCAGGCGGCGGTGTGGAGCGACCTGATTCGCAAGACCGATCGCGACCGGCCGACCTGGCACTACATCAACCGACCCCTGTTCCTCTCAAACGACGCCCGCCGACTGCTCGAACCCCGTTTGAAGGTCAATCTCTCGACCGTTGTTCCGCCCGCGGCCAGCATGGCGACGCAGGAACTCAACGTGATCCAGGCAATCACGCTGTGTCGCACGCGGTTGGCGGCTCGTGACACCGGTAATGCCGAGCGGGCGGTCTGCGTGACGTGGCTGTGTCACATGGTGGGCGACGTGCATCAGCCGTGTCATTCGACGGCGTCGTTCACGGCGAAGCGATTTCCGTTGGGTGACCGGGGCGGGAATGACGTGCCGATCCAGGGCCGGAAGAAGACGATCAACCTGCACATGTACTGGGATGGTCAGTTCGGCGGAGGTCGCAGCCTCAGCGGCGACCTGGTGCGGCGTGCTGCGGCGCTGCTGGCCGACAGCAAACTGGTGTCGGTAGGTCGGCGGGCCGAGAAGCAGCTGCAGGCCGAGGGTTGGGTGAGCGAGAGTTACCGGTTGGCCCGTCAGGTGGTGTATTCGCCGAAGATTCTTGCGGCGATCCGCCGGGGTGAGGCTGATGCGAAGAAGAAGATCCCGGCGGTGGCCGTGTCGAGGGCCTATGCCAAGCAGGCCCACGCGGTGTCGAGGCGGCGAGTGGTCGAGGCGGGATTTCGGTTGGCTCGGGTGTTGAAAGAAGCGGTGAAGTAGCTTGGGGGGGGCCATGCAGGTCGGGGTCTGACGCCCCGCCTTTTGCGGGGGCCCTGACCCCTTTTTCTGGCGCCGCCCGTTGCGGGAAGGGGTCAGGCCCGGATGTTCTCCGCCTGGCGGCGTCGAACATCCGCGTCAGACCCCAGCGTTCGGCGCCTGCGTCTGACCCCGGCGTCAGCGTTTCCGAGCCGGCAGGGTCTTGACCTGTTTGGCGATCAGGCGACACATGCTCGGCAGCAGTACGATGCCGGTGTAGTGGTTCGTCGGCATCAAGACGTGGTGGTTGGTCGGCAGCCGAGCCGCCTTGGCCAGCGCCAAGGCACTCTCCATCGGCACCACCGTGTCTCGGATTCCCGAGAAGAGCCAGGTGCGTTTCGGATCGAGGCGATGAGCGACCCGAGTGGGTTCGATCGATCCGGTCAGTTTCCTCAACTGCTCGTCGCTGACCCCGGCCTCGGCCAACTTCTCTCGTACCCGCGCCGTGTCCCGTTTGCCCTTCTGAATCATCTCGTAGAGATTGCCTCCGGCGAGCATCACGAAGACGCTGTCGTAGCCGGCATCGAGGCTCGCGGAGCTGGCCACGACGAATCCGCCCAGGCTGGTGCCCTGCAGCGAGACGTGGGACGAGTCGACCAGTGGCAGCGCGGTGACCGCATCACGGGCTCTGCGGACGTCACTGATCGCCTGCCGGAGCCGCACGAAGAGCTGATCGGCGGGCAAGCGGCCACCGGGTCCGGCCCGGTGACCGTAGCCGGGCAGCTGCACCATGAAGGCGTGCAGGCCCTGCTTGCGGAGCGTTGCGGCAAACAGGCGGCCGACGGTCATCCCCCGGCCCGACTCGTGGACCACGACCACCGCCCGGGCCCGCTTGGCCTTTCCGGTGTCCAGCCCCGCCACGTACCACTCGACAGCCACCTGGTCGTTGGTCGCGTTGCCCGTATCGACCGGTGATGGAAACCTCAGCAACACCTCGCCACGCCCGTCGTCGGCTGTTTCACAGCGGACCCGGAACGGGCCGGGCTTCCAGGTCAGCCCCTTGAGGCACTCGCGGGCGTCCGCGGATGGCTCGCTTGCCGGTGCCAGCGTGTCACGGGCGTCGAAGGTCCTGCTGCCACGCGGGCCCAGGAATTCCAGGTCCGGCTTGGGCTGGGCCTGGGGTTCGGCAGCCGGCAGATCGGCAGCAGACAGCAGGCTGATGGCCAGGGCGGTGAGCAGACTTCGAGTCTTTGTCATGAGAATCATGAAAACCATGCAGGTCGCGAAAACCCTGAAACCAGACTAAGGGGGTCCGGATCGGTCGCCAAGCCCCAAACCCTTCGTCGGGCGATTCGGTGGCAAAGCCCCTCGGGCGGTCGTAGGATGCCGGGTCGCGTCATTCTCGTTCCCGTTCTCATCCGCGGAATGCGATCACCCATGAGCACGACAGGCACCCCGGTCAACGAAGTGGACCACGAGTTCTACCGGCGCGAGGTCGAGTCGTTTCTGCCCGATCGCATCTACGACGCACATACGCACCTGTGGTCGAGTGCGACTGCCGGCTGGACGGTTCCCGGAGCACCCGACAACGTGGGGCTCGAGGAATACAACCTGCTGATGCAGGATGTCCACGGGTCGCGGCCGACCAACGCGCTGTTCATCCCCTTTGCATCCTCGACGGAGCTCGAGAATCGGCAGTCGGCCAACCAGTGGGTTTCCGAGCAGGTGGCCAAGGACCCCGACAACCGTGCGATTTTCTTCATCCATCCCGAGGACGATCCCGAGTGGGTTCGCCAGGAGGTCCGCCGGCTGGGGCTGCACGGGCTGAAGTGCTACCACACGATGTCGGGCGTCGATCCGACGTGGGAGGCCGATATCGAGGCGTATCTGCCCGAGCCGCTGATCGCGGTGGCCGACGAGGAGGGGTGGGTGATCACGCTGCACATGGTCAAGTCACGAGCGGTGGCCGAGCCGAAGAACATCGAGTGCATTCGCCGCTACTGCGAGAACTACCCCAACATGAGGCTGATCCTGGCCCACTCGGCCCGCGGATTCCAACCGGCTCACAACCTCGAAGGACTGCCTCAACTGACCGGACTCGACAACCTCTACTTCGACACCTCGGTCAACTGCGAGCCGATGGCGCACCAGGCGATCATCCGGATCATCGGGCACGACAAGCTGATGTACGGCACCGATCTGCCCGTCAGCCATATGCGGGGCCGGTCACTCTCGGCCGCCGATTCGTTCGTCTGGCTCGACGAGCAGTCGCCGGTCTGGGGCGAGAAGCACCTGAAGATCGACCCGGTCATCGTGGGGCTCGAGCACATCCGGTCACTGAAGTGGGCCTGCTGGAGCGAACGACTCAGCGACAGCCAGGTCGAGGACATCTTCTACAACAACGCCGCAAGACTGCTCGGAGTGTGACCCGTCGCCGAATTCGCAGGGATGGGCAGGCCCGGGTCTGGCGGCCGGCCTCCTTCTGCCGTCAGCCACACCGAGAAATGAGGCCCCTCATGACGCGATCTCTCGGAACCGAAGTCCTGCTCTTTGGCATAGTCGCGGTGCTACTGGGCACGTCGAGCGTGCCGGCGGCCGATGACCTCGACCTCGACCTCGGCGACATCACCGAAACGCACGTGATGGTGCCGATGCGAGACGGTAAGCGGCTTTCCGGGTATCTCTATCTCCCGACGGGCAAGGGACCCTGGCCGGGAGTCTTCGAACAGCGATACGCGAGCCTGAAGGGGCGAGGCACTCGCCAGATGGCTGCCCGACTGGCGGCCGAGGGCTTTGGTGTGCTGCACGTCAACTTCCGCGGTGCCCAGGAATCCGAAGGGACGTGGGTCGGCTACCGGGCCCTGGCCTGGGGCAAACTGCAGGACGGGTACGACACCTGCGAATGGCTGGCCGGGCGCGACTGGTGCACGGGCAAGATCGGCACGTTTGGCAGCTCGCAGGGCGGCTACGCTCAGAACTTCCTCGCCGTCACCCGACCACCTCACCTGGTCTGCCAGTACATGGTCGATACCGGACTGAGCCTGTACCAGGAGGGGTACCGGATCGGAGGCACAACGCGGCCGGATCGCTTCAAGGGGATGGACGCCAACTGCCGCGTGCCGGCTCACAACCGGGCACTGTTGGCCGAGTGGTTTGCTCATCCGGAATACGACTCGTTCTGGGAGGCGGTGGACTGCAGCCGACACTTCGATCGGATGAACGTGCCCTGTTTTACGATCGGCAGCTGGTACGACTTCATGAACCAGGGCTCGATCGCCAGCTTCCAGGGTCGACAGCACCGCGGCGGCCCGCGATCGGTCAGGCAGCAGAAACTGCTGATCGGGCCCTGGCTGCACGGGCGGCGGAACAAGGGCAATCGGGTGGGTGAACTGGTCTATCCCGAAAACGCCGCCGTCGACGTGCACGCTTCGATGGTCGGCTGGTTCGATCACCACCTCAAGGGCAAGCCGCTGGCACGCGAGTCGCGTGCCCCGGTGCGGTACTACGTGATGGGAGCGGTGGGCGAGGCCGATGCTCCGGGGAACACCTGGCGCGAGGCCGACGATTTCCCGCCTCCGGCTCGGACCACCTCCTACTTTCTGCAGCACAACGCAAGACTGAGCCTTGCCGAGTCGGACATGATCGACCTGACCGGCGGGACCGGCGCGGCGACAAGTTACAACAGCGACCCCCGACAACCCCGGTCGATTCCCGGACGAGGGTTCCCCGGAGCCCGCGATGCCAGCAGTTTCGAGAAGCAGGACGATGTACTGACCTTCACCTCCGAAACGCTCAAGCGGCCGGTCGAGTGGACCGGGTCGGTCAAGGTCCAGCTCTACCTCTCGTCTTCGGCTCCCGATACCGACGTCATTGTCCGCATCAGTGATGTCTACCCCGACGGTCGCTCGATCCTGCTGGTCGACTACCCGTGGCGCTTGCGGTACCGAGAAGGATTCCGCAAGCAGGTGCTGATGAAGCCGGGTAAGGTGAACCCGGTCCGTTTCCGTATCGGCTGGATGAGCCAGATCTTCAACGCCGGCCATCGCATCCGAGTCACGATCGCCAGCAGCGGTGCCCCGCTCTACGAGCCCAATCCGCAGACCGGCAAGCCGTCAACGATCGAGTTCCCCTCCGACGCTCGCAAGGCCATCAATACGATTCACCACAGCGCGCGGTACGCGTCACGGATCCTGGCCCCAGTCCGAGTAATCCGCTCACCCTAGCCGTCCCATCACTTGGGGTCAGAGCTTGAATAGTGAATAGTGGCCCTCAACTAGGCAACAGACGCAGTCTGGGTAATCCACTATTCACTATTCAAGCTCTGACCCCAATTCCTTCGAGGGAACCAACCGATGCTGACTCGTCGTGACTTCGTTCAGGGTTCGGCCGCCGCCGCCGCCACAGCAGCAACCGCTTTTACACTCAACGCTGAGCGCGTGGAGGCGGCTGAGAAGAAGAAGCGGAAGACAATGGCGATTGTTTCGACCGAGTGGCGGTATCACTCGCATGCGCAACACATGGGCGATCGGTTTCTGCACGGGTATCCGACCGATGGTGTCTGGAACCAGCCTCGGCTGGACGTCGTGTCGCTGTACGCCGACCAGGTACCCAAGAACGACCTCAGCCGGCCTCGCGAAAAGGAGTTTGGCTTCAAGATCTACCCGACCGTGGCGGAAACGCTCAGGCGTGGAGGCAAGCGCCTGGCCGTCGACGCGGTGCTCTTGATCGGTGAGCACGGCAACTACCCGAGAAACGAACTGGGGCAGAAGCAGTACCCTCGCTACGAACTCTTCAAGAAGATCACCGACGTGTTCCGCGAGGATGGCTCCAGCGTGCCGGTGTTCAACGACAAGCACCTGTCGTGGAAGTGGGAGTGGGCCAAGGAGATGGTCGACATCTCGCGCGAGCTCGATTTCCCGTTCATGGCCGGTTCGAGCCTGCCGGTGACCTGGCGGATGCCGGCGGTGGACCTGCCGCGGGGCGAGAAGGTCGAAGAGCTGATCGGCGTGGCCTATGGCGGCGTCGACAGCTACGACTTCCACGCCCTGGAGACGATGCAGTGCATGGCCGAGCGACGCAGTGGCGGCGAAACCGGGGTGGCCTGGGTCGAAGGACTCCGCGGCGATGCCTTCTGGAAGGCGATGGGCAAGGGGTCCTTTGATGCGGGAGGCTGGAGCCCGAAGCTGTTCGAAGCCTGCCTGACCCGGACCCAGACACTCAGGCAACCGCGGCCCACCTTCACACACTGGCATCCCACTCCCAGGGAAATCCGCCAGATGGTCAAGGAGCCGGTGGCCTACCGCTACCAGCACCGCGATGGGACCCGGGCGACGATGCTGCTGCTCAATGGCCTGGTGGCCGACTTCAACTTCGCCGCCCAGCTCAAGGGCCGCAAGAAGCCGCTGTCGACGCTGTTCCACCTGCCCACCACGCCCAACGTGCAGTACTCGGCCGAGTTGATGGGGCATGCCGAGGACATGTTTGTCAGCGGCAAGGCGGGGTATCCCGTCGAGCGGACTCTGCTGGTTTCAGGCGTCCTGGCCGCTTCGATCGAGTCGATGGTCAAGCAGAAGGTACTGAAAACGCCTCACCTGGACGTGCGTTACAAGTCGACCCGGCATTCGACGTTTGCCAACAGCTGAGCCGTGTCCGAGCCGGCCCGGTCCTGAGTCACCTCGAGTCGACCTGGACTGCGAAGGACCTCTGGGATCGCGCCGAGAATTGTGTAGAATCATGGGATCAAAATGCGCACATGCGTTTTCGAAGCTGAAGCCGAAGCGGAGGCCGATCGGGATGGACCAGAAGTTTGAAGGCACGCCGAAGTCGGAGATTCGTCTCGAGGGCCGCAAGGTGACTCGCAGCGATGTGACCAACGACTGGGGCCTGCGTCTGCAGTGGCAGGTCAAGCGAGACGGCAAGGTGATCGCGACTCCTGCGGCCCGCATCGAGGCCGACTACACGCACCCGGACAAGGCTCCGGGCAAGTACGAGATCGTGCTGCAGATGTGGAAGTACGTGAACTACCGCAAGAACAAGCAGCGTGAATTCATCGACAGCAAGTTCATCGAGATCTCCAACACGGTTACCTACACGATCTGACGAGGTGGCGACCTCGGCCGCCCGCGGTTGGCCGGCTGAGGACAGGCCGATCTCGAAACGAAAGGTTCGCTGATGATCCATGTTGGCCAGGCTGATGTGCCCCTGTGCGACGGCGTCAGCCGCCGCAGTTTTCTCGAGGCCGGTGCCACCGCGATGGGGCTGTCATTGCCGATGGCGATGGAGCTGGAAGCCGCCGGTGCGGTGGATCCGAAGAAGCAGAAGATCAAGAACTGCATCACGCTGTTCCTGGTCGGTTCGCCGGGACACCTGGACACCTGGGACATGAAGCCCGACGCGCCGGCCGACATCCGAGGCAAGTTCAAGCCGATCTCGACGGCCGTACCCGGCGTACAGATCTGCGAGCACTTCCCGCGGATGGCGCGGATGATGGACCAGGTCGCGTTGATCCGCAGCCTGCACCACAACACCGGAGCGTCGCACGAGAACGGCCAGCGTTGGATGATGACCGGACACGACTTCAACGCCGCCAACATCCAGCCTCACATGGGCTCGGTCATCTCACGGATCTACGGCCAGAAGACCAGCCTGCCGGCGAGCATCGTGCTGCCGGCCAAGATCGGCAACACCGGCACCTCGACTCCTCACGGCCAGGCCTCCGGTTACCTCGGCACTGCCCATGCTCCCTTCTTCCTGGGCAGCGACCCCGCGGCGAAGAACTTCAAGGTGGCCAATCTCGAGCCACCCAAGGGCCAGACCGAGTTCCGGATCAATTCACGTCGCAACCTGCTCAAGCAGCTCGACGCGATCCAGCGCAAGACCGAGACCTCCTCGACCATCCAGCGCGACACGGCCTACAGCCGAGCCTTCAACCTGTTGACCTCGCCCAAGACCCGCAAGGCGTTCGACCCGTCCCAGGAAACCGACAAGCTCCGCGACCGATACGGCCGCAACACGTTCGGCCAGAGCTGTCTGCTGGCCCGACGGCTGATCGAGAACGGGTCGCGCTTTGTGACCGTCAACCACTTCGACACGGTGTTCAACGTCACCTGCTGGGACATGCACGCCAACGGCACCAGCCTCGACAACACCTACCTCGACTACGAACGGCACCTCTGCCCCCAGTTCGACCAGGCCTTCACGGCGTTGATCGAGGACCTGCAGGAGCGTGGGATGCTCGAGGACACGGTGGTGGCGGTGCTGAGCGAATTCGGACGCACACCGAAGCTCAACAACCGGGGTGGTCGAGACCACTACCCGCCGGCGTGGACCAACTTCTTCGTCGGCGGCGGGGTGAAGGGCGGGCAGGTGATCGGGTCGACCGACAAGATCGGGGCGGCTCCCCACGAACGCCCGGTGCTGCCGCCGGAAGTGGTGGCGTCGGTCTACACGGCGATGGGTATCGACCTGGAGACCACGATGATGCCCGGTCCCGGCAGCCGACCGGTGCGGTTCATCGATGCCGACCCGATCCAGGAGCTCTTTGGATAGTCACCGGGACCGCCCCGCCCCCTGCCCGCCCGCCTGAGATCCCGCTTCATGCTCCGGCTTCCCACCCGCTTTCTGGCGTGCCTGCTGGCATGTGCCTGGTCGACCCAGTTGGTTGCCGCAGTGCCCACCATCACCAGCCTGTCGGTTCGCGGCCTGCAAGTGGGTGGCACAACGCGAGTCGTGATCCGCGGCACCAGCCTGCTGCCCTCTCCACGCATCGTCGCGGGAATCAAGATTGCCAGGCAGGTGGTCGTGGGCGAGGTGGCGGCCAATGCCGTGACGCTGGATATCACTCTGGAGGATGGCGTCGAGCCGGGGGTGTATCACCTGCGAGTGGCCAGCGGACAGGGGCTGTCGATTCCCCAGCTCGTCACGGTGGACCGATTGCCTCAGCAACCGCTTTCCGCCGGGGTCCGAATCAAGAAGCTGCCGGTGGCGGTACACGGCCGTCTGGCCGGATCCCAGGTTGGCACGGTTGAGTTTCCTGGAACCCGCGGCCAGAAGGTGGTGATCGACCTGCTGGCCCGTCGCGTGGGCTCGACCCTGAGACCGGTGTTGCACCTGCACGGCCCCGACGGTCGCCGAGTGGCTCTGGGGATGCCCCGCGTCGATCTCTTCGGCGACGCCCGGATCGCGGCCACCCTGCCCGGCGACGGGCTGTACACGCTCAGGTGGCACGACCTGCAATACGCCGCCGGCAATCCCGGTTTTTACCGCGTGTCGATCGGCAGCTTCGACGCCGCGGATCTTGTCTTCCCCGTGGCGGTGACCCGGGGCCAGGTCAGCCGCGTGACGCTGCTGGGGACCGGAACCAGGGAGACATTCGTCGAGGTCACCGTCCCGCGTGGTGCTCGCGGACTCGTGGCGACTCGATGGCCCGCCGACGGCCTGCCGGTCGGACTGCGGCCTCGCGTCGAAGCATCGCGGTGGCCCGAGGTGGTCGAGACCTCAGCCGAGTCGCGGAAGCTGCCCTCGGTTCCCTCGGCCGGCAACGGCCGGGTGATGGCCGCCGGTGAATCCGACGGTTGGAGGGTGCCGGTCAAGGGGGGTGAGAAGCTGAGGTTCGAGGTGTTTGCCGATCGCCTGGGATCGCCTCTGGATTCGATGCTCGAGATCAGAAAGTCCGACACAGCGGTGCTGGCGTCCAACGATGACGCGGTCCGGTCCGACTCGCGGCTCGACTACACGGTCCCCGCCGGCCTCTCGCACGTCGTGGCAACTGTCAGCGATCGCCATGGCCGCGGCGGGCGACGGTTTGTCTATCGCCTGGTGGTGACCCGGACCACCGACCCGACCCCACCCGACTTCGACCTGGTCGTGGCGGCCAATTCGTACAATGTCCTGCCCGGTGGCTGGCACGTCTTTCGCGTGGACGTGACGCGACGGGGATACACCGGAGCCATCCGACTGGAAGCCGTCGGAGCATCAGGGCGATTCCGGCTGGTCCCGACTTCGATCCCGGAGGGTGCACCCGGTGCGCTGGTGATGGTGGTCAGTCCTCCGGGGGTGGCCGGTGATGGCGCAAACCGGCCCGAACAGTTTCGACTCGTGGGAGTCTCGGAGGCTGAGGGAATCTCGATCAGGCGTACCGTCCAGGTGGCCTCGCATCCGTTGGCCGCCACGCAGCCGTGGTTGCGCGAGGACCTGGCGGTGGGCCACATGGCTGCAGCATCACCCATCGTGTTCGTGAACTTGAAACCGTTGCCGGGTCAAGCACTGTGGCAGGGTCAGGAGATCGCCGTAGCGGTGCAACTGACCCGTCTGCCGGGCGCGATGGGCCCGGTGCGATTGAGCCTGTTGACGAGCCAGAAAACACCCTTGACCAAGGGCAAGCCCAACACGGCTGCCGCGATCCGCGGTACCGCGGCCACGATCGACATTCCGGTGCCGGCCCCGGTGCAGGCTGCCCAGGCGGCCGTGACCAAAGCCCAGGCCGCCCTGTCGGCGCTCGAAAAGAAGGCCGCTGCGGCGGGTCAGCCGGATGAGGCGTTGAAGAAGCAACTCGAGACGGCCCGGGCCGATCGAGACGTGAAGCTCAAGGCGCTGAAGGCCGCCGAGGCCGCCGAGGCCGCCGTGGCCACTGAGCCACATGAAGCCACCTACAAGGTCACCGTGCCGCCGGGATTGCCATTGGCCGGTTACGACCTGGCCGTGGTCGCGGAGCTTCGCTCCGCCGACAACAAGACGGCGTTGGCCCGGTCGTTCAGCACCGTTTTGAGATTGAAGGCCCGGCGGTCACTGGAGATCGCCCCGCGGGCGGATCGCCTGGTGCGGGCGTCACGGACTCCCAAGTCCGACGTCACCATCAGGCTCAAGGGCGAGATCATTCGGCACGGGCTGTTTGCTGGAGACATCACGGTGACCATCGCCGGTCAACCCAAGGGGGTCCCCGCTCCCAAGGTCGTGATCAAGCCCGGGCAGACCCGGTTCGAGCTGCCGCTGAAGGTACCGGCCAAGGTGACGACCTCACGCTTCGACAAGCTGCAACTGGTGGCCAGCGGGGCTCCCAATGCCAAGACACCCAAGGTCCAGGTCTCGGCCCGCCAGGTCTTCTCGCTGGAATTCGCCAACAACGGACCCTCTGTGCCCCCGCCTCCACCGGTCGCCAGGACCCTCAAGTGATGAATCTCGAGACCCAACACAAGACGATCAGCATGCAAGCCAGGCGGTCTCGGGGCTCTCACGCACCGGGCTCCTTTTGCCTGGCCGCGGCCGTCGTGATGCTGCTGAGCCCGGCTCCGGCGCTGCGGGCCGAATCGCCGGGCCTGATCGGCCAACTGCATGTCTGGCCGTCGCAGGTCGTCCTGACCCACAACCGTCGTCCGCACTCGCTGGTCGTCACGGCCCGGACGCCTCTGGGCCGGACCGTCGACCTGACGTCACGGGCGAGGTTTCGATCGTCGAACCCGAAGGTGGCTCGCGTGACGTCACTGGGATGGGTCGAGCCGCTTGCCAGCGGGACGGCCCAGGTCCAGGTCGAAGCGCTGGGGCTGATCGCGGTCGTGGACGTCACGGTCAAGCTGCCACCGGAGATGCCGCCGCACAGTTTCCGTGACGACGTGATGCCGGTGCTTTCCAGGACCGGCTGCAACTCGGGAGCCTGTCACGGGTACTCGTTGGGGAAGAACGGCTTCAAGCTGTCGCTGAGAGGCGCCGACCCGGCGGCGGACTTCGAATCGCTGACCGACGAGTTCCTCGGCCGCCGCATCAACCGGCACAATCCCGCCGTCAGCCTGATGCTGACCAAGCCGCTGGGCCAGGTGGCTCACAAGGGTGGCATACAGCTGGAACCGGACAGCCTCGAACATCGGCTGATCAGGGGCTGGATCCGCGAGGGGGCCAAGCCCGATCCTGACGGGTCCGCGACGTTCCAGTCGCTGTCGATCCTGCCGCAGAAGATCGTCGTGGGACCTGGCTGGGAGCAGCAGCTGCAGGTCGTGGCGGCCTACTCGGACGGATCGCTGCGGGACGTGACCCGGCTGAGTGTCTTTACGGTCAACACCGAACGGATTGCCGCGGTCAGCCGCGACGGGCTGGTGCAGGCGTTGCTGCTGGGCGAGACGGCCGTGTCGGCCCGGTTCGAACGGACGTTTGCCACGTCCGAGTTCCTGGTCCTGGAGCCTCGAGGCGACTTCGAATCGACAGCGGTACCCCAGGACAACATCGTCGATCGCTTCGTGATCGAAAAACTCAACCTGATGAACGTCCGCCCCTCGGAATTGATCGACGACGCGGGGTTCTTGCGTCGCGTATCGATCGACATGGCGGGCATCCAGCCGACTCCCGAACAGCTGCAGGCCTTTTTGGCGGACACGGATCCGGCCAAGCGTCGCGAGGTGGTCGAGGCATTGTTTGAGCGTGAGGATTTCGTGGACCAGTGGTCTCTGAAATGGGGCGACCTGCTGCAGAACAGCCGCACGCGGCTCAGCGATCCGGCGGTGTTCTCGTTCCGCGAGTGGCTGCGCGAGGCGGTGGCGACCAACAAGCCGCTCGACCAGTTCGCCCGCGATGTCCTGGCCGGCCGGGGCGGCGTTTCTGAGAGCCCGACTGCGGCCTTTTACGCGGTCAGCAACGACACGCATGACACTCTGCAGCGGGCCACCCAGGTCTTCTGCGGAATCCGCATGCTGTGTGCACGATGTCATCCGCATCCGTTCGAGAACTGGACGCAGGAGGACTACTACGGGCTGTACAGTTTCTTCAACCAGGTCGGCACCAAGAACGACCCGCGGCTGCCGGGCGTGAAGAATGCCAAGGCGGTGGTGATCAACCTCAAGACCGGCTTCGGCACCAACCCTCGCAGCGGCAAGGCTCAGCCACCCCGGTTCCTGGGCGGCAGCGAACCGAAGCTGGCCAAAAGCGGCGTCGATCGACGCGACGCCTACATCGGCTGGCTGACGTCACCCCGGAACCCGTTCTTTGCTCGCAGCCTGGTCAACCGCATCTGGAGCTACTTCTTCCATCGCGGGATCATCGAACCGGTCGATGACCTGCGGTCGACCAACCCGGCGGTCAACCCCGCTCTGCTGGATGCTCTGACGGCCGACTTCATCGCCAGCGGTTTCGACATGCGTCACCTGATGCGGACGATCGTCAATTCCAGGACCTACCAGCGCAGCAGCGTGGCCAACGATTCGAACCGGCACGACGACATGAACTTCTCGAGATTCGTGCCTCGCCGGTTGCCGGCCGAGACGCTGCTCGATTGCCTGGTGCAGGCGACCGGAGTTCCCGAACGCTTCAGCGGGGCTCCGGCCGGTTTCACGGCCAAGCAGCTGCCCGATGCCAACATCCAGAGCGATTTCCTGAAGCTGTTCGGGAAGCCTCAGCGGATGGAGGCGTGCGAGTGCGAGCGGGACTCGGGGGCCAACATGCTGCAGGCGTTGCACTTCATCAACGGCCAGTCGATTCTCAGTCGAGTCAACAGCGACAAGGGCCGGGTGGCCCAGCTGGTGAAGTCTGAAAAGGAGACGGGCAAGCTGGTCGAGACTCTGTACCTGTGGTCGCTGTGCCGGCTTCCGCTGGCGAAGGAACAGGAGATCGCCGCGAAGTTCTTTGCCAGCTACGGCGACAAGCGGATGGAGGCTGCCGGGGACTTCATGTGGGCGTTGCTCAACAGCCGCGAATTCATGTTGGTGCATTAGTGAGACGGATGAGACGGATGAGACGGATGAGACGGATGAGGGGCATGCGAGAGTTCCTGTCGCTGCTGGCCGTAGGGGTGACCGCGGTTGCGGTTGCGGCACCGGCGTCGGCAGACGATGCCATCAGCTATCGCCGGCAGGTCTGGCCGATCCTCAGGCGACACTGCTACGCGTGCCACAGCGGTGAGAAGCCTGAAGGCAAGCTGTCACTGGCCTCGGCCAAGACGATCCTCGCGGGTGGCGAATCGGGGAAGCTGCTGGTGGCGGGTAAGCCGGGCAGCAGCCTGCTGATCAAGATGGTCAGCGGCCGGGAACCGGCGATGCCGCCGAAGGGAATTCCGCTCTCAGAGGCCAAGGTCGAGATCCTCAGGCGGTGGATTGCCCAGGGAGGCAGGATCGACTCGGTGGCCAGGGTCGCCGAGCCGCCGGTGGTGATCCCCAGCCGGTACACGCACCAGCCGGCCATCACCTCGGTGGCCTATTCCGTCGACGGCAAACAGGTGGCCTGTGCCTGCCGCAGCGAGGTGGTGCTGGTCTCGGGCGACGGCAAACAGCCAGCGGTGCGGCTGGCGACTGGGGCCGACCTGATCACTCATGTCGAGTTCAGCCCCGACGGCAAGCTGTTGATCGCCGCGGGCGGTTCACCGGCCCGGTTCGGGTTACTGACGGTTTTCGATGTGGCCACCCGCAAGGTCGTCTCGACACGTCGTGTGAGCGGCGACACGTTTTTCCGCGGTTCGTTTTCGCCCGATGGCAAGTCGATTGCCCTGGGCGGTTCCGACGGCGCGATTCACATCGTGCCTCTGAATCCGAAGAGCAAGCTGCGGCGATTCGAGTTGCACAGCGACTGGGTGGTCGACGTGGCCTGGACCCCCAACGGCAAGTACCTGGTGACGGCCGGCCGCGACAAGGCGACCAAGGTGGCCGACGTGGCCACCGGCAAGCTGTTGCGAACCGTCGACTCGTCTTCGGAGCGAACGATGAGCGTGGTCTGCGACGACATGTTTGCGGTCTCGGCCGGCAAGTCCAAGGCCATGACGTCGTTCCAGCTCGGCATCGCACTTCAGAACATTGGCGTGACCGGAGCCGGCAACGGGGCCAAGCCGATCTCGCGTCGCAACCAGTACGCCAAGGGGTTCGAGGGTCAGCCGGGCGAGGTGCTCGACATGGCGCTCAGCGGCGATCGCAAGCGGGTGGCGGTGGCCGGGCGGTTTGGCGAGGTGCGGGTCTACACGCTGGCCGATCGCAAGCGGGTTGCCGTCATCGCCGGCGTGAGTTCACCGGTCTACGGGGTCGCCCTGAACCGTGACGGCACTCGGCTGGCGGTGGCCGGCCGCGAGGGTGTGCTCGAGGTGTTCAGCCTGCCCGATGGCAAAACGCTGCAGTCGGTGGTGCCGGTGCCGCTGAAGTCGAGCAAGCCGATCACGTCGGTCGGGGCGGCTCGCTGAGAGCTACCGCGACCGGGTCCGTCGCCGGCGGCGTGTCGTCTTGCCCGGCGGCAGGTCGTCCTCGTCCTCGTCGAAGCCGACCGGTCCGCCGTTCATCTCGGACAGGAACCGCGACGACTTGGTCTTTTGCCGTTTGCCCCACTTGGTGCGGTGCTTGGCCCAGGAGAGCGTGAGGAAGTCCATGGCGCGGGTCACTCCGACATAGGCCAGCCGCCGCTCCTCGCAGATCGCATTGTGTCCGTCCTGGATCGATCGCTCGTGAGGCAGCAGGCCTTCC
Organism: Planctomycetota bacterium; assembly: GCA_963578885.1. Lineage (GTDB taxonomy): Bacteria > Planctomycetota > Planctomycetia > Planctomycetales > Planctomycetaceae > UBA8437. The sequence goes on from CAUZEQ010000066.1 coordinate 16,795, forward strand.
TCCATGCCGACCAGGAACACGACGGGGAACTCGAGTCCCTTGGCACTGTGCATGGTGATCAACGCGACGGCGTTCTTCTTGAGCTGGTCGTCCCTGTCGGGTTCCTCCTCGGCGTTCTCCAGGGCGATCTCTTCGAGGAACCCCTCGAGTGTCGGGCGATCGGTTCGCTGTTCGTACTGCGACGTGGCGTTGACGAGTTCTTCGAGCGAACTCCAGCGCGAGACCCGTTCCAGCGGCGTCTTGTACTGCCGGTCGATCTCCTGCTTGTAACCGATCTCGGTGATCAGTCGTCCCAGGCTTTCGCTGAGTCGTCCGGCGTTCATCGGTTTGCGGTACTCATCGATCATCTTGCGAAACCGTTCGATGTTTTCGGCCGAGCGGGCGGGGATGTCACCCTCGGCGGTGGCCTGGGGCAGGACATGCCACAGCCCCTTTCCGGACTCGACGGCACGTTCCAGCAGCTTGGCAACGCTGCCGTCGCCGATGCCTCGCGTGGGGCGATTGATGATCCGCAGCAGCGAGAGCTCATCGTCGGGGTTGGCGATGATCTTGAGATAGCTGACCAGGTCGCGGACCTCGCGGCGATCAAAGAACGACTGACCGCCGATCAGCACGTAGGGCACCTTGTTGGCGCGGAGTTCCTGTTCGAACAGCCGGGGCTGTTCGTTGGTGCGGAACAGGATGGCGACGTCCTTGTAGCGAAAGCGGTTGCCGTCGACTGCGGCACGGATTTCCCGGGCGATGTAGGTCGCCTCGTCGACCTCGTCATCGATCTCGAGAAACCGCGGTGGCTTGCCGGGTCCCCGGGCGGGACGCAACGTCTTGTCGCGGCGTTCGGTGTTGTGAGCGATCAGGCGGTTGGCCAGTTCCAGGATCTCCGGCCGGCAGCGGTAGTTCTCTTCGAGCTGAACAATCGTCGCGTCGGGGAACTCACGATCAAATTCCAGGATGTTCTCCATCCTCGCACCCCGCCAGCCGTAGATCGACTGGTCATCGTCGCCGACGACACAAAGGTTGCCGTGCCCGGCGACCAGCGATGAGATGATCCGATACTGCGTGGCGTTGGTGTCCTGGTACTCGTCGACCATCACGTAGTCGAAGCGTTTCTGGTGCCTTGCCAGCACGTCGGGGTGCAGGTCAAAGAGTTCCTCGGTACACAGCAGCAGGTCGTCGAAGTCGAGGGCGTTGGCAGCCTTCAGAGCCAGTTCGTACCGCTTGTAGGCCATCGCGGCCAGCGTGTCCTTTTCGTCGACCACCGTGTCGCCGGCCGCCTCGGCGCGCAGGCCTTCGCGTTTCCAATCGCTGATCCGCCACAGCAGCTCAGCGGGCCGCAGCGCGGTGGTGGCGCAGTGGATGTCGCGGAGTGCCTTGCGGGCGGCGCCGTCCTGGTCGGAGCGGTCATAGATCGTGAACCGCCGACGGTAGCCCAGTGCCTCGATGTCCTGCCTCAGGATACGGACGCACAGGGAGTGGAAGGTCGAGATCACCGGTTGCAGCGGCTTGTTGTCGTCGCCACGATGTGAAGCAGGCTGCTTGACCACTCGTTTCAGCAGGTCCTCGGCCCGCTGTCGCATCTCGCGGGCCGCCTTGTTGGTGAAGGTAACGGCGAGAATG
>CAUZEQ010000067.1:0-18281 GCA_963578885.1 Planctomycetota bacterium
ATTCTTGGCGGAGGCTCGCGACCGGGACTGTTCTCCTCGCTGCTTCCGTTCGGCACGGCTCTGGCGACGCGACCCCTGGGATTGGCTCTTCGAGCCGGCTGTGGATTGGCGTTGGGCCTGAGACGGCTTGTCGGTTGGGCTGGCCTGATCTGTCGACTCAGGCACACCGGAACTGGAGTCGGGTTGCGCGACCCAGACACCTGAGGATTCATCAGGCGTCTCATCGGGGGCCGCAGCGGTGTCCTCGGCAGGCTGTGCGACCGGGACGTCCGACGCTTCACCGACCGGTTCCGAAGTCTCGGCTGCGGGTGGAGGCGTTGCGGCTTCAGGTTCAGGTTCAGCCGACTCGTCTGCTGGTTCGGGCGTCCCTTCTGCGGCCGGAGGTACCTCGTCAACCGGGTCCTGGTCGTCGGTCGTGGCAGAGTCCTGGTCTGTCGCGGGTGGCTCGTCTGTGATCTCCGGTTCGTACGACGACGTCTCGTAGGCCGGGCTGCTGTACTCGGGAGTGTCGTACTTGGGAGTGTCGTACTGTGGTGTTTCGTAGGAGGTCGACTGGTACTTCGAGGTATAGGACTGCGTGTCGCCGCCGGGTTCGTATTTCGAGGGCGTGTACGACTTGGTCTCTCCGGCTTCAGGCTGATCGGGCGGATCAGGTTGATCCGACTCGGTCTCCTCTTCAGGCTGACTGGCTGCGGCGGCCTCGGCTTGGAGTTCGGCCTTGAGCGTCTGGACATCTTCGGCCTTGAAGGTCCATGTGCCGTAATCGGCGTGGTCGCGGATGCGGCCGTCGGCCCTGAGGTCACGGAGTGCGTCGACGCTCACGCCCAGGATCCCGGCCGCCTCGTCGTAGCTCAGCGTGTTGCCGTCGTCGGCCATGGTCGGTTGTCTCTAGTCGTTGGTCGTTTTCTTGCCACGTTTGCCCTTGCGGCTCAGCCAGGGCACGAACCCCGGCGAGGTGGCTCGGATGCTCCACAGTGTATGGCCGGCAGTGATGTAGAGTGTTCTGAGGTCCTTGCCTCCGAAGGTACAGTTGGTCACCGAGTCTTCCTGGATCGGTATGAAGCCGACCTGTTTGCCTTCGGGCGAGATGACGTAGACCCCACCGGGCACTTCGGTGGTTTCGTTGGGTGGGCTGGGCACGGTGCGTCCGGCGGCGACATAGAGACGGCCGTCGACATCCAATGCCATCCCGTCGCCTCCACGGCCTCGGCCGAAGTCGTACATTTTCTTGCGGCTGTCGGCGACGACGTCTCCCGAGTCGCTCAGTCGGAATCTCCAGACCGCCCGGGCCACATCGGGTCGTTCCTTGCTGCTGTTGTTGTTATCGACGACATACAGGAAGCGGTCGTCGGCGGTGATATGGATGCCGTTGGGGCGATCGACCTGGTGGGTGATCACCTGGGTGACGCTGCCATCGGGATCGATGCGGTAAACACCCTCGACGGCTCGACCCTGCTTGTCGCGGATTTCGAGTCCGGTGCGAGGACCGTAGCGGGGGTCTGTGAAGTAGATACGGCCCTTGGAGTCGATGGTCAGGTCGTTGGGTCCGGCGTATTTCTTGCCCTGGTAGTTGTCGGTCAGCACGGTGATCGTGCCGTCGTGCTCGGTGCGGGTCACGCGTCGGTGTCCGCCGGGCCCGGGTCCTTCGCAGGCGAGCAGTCGGCCCTGGAAGTCGAACAGCAGTCCGTTGGCGGCTCCGGAGGGGTGCCGGAAGACGTGCATCGCGCCGGTGCGATCGCGGCGCATGATCCGGTTGTTGCCTCCATCGCTGAAGTAGACATTCCCACTCGGGTGCCAGGCCGGACCCTCGACAAACGCCACGATGCCGATCACTCGCGGAGCGGGGGTCTCGAAGATCTTGTCCTGGGCAGAACCGGCGATGGGCGTCGCACTCAGCAGAGCTGCAGCCAGCAAGAGCGGGCGAGTCACCAAGGTGTGTCTCCGTGTGTTTTCGAGACGTTCCAAAACGTTTGATGAAGACTCTGTAGTTCGGAACAGCCTACCGCGATCTTCACCCGCTGCAATCGAGCCGGAGACTTCCTGGAGTCTCAACGGAATCGCGACGCCACAGATCACTTTGCTCGAGGCCGCTTCGAAGAGAATCCCGAGGCGACTCGGCCCGGATCCCTACCGACCCGGCTACTTCGAGGCGGTTGCCGAGGGCAGGAATCTGACCCGGCTCTCGGTAATGGCCTCGGTGCCATCGGGCATGCGACCGGAGGCGCGGAAGACCAGCGTCACGGGCTTTTGTGCGTCGGCGCCCCGGGGCACCGTGACGGTGGCGGTGGTCGAGTTGTTGCCGGGCTCGAAGCGAGTCGGCTTGGCCGAGAACCCGGCGGCTCCCTCGACAGCGTGCAACGTGACACTCATCCCACCCGGGAAGTTGGTTGTACGTTCCAGTCTCAATCGGCAGCTCACCGTCGAGCCGGGTGCTCCGCTGAGGCTTTCGTCGACGGCGAACATCTTGACCACCGGCGGTCGGGTTCGAATCATGTTCCGCTTCTCCGAGAGCACCAGCACGGCCTGGCGGCGTCCGTGCTTGTCGGTGAAGTGGGCGAAGGCCTGCGAGTAGAGTTGCGACTGGGACTGGATGTTGATGTGCATCGTCTCGGGAAGGTAGATCCCCAGGAAGCCCTCGGTCTTTCCGGGAGGGATCACGAAGGGGATCATCTGGATCCCGTCGAGGTCGCGGTTCTGCCGGTCGCCGATCTGGACGGTGATCGGCTGGTCGAACCCATCGAGCCGTTGAACTTCCATCGCGTAGCGGTAGACGGTTCCGCGGTGGGCGTACATGTAGGCCTCGTTGCAGAACAGTCGGAAGACCGGCTTGTGGCAGACGGTGAGGTACAACTGCTCGGAGGTGGCGGAGACGGCCGAGAGGCCTTCGACGTCGACGCCGAGGTGGCGAGCCGCGAGGCGGCTGGTGGCGGTCGTCTCACCGATCTTCGCGGTGCCGGTGACCGTCAGCGGGTAGCCTTTCGAGGGTGCTTCGGCGGTGGCCTTGAAGGTGAGCTTGACCGAGTTGGCCTTGGCGGGGACCTGCTTGGGGGTGACCGTCACACTCTTGGGCAGCCCATCCACTTTCAGGTCAATCGGTCCTTGGAAGCCACCGGTCCGCTTGACCCTCAGCGTGAGGCTCGAGTCGGCCTGCTGCATGATATTGAGGGCATCGGTGGTGGCGTGGAGGCTGAAGCCGGGTGCGGCCCTGGTGAGCTCGAAGCGATAGAGGAAGTCGTTGCCGCCACGTGATCCGAAGCGGAGGTCACGGATCTCGACGTGGTAGTCTCCGTCGGCCGGTGCCGACCATTCGATGCGGGCTTCTCGATCTGCGTTCCCCATAGCGGTTGCGCGTCCGAGCCGTTTCTGGTCCGAACCGGTCAGGGTCAGGATCGGCAGGATGGGTGAACCCGAGATCGCGGCCTCTGCGATCAGGACGTAGCCCTGTCCCTTGGTGGCGGTGAAGCGGAATCGATCGACATCGCGTGCTTCGGCCAGTCGTCCGTGGACGGTGACGGGAGCCTCGATTGTGCCGGCGGTCTCGAGAGAATTGTTCGGTTCGATTTCGGAGATGTGATCGCCGGAGTTGACGACCAGGGCCGGTCCGCGGCCGCCCCACGGTCGCAGCAGAGCCTTGGGAGCGGTCCAGTGGATTTCGGTTTCGGCGACCGCCAGCGGGCCGGGCCGGCCGGTCAGGGTGTGGAACTGGACCATCGACTTGCTGCCCGAGCGGCCTCCGCTGGGGAAGGCCGAGATGACCAGTGGCTGTGTCGAGAGCGTAATGCGGTACACGCAGGCGGCGTTGCCGTCGACGGTGATGTTGGCGACCCGCAGCAGGTAGTCGCCGTCGCGGGGGGCCTGGATGGCGAGTACCGGATCGCGGCCGACGCGGATTTCCTGAGCGTCGAGACGGCGGCCGTCGGGGCCCAGGAGTTCGATCACGGGGTCGAGTCGGCTGCCGATGCGGCCGGCCAGGACGTCGCAGACGAGGACCTGGCCCTTGCTGAGTGACATCTTGAAGAAGTCGACATCCCGCTCGCCGTAGATCTGGCCGTTGAGCGTGACGGGCAGCTCGAGCCGTTCGGCTCGGGCGGGGATCGAGTTCGATTCGGCCTCGATGTGTTCGGGCAACTCACCGACCAGGAACGGCCGGGTGCCGGTGCCGCCCTGGGCGCAGCTGATCCGCCAGAGTGCCTGGCCCAGAGGCGCGTCGTCGGCGATCGTGATCTTTTGGTCCCATTCTCGAGGGTAGGTGATCGGGACCTCGGTGGGCTTGCGACGCGGGTCGGGTTCTCCGAGGCCGCGCGGGAGTCGTTTGGCGAGCCGATCTCCGGAGCTGACACCGGTTCCGTAGACCAGGAAGTCCGTGTCGCCGGGGGCGCACTCGGTGCCGACACGCACCCGGACCGTGGTCCCACGGCGTCCTCCGGCGGGGAAGATGTGAGTGCTGGAGGGGGTGTAGCCGGGCTTGGGCTGAGCGTCGGCGGGGGCGGGAGCCAGTCCCAGCGCGAGGAGTGCGACGAGCGTGACGAGGTTGGTTGCCAAGCGGTCACGGGTGAGTCGACGGATCACGTTGAGGCTTCCGGGGTGTTGGGTGCGGCGATTGGGGTCAGATCCGTGGTGGGGGGTCTGAAACCTTCACGCGAGCGATGGTGATGGGAGAAGAAGGGGTCAGGCCCCGATTGTGGCCCGCCTGCGGCGGGCCACAATCGGCGTCTGACCCCTGGCTTGTGTCAGGTCAATTCGCTGATCGGGTGTCCTTCGTCGACCAGCGGGATCGGGCGTCCCAGCGGGGTGCGTACCATCTGGTGGGGGTCGATGCCCATCAGGTCGAGCACGGTGGCGGTCACGTCGCCGGGTGTGATCGGTCGATCGGCTACCGCCGAGGCCTTGCGGTCGCTGGCACCGATCACCTGCCCCCCCTGGACTCCGCCACCGGCCATCGCGATCGAGAAGACGTTGGGCCAGTGGTCGCGGCCGGCCAGTTCGTTGATCCGCGGCGTGCGTCCGAACTCGGTGGAGATGATCACCAGGGTCTCGTCGAGCAGGCCTCGGTCTTCGAGATCACCCAGCAGCGCGGGGACGGCCTGGTCGAACGAGGGGCAAAGCAGGTCGCGGAGGCTGTAGGTGTTCTTGCGGTGAGTGTCCCAGTGTCCGTTTTCGATGGCGACGAACCGACATCCGGCTTCGACCAGTCGACGCGAGAGCAGGCAGCACTGGCCGACGGAGGTCATCCCGTAGCGGGCTCGCGTCGCGTCACTCTCGCGGTGAATGTCAAACGCCTCCTTGGCCTTCTTCGAAGTCATCAGCCCGGCGGCCTTCTTGTAGAAGGTGTCCAGCGATCGGACGCTCTGCCCGACCGTCTCGGCCTGCCGCTCGAAGCGGTTGATTTCACGCAGCACCGCTTGGCGTCGGGCGTTGCGGTTGGTCGAGATCGACGTGGGCAGAGTGATGTCGCGGACCGAGAAGTCCGGCGCGGCCGGGTCGGCTTCGATCACGAACGGGCCGTAGCTGGGTCCCAGGAACGAGGGGCCGCCGCTGTTGAGGAAGTTGGGGACGGAGATGTAGGGGGGCAATTCGCCGGGGGTGCCCAGCCGGGCGATCATCGAACCCAGGCAGGGGTGATGGTTGTTGTTCTGGTTGCCGTTGAAGTCGCCGGCTCCGGGTCGCTTGCCGGTCATCATCACGTGGTAGCCGCGACCGTGGTCGCTGTCGACGTGAGTGACGCTGCGCATGATGGCCAGCTTGTCGGTGACCGTGGCGATGCCCGGGAGCACGTCGGAGAGGTGGACTCCCGGGGCACGGGTCGAGATCGGGCTGAAGTCGCCGCGGATTTCCGAGGGCGCCTCGGGCTTGACGTCCCACATGTCCTGGTGCGGCTGTCCGCCGAGTGCAAACAGGAAGATGCAGTTGATGTCTCGGGCCTTTTTGCCCTGGGACTTGGCAAACGAGTCCTGCATCCACATCAACTCGGCCAGGCTCAATCCGCCGAGGCTGCCGACGGTGAGCATTTCGCGGCGGCTCAGGCCGTCGCAGTAGGACGAGAGTCTTGAGCGGTGGGGGGAGGTGGATCGAGTCATCGCCTGGGGTCCTTTGGGTCAAGACGCGGCGGTGCCGGGATTGTACAGGCAGCGGTACGCGTTGCGGTGTTTTATTGGGGGGGAGCCGACTAGTGGACGAACAGGAAGTCGTAGGAATTCAACAGCGCCCACAGGAAGTCTTCGGCAGCTTCGCGGGGTGGGCTGCTGGCAAACAGCTTTTCTGCGGCACGCACTTCGCGAGGCTTGGGCGGACGGCCCAGCGCGGCCAGGCACAGATCGTCGACAATCTCGCGTGGGCTGGCCTTGCGGGCGATCAGGCGATCGATCCGGCTGCCCACGGCGGTGATCTTGGCGTCGATCTCCGGAGCATTCATCAGGTGCAGTGTCTGGGCCATCGTCGGCTCGGTTGAGGAACCGCATTCGCACGGCGATTTCCGCTCGGATCGGCCGAAGGTGTCCAAGAAGTAGCTGGGCAGGCGGTTGTCCCACAACTGGATGGCACGGGTGCCTCGAGGCATCCCGGTGAAGGACTCGGGAGTCCCGGTCACCTCGCTGATCGCATCCAGCAGCACCGCGGCAGGCAGCCGCTTGACCAGGTAGTGAGAATAGCTCTGCTGGTCCTCGGCGTTGGTCGCGTTGGGGATGCTCGAGAGCTGGTAGACCCGCGAGGAGAGGATGTAGTGCATCAGCTTCTTGAGATCGAAGCGGCTGGCGACGAAGGTCTCGGCGAGGTGATCCAGGAGCGCGGGGTTGGTGGGGGGGTTGGTCGAGCGAAAATCGTCCTCGGGCTCAACCAGGCCTCGGCCCAGGAACTGCTTCCAGAGCCGGTTGACCGCCAGCCGTGCGAAGTAGGGGTTCCCCGGCCGGGTGACCCACTCGGCCAGCTTCACCCTCGGGTCGGATTCCCCGAAGTCGGCGATCCCCACCCCCCCGGGCGGGCGGGGCAGTACGAGCCGGTTGACCAGCGGGATGCGGGTGGGTTGGTAGCCTGCGTGGTAGACCAGTTCGCGGCCGGGACCCAGCGAGGTGTGCTTGAGTCCCTTGAAGAATCCGGCCATGCCGTAGAAGTCGTCCTGCCCCCACTTCTCGAACGGGTGGTGATGGCATTGAGCACACTCCATGCGGATGCCGAGGAAGGCCTGGCTGACGCTGCGGGCCAATTCGATCGGTGTCCGTGCCGCGCGGTAGAAGTTGACCGGTCCGTATCGTCCCGAGTTCCCTGTTGCGGTCAGCAGTTCCCGGACCCACTCATCGTAGGGCCGATTGGTCTGCAGCTGGTTCTTCAGCCAGCGGTGGAATTCGAACGCGCCGCGTTCTCCGAGCGTTTCACGGTCGACCAGCAGCACGTCGCCCCATTTCTGTGCCCAGTAGTCGGCCAGTTCGGGCCGCTCCAGCACCTCGCTGATCGCTCGTTCGCGGCGGTCGTCTCGCTGGTCGGCCGCGAAGTCGCGGACCTGTCCGGGTGAGGGCAGCGTGCCGAGGGTGTCGAGGTGGAGTCGTCTCAGGAACAGGCTGTCGCTGGCGGTGGACGAAGGCAGGATGCTCATCCGCTTGAGCTTGATCCAGACCAGCTCATCGATCCGGTTGTTGGACGCCAGCCTGGGGTAGTCTCGGGTCCCCTGCGAGCGAGGCACGGTGATACGTGCTGCGGTCACGTGACCCATGTAGTTGATCGTGATCGCCGCTTCGCCGGGCACGCGGCCGGTATGCACGTGTCCGGCCTCTTCGATGTCGGCCACCAGCGTGGCGTTGCTGGTGTAATCGGCCGAGCTGGTGACGTCGCGAGTGGTTCCATTGGTGAAGACGGCGGTGACGAGCAGCTGCTGTTGGCTGGTGGTCCCGAGCACGCGTTGGGCGGGATCGACGCGGATCGAGGCCACTCGTGGTGCATCGTCATCGCCCCACGGGGCTCCCTGGGCGACCCAGTTGGCCAAGACCTGGTGGTCGGCGGACCCGCTCGCCGTGCGGGCTCCGCCGCCGTGAGCGATCGAGTTGCTCGACTTGGCTACCAGCAGGCTGCCTCCGGGAGCGGCCAGCGAGACGCGTCGGCCTCGAGCTTCCTTGACCAGCGCGTTGTAGTCGGCCTGGGGATCGAAGCCGAAGACGCTGAGCTTGAATCCGTTCTGGCCACTCTGCTTGCCGTGGCAGCCTCCACTGTTGCAGCCCAACTTGGAGAGGATCGGCATGATGTCGATCTTGAAGTGCACCGGCGGGATCGTGTCCCGGTCCACAACTCCGACCTCCACCTCGGCTTCCCGTCCGCCGTAGCTCACCTTCAGCCGGGTGTTGCCATCCGACACCGCCCGCAGGGCTGTTCCCTCGACCGCCGCGGTCCCACTGTCGATGCTCTGGAAGGTCGCCGTGTGCGTGACATCGAACGGCCGGCCGTCGGGGCCGATTGCGGTGACCTGGATCTGCTGCACGCGGTTTCCGCCGCCGAGCGTGATCGGGTTGGGGGTCACGGTAAGTGACCGGGCCGGCCGCGTGCTGCGTTCCGGTGGGGTGGGTTCGGACGCCAGTACGGTCCGGGTGAGCAGCAGGCAGGCGAGGGTGGTGAGCAGGACTCGCACGAGCCGGTCCTTTGACTAGAAGATCGGAATGCGGCGGGGGGGAGCTTCCACTATATCTCGGCTGGTGTCGGGCACTCAACTGTGGGTTGGTGGGAGGGCGTCAGACCCCCGCCGCCGCCGGGGTCTGATCCGCCTGTGGCGGACCCCAAGTGCTCCTTGCTCCACCTGCAACGGTCCGCACGCGGGGGCCTGACCCTTTTTTTCCAGCCACGGTTTCTGGCCGAAGGGGTCAGGCCCCGCCTGCGGGTCGCTTCAGGTGAAGCAGACCCAACTGGGGGCGGCGTCAGACCCCCTCTGATGCGTCGGGGTCTGATCCGCCTGCGGCGGACCCCAAGTGCTCCTTGCTCCACCTGCAACGGTCCGCACGCGGGGGCCTGACCCCTTTTTTCCAACCACGGTTTCCGGCCGAAGGGGTCAGGCCCCGCCTGCGGGTCGCTTCAGGTGAAGCAGACCCCTCTGGGGGCGGCGTCAGACCCCCGCCATCGCCGGGGTCAGAGCTTGAGTGCTGTCGATGGGTATGAGAAACTGGCTGGCATGATCAACGTGGGTCAATTCCGTTCACGAACCTGCGGCGGGCCGAGTCGCCGTGCGTTCCTGAAACTGGGCGCATCGTTGCCTGTGGTGCTGGGGCGTCCGGACCTGTTGGCCGCGGCGGAGTCCGGATCGGGGCCACGGGCCAAGTCGGTGCTGGTGGTCTGGTTGTGGGGAGCCCCCTCGCACCTGGACACCTTCGACCCCAAGCCCGATGCGCCCAGCGAGTACCGCGGTCCGTTTTCGACGATCGCCACGCGGACCCCGGGCGTGCGGTTCACCGACCTGCTGCCGCGGATCGCGTCGATCAGCGATCGCTTTGCCCTGGCCCGCTCGCACGTGACCACTCAGCCGGGCCACCCCGACGGCGGCACGGTGGCGCTGACGGGGTTCCATGAGAAGCCCGGTCCGGTGCAGCCCAACTTCGGAGCGATCGTCGCCCGGCACCGGGGCCGCGACGGCGACCTGCCTCCGTTTCTCTCGGTCGGCCGAGGGATCATCCAGGACAGCGTGCGGATCGTCGAGGGTTACGGCGGGGGGACATTCGGCAAGGCCTGGGATCCGTTCCAGGTCGTGGTCAAGAACGACGGTTCGGTCGATCTGCCGGCCCTGGACCTGCTGGAAGGTATCACTCCGGGGCGGATTTCCGACCGCCGCTCGCTGCTGGGACAGCTGGATATCGGACGCCGACGGCTGGAGGCGGCGGGGATCGACGACTGGGAGCGGACCTACCAGATGGCCTACGGACTGCTGGCGAACCCCTCGGCGCGGGAAGCGTTTGACGTGACCCGCGAGTCGGAGTCGACCCGGCAGCGGTACGGGTACACTCACTTCGGCCAGAGTGCACTCGTGGCCCGGCGGTTGATCGAGGCCCGCGTGCCGTATGTGCAACTGAACTGGAGTCAGACGGTCGAGGCGATCACTCCGAATTTCGACTTCGGCTGGGACACTCACATCTACAACTTCGAAATGCTGATGGACCGCCACTGCCCGTTGCTCGACCGGGTGCTGCCCGAGTTGATGAACGATCTGCACGAGCGGGGGTTGCTCGATGAGACCCTGGTGGTGGTGATGAGCGAGTTCGGTCGGACTCCCAAGATCAACCCGCGAGCCGCTCGGGATCACTGGCCGCAGTGCTACTTCTCTCTGTGGTCCGGGGCCGGTGTGCCGACCGGGGGGACGATTGGCGAGAGCGACCGGCTGGGCGAGCATCCGCTGACGAACCCGATCACGCCGCTGATGGTCGGCACAACCATCAGCGAACTGGCCGGGCTGACCACTCAGGACCGAGCCGAACTCAACGTGCTGCCCGGCGGGACATTGATTGATGAACTGTTCTAGCCACCGCCCTGGGGTCAGATCCGCCTGTGGCGGACGTCGGCTGGGTCTTGCTCCACCCTCAACGGTCCGCCAGCGGGGGCCTGACCCCTTCACGCCAGCGCCCAGCCCCGTATCGCTGTTCCTGCTGATTCTCGCCACAGCCACCACACTCCCAGCCGCCGACCGCCAACTCACCAACGACCACCGCTACAAACGCGACCCGGTGTTCCTGGATGCCAACACGCTGATCTATGTCGTGCAGGCACGTCCCGAGCAGTTGCAGCTTGTGCGGAGGGATCTCAAGAGCGGCAAGCAGCGGCCGGTTCACAAGGACGAGACCCGCTCGGAACTCGAACCCGCCGTTTCACCCGATGGCCGCTTCCTGGCGTTCCTGCAGAGTCGCAGTGCGGCGAGCGTGGGGATGGTGATCGAGGACACCAAGCTGCAGAAGACCGCCGAGATTCCTCCCGCCTCGGGATTCTCGGGGATGCGCAGCCCGGCGTTCAGTCACGACGGGAAACGCGTGCTGTATGTCTTTGCCGAGGGGGGTCGACAGAAGGTCTTTTCGTGCAACACCTCCGCGGGAGATCGCAAGGTGCTGGTTGATGTCAACGGGATCTGCAACTGGCCGAGTATTTCTCGGGACGGGCGGATGCTGTTGTATGGGTCGACCCGGGATGGCAACTACGAGATCTACCGGGCCAGGGCCTCCGACGGCAGCAACCCGCGGCGGCTGACCCACCACAGGTCACAGGACGTGCGGCCGAGGTTTTCTCCGGACGGTCGACGGGTGGTCTTCGTGTCGAATCGTGATGGGAACCGCGAGATCTACGTGATGGGAGCTGATGGGTCGGGAGTGACGCGGGTGACCGAGCATCCCGAGCGGGATGACTACCCGACGTGGCATCCCGACGGGAAGCGGATCGTCTACGTGGCCGAGCGGAAGGGCGGTTTTGACTTGCGGTTGCGGGACGTGCCGTGATCTGACCCCGGAGAAATCTGGGAATTCCACCAATAAACCGATTCCCGAGCGCATCAGAAGTGGTAGGGCGATTGAAGCGGGGTGAGACGTTTGACGTCGCAAGATGGAGAACGGGTTGATCCTGCGGAGGTCGACCGGTGGTTTCGCCAGTATGGCGGGCCGTTGCGGTCGTTTCTGCTGGGTGTGACCAGTGATCCGGATGCGGCCGACGAGGCACTTCAGGCAACTTTTACCAAGGCGCTGGAGACCGGACACACGGCTCGAGCCGAGACGCTCAAGGGTTGGCTCTTCCGGGTGGCGTACAACGAGGCGATGCTGGCGGGTCGCAAGAGGCAGCGGCAGGACCGCAGCCTGAAGCGGCTGGCCGAGACTCCCTTGACCGAAACCGCCACTCCCGAAGACCTGGTCAGCCTGGACGAGTCGATACGAGGCGTGAGGAAACTGATCGACGAGTTGCCCGCCGATCAACAGGCCGTACTTCGCAAGCGGATCTACGAAGACAAGACCTTCAAGGTGATTGCCGAGGAACTGGGTGCACCGCTGGGAACCGTGCTGACACGGATGAGATCGGCCCTGGCGAAACTGCACCAACGACTGTCCGAGCAAGGCCCGTAAGGATGAGTTGGACGAGGTGAGTGAATGATGGCTGCAGAAACCAATCAACCCCTGGCCGGCGGCGTCGCCGTCGAGGATCTGATCGAGACCGACTGGTTGGCGTTTGCTTACGTGGCTGGCGAGTTGGACGGTGCCGAGCTGTCCGAGTTTGAGGTCCGTTTGGCCGAGGGCGAGATTGAGGCCTGCGAGGCGGTGGTGCGGGCGGTCGAACTGGTCGGGGCCGTTTCGGCTCCCAGCCGGCCGGTGGTGGTCGGCCAGCGCGTGTCCGGGAATCCAGACAGGCGTGCGGAGGGCTGGAGGCTGGTGGTCACCTCGGCGGTGTGCCTGATGCTGGTCGTCGCCTTGTCAATCCGCAGCGGGGACCAGGTTCCCAACGAACCGGGTTTGGACATCGTGGCCGATCAAGGTGCCGTCGATGGTTTGCTGTTGTCGACATGGGCCGGCGGGACGAATTCCGAGCCGGACGAGATGCGGGGTGCGGCCGGTTCGGAGGCTGAGGTGGCCACGAGCGAGCTGGTGGTGCCCGAGTGGATGATTGCCGCGATGGCGTTGCCCGAAGAGATGAACGGAGGCCACGACGAATGACCCGAATCGGAATATGTCTCTGCCTCGTGATCGCCTTGGCCACCGACGGCCTGGCGCAGAAGTCGCCGGCCAAGAACCCGGCCAAGAACCCGGCCAACGCCAAGTCGCCGACCAATCCGAAGTCCCCGGTGAAGCGGTCTCGAGCCGGTGCGTCCAAGCGGCGGGCACAGTTGGGCAAGGTGCAGATCAAGCAGGCGTTTGCTTTTGCCAAGGCCCATCATCCCGAGTTGGCCAAGCTGATTGGTCGGTTGCAGTCGGCTGGGAACCGGGCGGCTTACAACAAGGCGATCACCGAGTTGTCTCGGACGGCCCGCCGCCTCGAGCCGATCAAGACGGCCAATCCCGAGCGTTACGAGATGATGGTCGAGTTGTGGAAGCTCGAGTCGCAGGCCCGCCTGATGGTGGCTCGTTCGATGATGAAGCCCGACCCGAAACGTGATGCGCTGTTGCGGGAGACGTTGAGGAAGCGGGCGGAGTTACGGCGGATCATGCTGTTGGCTGATTTCAAGCGGTCGCAGGCCCGGATCGATCGGATCCAGGCCCAGTTGAAGTTACTGGAGAACCTGGACGCTGCGACAGATCGAGAGTTGCAGCGATTGAAGCGGTCGGCGAGAACAACCGCTGCACGGAGGAAGGGCCGCGGTGGCAAGCAGCCCAGGACGGTGGTGCCGGTCAAGGCTGGCAAGCCCGTCAAACCTCGTGGCACACCGCGCAAACCAAGTAAAGCGACGGTCAAAACTAAGGACAAATCGAAGCCATGACGCGGTATCTACTCTCCGCACTTCTGGTCGGTGGCCTAGTAGCCACGGCCCATGCCAACAACAACGCCAAGGTGGCTCCGTCGAAGGCGAGTCCCCCGGTCCCCGAGCGATTCGCCACCGAGTCGACCGATGAGGTGCCCGACTTCCAGCGTCACGTGGTGCCGCTGCTCGGCAAGCTCGGATGCAACGGCCGTGCCTGTCACGGGTCGTTCCAGGGCCGCGGCGGTTTCCGGTTGTCGCTGTTCGGTTATGACTTCAAGTTTGACCATGACGCGTTGCTGAGAGCCCCCGATGGCGAGGATCCTCGTGCCAACGTCTCGAAGCCGGCCAAGAGCCTGATGCTGGAGAAGCCGACCGAGACGGTGGACCACGAGGGTGGCCTGAGAATGAAGGTCGACAGTTGGCAGTACCGCCTGCTGCGGAAGTGGATTGCTGCAGGTGCCCCCGAGGTGTCCAAGGATGCGGCGAAGCTGCTGCGGCTAGAGATCACTCCCTCCGAGTTGGTCTTTTCGGGCAAGAAGGACGAGAAGGTCCAGTTGAAGGCCGTGGCGGTCTGGAGCGACGGGACTCGCGAGGACGTGACGCCGTTGACACGATTCAAGAGCAACGACGACCAGGTCGCCAAGCTGGGTTCTGGTGGTTTGCTGACCAGTGGCAAACCCGGTGACACCTTTGTTGTCGCCTTTTACGACAACGGCGTGGTGTCGGTGCCGGTGATGCGTCCGCTCAGTGACAAGGTGGGCCGAAACTATCCGAAGGTGGCGACGCCGACGGAGATCGACCGCTTGGTGGTCCAGAAGCTCAGGAAACTGGGCATCGTCCCCTCGGCGCTGAGCACCGACGCCGAGTTCCTCCGCCGCGTCTCCCTGGACCTGGTTGGCACCCTGCCGACGGCTCCCGACGTGGAGGCATTCCTCAAGGACACCGACCCAAAGAAGAGGACGAAGAAGGTCGAAGAGTTGCTTGGCCGGCCGGCCTACGCCGCTTGGTGGGCGACGCGACTCTCGGACTTCACCGGCAACAACGACGATGCGTTGAACAACGTGATCCCCTCGCGAAGACGTCGTGCCAGCCAGGACTGGTACGACTGGCTGAAGGATCGCGTCGCCAGGAACGTGCCCTACGACAAGTTGGTCGAGGGACTGGTGATGGCGACCAGCCGGAACTCCGGCGAGTCGTTCAAGCAGTTCAGCACGACGATGAGTGGCGTGTACCGTGCGGACGGTGACCAGAAGTTCACCGATCGCGAGGGCATGTCCCATTACTGGGCCCGACGCACTTTCCGTGAGCCCAAGGACCGGGCCGTTGGATTCGCCTACACATTCCTGGGCATTCGCATCCAGTGTGCCGAGTGCCACAAGCACCCATTCGACCAGTGGACCAAGAGTGATTTCGCCCAGTTCCAGGGCTTCTTCACCGGGGTCAGTTTCGGGACCAACCCGAAAACGAAGACCGAGTACAACGAGATGTTGGCGGCGCTGGAGTTGGGTGACAAGAAGGGTGGCCAGCTGCGAAAGGCGGTTTCGGAAGCTCTCGATTCCGGCAAGGTCGTGCCATTCCAGGAGGTCTATACAAAGTCATCCCGGGCGAAAGCGGCCAAAAAGAACACCGGCGGAAAGGCCGCCAGGGCGGTGAAGCAACAGATCGTCAAGTTGCAGCAGCGGTTGAAAGACCTGCAGGCCAAGGATCCCAAGACTGCCCAGGTCACCAACCAGATCACGCAGATCGAAAAGTCGATTAAGAGGTTGAAAAAGCGGCAACGTCAGCTCGCACAATCAGGCAAGAAGAGGAACCGCGGTTCGGTGGCTTCCAAGGCCACGCTGCTGGGTGCGGAGGAAGTCGACCTGACCAAGTTCGCCGACATCCGGACTCCGCTGATGGAGTGGTTGCGTCGCAAGGACAACCGGTTGTTTGCCCGGGCATTTGTCAATCGCGTCTGGGCCAACTACTTCAACGTTGGCATCGTCGAACCGCCCGATGACCACAGCCTGGCCAATCCGCCGAGCAACAAGCCATTGCTGGACTACCTGGCCGTCTCGTTTATCGAGAACAACTACGACATGAAGTGGCTGCACCGGGAGATCATCTCGAGTCGCACCTACCAGGCCAGTTGGCAACCCAACGAGACCAATCGACTTGACGAACGGAACTTCAGCCATTCGATTCCGCGGCGGATGCCGGCCGAGGTTGTCTACGATGCGATCCAGCAGGCCACTGCTTCGGACCAGCGTGGCGTCGAGATGAAGACGGAACTGGAGGGGCGGGCGATCGCGCTTGCCGGGTCCGGTCGTCGGCTCAACTCGCGAAACGGCCCTGGCTATGCCCTGACCGTCTTCGGCCGGTCGACCCGGGAAAGCAACTGCGACTGCGATCGCTCGAACGAGCCGAGCCTGTTGCAGACGGTGTTTCTGCAGAACGACAGTGACACGCTGAAGCTGATTGCCTCGAATCGTGACGGCTGGATCAACCAGCTCACCGGCGAACTGGACATCAAGCCCGCGCGTCGTCCCACCAGGAAGGCGACTCCCGAGATGCTGAAGCTCTCCAAACAATTGAAGGAGGTCCGTCGCAAGATGGCCGCCGCCCGCAAGGCCAAGGACACCCCGTTGGTGAAGAAACTGAACATCCAGGTCCGCAACCTGCAGGCTGACCTGGCCAAGGCTGCTCGCAACCGCGCGGTTCCCAAGTCGTCCGGCGAGAAGGTGGCCGACTTGGATTCCACGGCGATCGTCAACCAGGCCTACCTGAGGACCCTGAGTCGATTGCCCAGCGAGGCGGAACTGAGTCGTTCGCGGAGTTATGTCGAGGGATCCGAGGACACCATGCAAGGTCTTCGCGACCTGCTGTGGGCGTTGCTCAACACCAAGGAATTCATCGTCAACCACTAGGCTCGACACACTCAAACTACCACAACGGTAATTCATCCCAAGACGGGGACCGAAAGGAAACGGATTGATGGCATTGCATACGACTTGCGACGGCGTGAAGCGGCGGGATTTCCTGAAGGTTGGCGCGTTGGGCGCGACCGGCCTGAGTCTGGCCAACTACCTCCAGTTGTCCGCCCGCGGTGCAGTCCAGACCGGCAAAGCGACCTCGGCGATCTTCATCAACCTGCCCGGTGGTCCCTCGCACATGGACACGTTCGATCTGAAGCCGAACGCACCGGAGGAGTATCGCGGTCTGTTCAACCCGATCCAGACCAACGTCGAGGGGATGGAGATCAGTGAGCACCTGCCGAAGCTCGCCACCTGTGCCGACAAGTACACGATTCTCCGCGGCGTCAGCCACACGCTGGGGGCTCATCGCCTGGGCCAGGAGTACATCAACACGGGCACGCGTCCGCTGGCGTCCCTGGAGTATCCCGGATACGGGTCGGTGATCACCAAGGAGCAACCCGGAACGATCGATCTGCCCGGCTTCGTGGCGATTCCCAACACGCGCCAGAAGCCGGGATTCTTGGGAGTGAAGTACGCTCCGCTGAACACCGGTTCGACTCCGCAGAAGGGACGTCCCTTCTCGGTTCGCGGGATTGCCCTGGCCAACGGCCTGACGATTTCCGACGTCGAGAAGCGACAGAGCCTGCTGAAGGACCTGGACACGACGTTTGCGGGGATCGAGAAGGACAACCAGTTGCTGGATGGTCTCGACAAGTTCAGCCGCCAGGCCTACTCGATGATCACGTCGAAGAAGGCCCGTGAGGCGTTCGACATTAGCAAGGAGCCGGCGGCTCGCGCCGAGCCTTACGGCGATTCTTCCTTCGGGCAGAGTTGCCTGCTGGCGACACGGCTGATCGAAAACGGCGTACGATTCGTCACCGTCTCGACCGGCGGCTGGGACACTCACCGTGACAATTTCCCCAAGTTGAAGGACAGGCTGTTGCCGCCATTCGACCAGGCCCTGGCTGCGATGCTGGTCGACCTGGACGGGCGGGGGTTGCTCGAGCGGACCGCGGTCTTCGTGACCGGCGAGTTTGGCCGGACGCCGAAGATCAACAGTAAAAGCACGCCCGGCGGCCGTGACCACTACCCGCGTTGCATGACGATGCTGATGGCCGGTGGTGGCGTGAAGGGCGGCCAGGTGATCGGCGAGAGTGACGAGAAGGCGACCGGGCCCGCCGGCGAGGGATTTTCGCCCTCCGATGCGGCCGCGTCGTTCTATCACAACCTGGGTATCGACCACACCAAGGAGTATCACACCAAGACCGGGCGGCCGGTCATGATCGTCCGTGACGGTTCGGTGATCGACGAGTTGTTTGCCTAGTCGGCAAAGGGCCGCTGGGGACGGCTGAGTTTTATTACACGAGGGCCATCAGGCCCAATCCACAACGAGAGGAACTGATCATGAAGCGGACACTGCAGGGACTACTGGTCCTGACGCTCGCTGTCGTGCTGGCGATGCCGGCAATGGCGGCCGAGGAAAAGAAGAAGAAGAAGAAGAAGGGTCGCAAGGCTCCGGTAGCGGTCAAAGTGCCCAAGAGCATCGTGCTGACCGCCGACCAGAAGAAGCAGGTTGCCGCGATCAACAAGGAATTCGGTCCGAAGTTGGCCGAGATCCAGAAGGCGGTCAACGGAGTGATCTCCAAGGAGCAGCGGCAAGCTCGTAATGCTGCGAACAAGAAGGCGAAGGCCGACGGCGTGAAAGGCAAGGCGAGAAATGTAGCGATCCAGGCTGCTCTGAACCTTACCGACGAGCAGAAGGTGAAGATGAAGGAACTGACCAAGCAGCGTCAGGATCTTCAGAAAGCTGCGAGGGGCAAGTTCGTCGCGATCTTGACCGCCGAGCAGAAGGCCAAGCTGCCCAAGAAGAAGGGCAAGAAGAAGGGCAAGAAGAAAAAGAAGGCCGACGCCTAGGCGGCCTTTTGACTGAGCAAAGGGGCCGG
>CAUZEQ010000068.1:0-18071 GCA_963578885.1 Planctomycetota bacterium
TCGCGGCACCCCGCGCTGGTGCTGCCCGGCTACGCCTTCCAACGCTGCCTGGGCGACGGGGCCTTCGGTTCGGTCTGGCTGGCTCGAGAAGAGAACACCGGGCGGCTGGTGGCCGTCAAGATCTACAGCCACCCCGGACGACTCGACTGGACGCTGCTCTCACGCGAAGTCGAAAAACTGGCCGCACTGGACAGTTCACGGCACATCGTCGGCCTGTTGGCCGTCGGCTGGGAGAGTGACCCGCCGTACTACGTGATGGAGTACCTCGAGCACGGATCTCTGGCCGGGCATCTCGCCGAGGGCCCCCTGGGTGTGCCCGAGGCGGTGCGGATCGCCCGTGGTGTGCTGCAGGGCCTGGTGCACGCTCACGGCCGTGGCATCCTGCACTGCGACCTCACGCCCGGCAACGTGCTGCTCGACGATGACCTCTCGCCCCGGCTGTGCGACTTCGGACAATCCCGCCTCTCGCACGAACAGGACCCCGCCCTGGGTACGCTCTACTACATGGCCCCCGAACAGGCCGACCTGGGTGCCCTGCCCGATGCCCGCTGGGATGTCTACGCCCTGGGCGCACTGCTGTACCACCTGCTGATCGGCGCCCCGCCCTACCGCTCCCCCGAATCCGAACAAGCACTCGCCGCGGCCGACTCGCTGACGGCCCGCCTGGCCGCCTACCGCACCATCGTCGCAAAGACCGCCCGCATCCCCGATCACCGTCGCCAGGGCGGCGTCGACAGACGCTTGGCCGACCTGGTCGACCGCTGCCTGCAACTGGACCCCGAAGACCGCTTCCCCAACGCCCAGTCGGTTCTCGACGCCTTCGACGACCGCGACCGGCATCGGGCCCGGCGCCCGCTGATCGCACTGGGAGGCATCCTGCCCCTGGTGCTGATGGTCGCCATGTTCCTCTTCGGACTCTCGGCCACAAACGACGCCGTCGGCACCGCCCAACGGAACCTGATCACCCGCGCCATCGAAAGCGATACCGTTTCAGCCCGCATCATGGCCCGCGGTGTCGAACGAGAACTCGAAGGCTGGACCCAGGAACTCCGCGAAGTCGCCGCATCACCACGACTGCAGGACCTGCTTGCCTCGGCCGCCACGCGAGACTGGACACGCCGCGACGCCCTGGACGAACACCTCAACTCCGCCCGACTGCTGGCCAACCGACGCCGCGATGCCGGCGATCGACTGCCCGACGCCAGCTGGTTCGTCGTCGATCGTGACGGATACCAGAGATGGAGGGGTCCGACCAACCTGGCCACGCTCGACAAGCGGTGGGCTCACCGCGACTACTACCATGGCCAGGGTCGTGAGTATCCCATAGACCAGCTCCCCGAAGACCTCGCCCCGATCACCGCCCCGCACCTCTCGTTGGCCTTCCAGAGCAAGGCGACCGGCCGCGCCATTGTCGCGCTCTCGGTACCCATCCGGGATGCAAGTGGCCGGGTGATCGCGATCCTGGCCGGGACCCGTGAACTGGGCAGCGTACTCTCGGCCCCCTATGCCGAGTACAAGCCCAGCCTCGACTCGGATGCCACCACCAGTGTCGCCCGCACCATCGCCATCCTCGACTCGCGGAATGGCCGACTGCTGGACCACCCCTGGCTGCAGGATCACGTCAAAGGTGGACCCATCGTGGAACTCGATCCCGAGCTCCGCACCGCACTGCCCCCCCTCGACGATGGCTCCCTGGCCACCATCCGACTCGACAACTACATCGATCCCGTCGGAAAACACTCGCCCGACTTCGAAGGCCGTTGGCTGGCTGCGGTCAGTCCCGTCGGTCAGTCCGGCTGGTACGCAGTTGTCCAGGAACGCCGCGACCGGGCCCTGCAACCGATCGAGGCCATGAGACAAAATGTGCTGAAGACCTGGCAGGCAGCCCTGACCGCCAGTGGCTTGTTGCTGATGCTGATCTGGGGAGTGGTCTTCGTCAGCCTCAGGCGAACGCGACTGGGTGCCCGAGGCGCTCGGCCCGGATCGGTGGCCTCTTCGCTGCCCACCTCCCGTACCTCCGACACCTTCTCGGAGGAGCGCGATGCTTGAACTGATCGCCATCGGAACCACACCCGAACAACGCTGCACCGTCAGGCTCCAGCCCGGCCGCCCGCTGGAAATCGGACGCGGCACTCAGGCGGGACTGGCAATCCCCTGGGAACCTCATCTCTCGCAGCTCCACCTCACGCTGCTGGCCGACGACAGCGACAAAGTCCGTCTGGAAATCGCCGAGGGCACCCCGAACCCGGTTTTCGTCGCCGGCGAGCCGGTCACCAGTTCTGATCTCGCCTCCGGCGACTTCTTCGTCGTCGGCCAGACCAGCTTTCATCTGGGACACGGCACCGATTCGCACTCGGCCTCGGATCACCCCGAGGGCATCGAGGCGGTTCGCTTCGAGCCCGGACAACTCAAAGCGGTCCCCTTCCGAGACCCCGGCAAGCGACTGGAAGTGCTCACGCGGCTGCCCGAATTGATCTGGGGCGCGCGCTCCGACGACGACCTGCACCATCGACTCGCCGGCCTGCTGCTCGCCGGGGTCACTCACGCCGACGCAGTCGCGATTGTCGAATTGACGCCCAATGACACCGATACCCCAGCGATCTCGGTGCTCCACTGGGACCGTCGACAGGAGACCGCCGGACCGGTCCGACCCAGCAGCCGGCTGGTCCGCGACGCAATGGGCGACTCGGCTCACAGCATCCTGCACACCTGGGACGCCGAGCAGGCCGAATCCCAGTACACCGTCGTCGGAGAATTCAACTGGGCCTACTGCACGCCGATCCGTGACGTGCCCGGAGAACGTCGAGCGATCTATGTCGCCGGTCGGGCACCGGGTGCCTCTGCCCAAAGCGGCCGGCCCATACTCGAATCGGATGTGAAGTACACCGAGTTGATTGCCGCCGTGGTGGGAGCCATCCGGCGGGTCAATCGGCTCGAACGGCAACGCTCCAGCTTCCGCCAGTTCTTCGCTCCGCCGGTGCTGGCCGCACTGGGTGATGATCCCGACACCTCGCTGCTGGAACCTCGTGAATGCGACGTGACGGTCATGTTCTGTGACCTGCGTGACTTTTCGCGGCATGCCGAGACCTCCTCGGACGACCTGATCGCGCTGCTGGACCGGGTCAGCCGCATCCTGGGTGTGATCACCACCCAGATCCACCGCTACGGCGGCGTCACCGGCGACTTCCAGGGCGACGCGGCACTGGGTTTCTGGGGCTGGCCCTTCCCGGACGCAACCGCCACGCAGGACGCCTGCCGTGCGGCACTGGGCATCCGCAGCGAACTGCAGAAGGCTGCCGGAGACCCCGACCACCCACTCGCAGAATTCTCGCTCGGCATCGGTCTCGCACACGGACGCGCCGTGGCCGGCAAGATCGGCACCGCCGAGCAGGTCAAGGTCACCGTCTTCGGTCCCGTCGTCAACCTCGCCAGCCGACTCGAAAGCCTCACACGGCAACTCCACGTGCCGATCCTGATGGACCAGGCCACCGCCGACCGCACGCGGGACTCGCTGGGAACCGACGAGGCACGGGTCAGACGACTCGCCCGCGTCCTGCCCTATGGCCTCGAAACTCCCCACACCATCAGCGAACTGCTGCCGCCGCAGGACGAGTGGCCCGAACTGACCGATGAGCATATCGAGCGATTCGAGCAGGGAGTCGATCACTTCATTAAGGGTGACTGGGAAGCCGCCTACCGCTGCCTGCACGCGATGCCCGCCTCGGACCGAGCCCAGGACTTCCTGACCATGCTGATCACTCAACACAACCGCGTCGCACCTCCCGATTGGGACGGCATCGTCCGCTTGCCCGGCAAGTGATCAGCCCGGCCCCGTCCCGTGTCTGATTGAAAACCCCGGCCGCTGGCTTTCCCCTCCGGAGTCGTCGCGGATATAATCAGGTCGTACCCATCACGCCGCTCGGCAACGCTCCATGCGTCACTTCTCGTGTGATCTCTGCGGAGACTCAATCCACGACGAACATTTCGTCGTCAAGGTCGAGGTCTTTGCCGCCTTCGATCCTGATGAGTTGCACGAGGCCGACTTCGACTCGGATCAACTTGAGCTGGTCACCGAGGAGGTGGCTCTGATCGAGAGTGGGCAGGTCGAGGCGCCTCGGGAGACGGGCTCGCAGAGAATGCGGTTTGATCTCTGCGAAGGCTGCCGCGTTCGCTTCCTCGATGACCCGCTCGGCCGAGACGCCCTGGGCCGGGTCAACTACAGTGAGAACTGATCGTCGAGTGGGCCGCGTCGCCCTTCGACGATCGATCGGACCGGCTGTGGTGAGGCGGCCGGGCGACCGGACGCTGCTCCATCCGCAGCACCAGCAGCGTCTTGTCATCCTCGGTCCCGCCGTCCCCATGCTGCTGGCTGGCGTCCCAGATCCGGTCCATCAACTCGGCGATCGGCTCGCCCGCAACACCCTGCTCGATCGTCTGGATCACACCCTCGGGCCGAAACAGCTCCTGACGACTGTTCATCGTCTCGAGCACACCGTCGGAAAACAGTACCAGCACGTCCTCTGCACGCAGTGTGACTTCGTCGGATGTGTACTCGGCATCGGGAATGATCCCCAACGGCATGCCATGCGATTCGAGCGACTGGCAGTCCCCATCCCGGTACAGGATCGGGACGGGGTGCCCGGCGTTGGTGTAGACGAAGCTCATCCGATTTGAGTCGATCACTCCGACCAGGCAGCTCATGAACTGGTGCCCCACGGTGACCCGGCACAGGGCCCGGTTCAGGCGGCGGACCACCTCGGTCGGTGACACGCTGGCCGCGTCGCGATCATCGAGCACCGCACTCATGGCGCTGCGAACCGCGGTCATCACGAAGGCTGCCTGGACGCTGTGCCCGCACGCGTCCCCCACGGCCACCAGTGTCCGGCCCTCCTCCAGCGGCACCAACTCGCACAAATCGCCGCCCACCTCGCACTTGCTGTGACAGCGACCGACCACTTCGAAACCTGTTTCCGGAGGCAGGATGCCCAGCTGTTCGCCCGAGTGAGCTTCCGAGAGCCCCTCGAGTTCACTCATCACTCGCTCTCGAATCGCCTGCTCGTCGCGGGTCGCCATGCGGTCGAGCAGCCCGGCGAGTTGGGTAGCCAACGCCTGAAGCAGGCTGACCTGATCGGCGCCGACGCCTCCATGCCGGCGGGTGCTGACCCAGATCGTACCCAGCGGCCCATCGGCTCCGAGTACCGGAACGCACAGCGCCGCAGCCGTGTCCGACGGCAACCAGGCCTGCTCGGTCTCGACCAGGATCGGCCCCTCGACCAGAGCCCTCAGGTCGACCACCGATTCGTCGACTCGTCGCGTGAGTTCCGTGTCGAGGCTCTCACCGTTTTCGCAGGTTGCCTGTCCACGCAGCTTGAGTGTCCTGGTGTCGGAGTCCAGCAGGTGAAAGCTGGCCAATTGCGTATGCGTCAATTCGACGGCGGCTCTCAGCAGCACCGGGACCACCTCGGCACCGTCGCTGGCCGTGGATACGGTTTCGCCGATCTCGACCAGGCGTTTCACCTCCGAATCACGCTGGCTGGTGTCTCTCCACGAAGCACCCAGCTGCTCGATCATCTCCACCAGCAGACCGGTCGCCGACTGGGCTCGCTGTCGCGAGTCGGCGTCGACTCCCGCAGGCAGCAACAACTCGACGGTCCCCAGTCGCGGATTGCACGTAGCCACCTGCCCGCTGTGCGCACCCTCACCGCTCACCTCGTGGCCATCTCCCACGAAGCGGACGGTCCAACCGGTGGCCCGGGTGAACTTTTCACACAACCGCACAACCCGCTCGCGGTACTCCGCAACCGGGCCGGCGGATGATTCGTCCGCCGCAAACATCGTGATTCTCCAAACAGGACCGTCCGTCTCTCCCTTTGCGTACGGCGGTCCCTCAACCGGCATACACACCGGCTACGCTGTGATCTTGATCGGCTGCGCCGCCCGCCCCAAAGCAGTTCCGGCCGCAGGCTGAGGCTTATGCCGGATGTGGGGGACGCGACGATTGGACCCTTCAAGCGTCCTCGCTGGCCTCACCGCCCCCGAAACGGGCCACCACTGCACAGCCGCAGGAATCACTCCAGACATTGACCGACGTGCGGCACATGTCCAGCACCCGGTCGACGGCCAGGATCAGGCCCTGGGCTTCCATGGGCAAATTGACCGCGTGCAACACGATCGCCATCATCACCAGGCCGGCATGCGGTATGCCGGCCGCCCCGACGCTGGCCAGCAACGCCGTGACCGCAACCAGTAGCTGGTCGGCGAACCCCAGCTCGAAGCCCGGCGTGGCCTGTGCGATGAACAGCACGGCTACCACTTCGTACAACGCCGTGCCATCCATGTTGATCGTGGCTCCCAACGGCAACACGAAGGCCCCCACCCGCCGCGGAACACCCGCCCGTTCCTCGACCGACGACATCGTCAGCGGCAGCGTGCCGTTGGAGGACGCGGTCGAGAAGGCGGTCAGCAAGGCCGGCGAGAGTGCCCGAGCGTACTCCCACGGATCACGTCGCGCGACGAACTTCAGGATCAGCGGCAGCACGATGCACGCGTGCACCGCCAGCGCCAGAAACACCGTCAGCATGTACCAGCCCAGCGTCACGAACACCTCCGCTCCCTGCGAAACGGTGGCCGAGAGCATGAAGGCGGCGACTCCGATCGGGGCCAGGCGGATCACCCACTGCGTCAACGCCATCATCACTTCGAAGGCCGCGTCGACACACCTGATCAGGGTCTCTGTTACCGCACCACGCACGCGGCCGAGGAAGATGCCGAAGAGAATGCTGAAGGAGATGATCGAGAGGAACTCGCTGTTGGCCAGAGCTCCCAGGGGATTGGTCGGCACCAGCTTCTCAACCAGCCCGTTGAAGATCCCCGGCAACGACTCCCCCTCGCCCCCAACCACTTCTCGCGAGGCACCCGGCAGCTCGGCACCCACGCCCGGAGCAATCAGGTTGACCAGCAACAGTCCTGTGGTGATCGCCAGCAGGCTGGTGACCAGGTAATACAGCAGCGTCCCGCCAAACAGACCACCCAGCCGGCCTCGGCCACCCAGCCCGGCGACCGCCGAGACCAGCGAGGTGGCGATCAGCGGCACGGTGACCATCTTCAGCAGACGCAGGAACAGGTCGCCGATCCAGCGAGCGATGTCATCCAGCCAGCGGCCGATGCTGTCGCTATAAGTCACCAACGAGGACTCCAGCCACGCGTGACTCTTCTTCAACTCCGCCGGAGTCCCCAGCTCCAGCCGCGAGATCATCGGGATACTGCGGTCCTCGACCTGGTACGTCCTCGAATAGACGGCGTGCACACCGTCGGATTCGAAACGGAACCGCACCGACCTCCCGGTAACCGCTCCGGTGCTGGCCCCCTTGAGATTCGCGTCGGCGCCGACGGCCACGTCGAGCAACCGCACCGGCGGCTCGCCGGGGTCCACCTCGACCAAGCCACCAGCCGCCCCCGGCTGGTAGCGCACATCTGCCAACTGCGAGGAACCGGGATTGAACGCCAGCCCGAGACCCGCCCCCAGCAGCGTCGCCGCCAGGATCTGGTAATGCAGCGGCCAACGCATCGCAAAGCTCTCCCGCAACGACTACCGTCGTGCCCCGTCGTAGGCCAGGCTCACCAGTTCGCCCCCCTGGGCGCTACTGGCCACGCACTGCTGGATGAAAAACATTCCCTCGGCTCCGTCGTAGACGTTGGGATAGATGGTGTCCCGAGTCTCAAACGGCTCGCCACTGAGTCGGCTGATCATGGCATCGTATGCCGAGCGGTACACGTTGGCGAAGGCCTCGAGAAACGCCTCCGGATGCCCCGAGGGCAACCGGCAGGCCGCGGCTCCCGGCTCGTTCATGAACGGAGCGTTCGGGTCACGGGTGTACAGCTGATGAGGCTCCCCGTTGCGACGGACCATCATCTTGTTGGGCTCCTCCTGCGACCACGACAACGCCCCCTTGGTTCCGTCGATCTCGATCCGCAGGTCGTTCTCGCGTCCGTGAGACACCTGGCTGCCGGTCACTGTGCCCACTCCGCCACCCTGGAAGCGGATCACCGCGTGGCCGTAATCGTCCAGCAGCCGGCCCTCTTCGAACTTCTCGAGATTGGCGCGGACCGACTCGGGCAACAGGCCGGTCATGTAACGGGCCAGGTTGAAGGCGTGAGTGCCGATGTCGCCGAAGGCACCGGCGGCTCCCGACTGAGCGGGGTCGGTCCGCCAGGCCGACTGCTTTTGACCCTCCAGCTCGATCCGGGTCCTCAACCAACCCTGCAGGTACTGCGACCGCACCGCCTGGATCTCACCCAATTCCCCCGATGCGATCATCTCCCGAGCCTGCCGAACCATCGGGTAGCCGGTGTAGTTGTGGGTCACGGCGAACACCGCCCCGGACGCCTCAACCGCCGCACACAATGCCTCGGCTTGTTCGCTGTCAAACGTCATCGGCTTGTCGCAGATCACGTTGAAACCGGCCTCGAGCGCCATGCGGGCGATGTCGAAATGAGTGTGGTTTGGGGTGGCGATACTGATGAAGTCGACCCGGTCGCCGGGTTCGCGTGCCGACTCTCCCTCGACCAACTCGGCATAGGACCCGTAGGCCCGATCGGGGGCGATGTCGTACGCCGGAGCCGACGCTCGAGCGCGTTCGGGATCCGACGAGAGTGCCCCGGCGACCAGGGCGGCTCTATTGTCGAGTACCGCGGCGGTGGCGTGGACCCGGCCGATGAATGCACCCTGGCCGCCACCCACCAGCCCCATTCTCAACTTGCGGCCCAGGGCCCCGTTGGTCGTCTCCATCACCTGACACTCCGGTTGGACGCTGCCCGGCCGTGCTCGCGACTCGCCGAGCGTTCTACTGATCGACCAAAGATTACAACTCGATCCCCGCGATTACAACGAACGGCCCGGGCCTCCGCAGGCAAGCTGATCTGGCCGGGTCTGATCAAACCGGGTAGACTCGCGCCACACGCTGCGATCCGCTGCTGGCGTGGTGTCCCTCGAGATGTGCCAAAGGAGAGTTGACCATGCCGCATCGCCTGCTCAAGCCGTTGGGATCCCGTGTGGCCTGGCTGATCCTGGGTGTGGGAATCGGGGGCGGCCTGGCCTGGGCCTGGCCCAGCCAGCATGCCGTCGCCTTCACCAGCGACCGCAACGACAAGTTCGCCATGACCACCGCGATGACCGGACCTGCCAGCGAAGCGGTGTTCGTGCTCGATTTCTTCACCGGTCAACTCCGCGGCTTCGCACTCGATCGCACCGCCAGGCAATTCATGTGGGTCTATTCCAGACCGGTGGCCCGGGACTTCGGCGTCGACCCCAACAAGCCGGCGCGATACTCGATCGTCAGCGGTCTGGCCCAGGCGACCGGACGAGGAACTGCCTCGTATGCTCCCAGCTACATCTACGTCGCCGAACTCTCCTCCGGACGTGTCCAGGCCTACGCCATCCCGTTTCGCTCGCAGCGAGGCAGCACGCCGACGCAACTGATCCCGGTTCCCAGCCTGCAGTTCGCCTTCACCGAGCCACGGCCGGATGCCAACTAGACACCAACCAGGCCCCTCGAACCGCGTCGCTCGGTCCACACCGACACACACGCCGGTTCAGGCGGGGCTCAGGCGGTTCAGGTGATCACGCGGTGAGCGATCACCGCGCGCGTGCGTCCCTGGATGCGGGCCACCACGACCACGCCGGGTCGGTCTCCGTCCAGCTTCAACTTCCGCCGCAGGACCTCGGCATCCACCCCCACGTGGCGGCACTTGATCTCCAGTGGCCCAAACCCCGCCGCCCGCGCCGCGTCGCGGATTGCTCGAGGCTTGTTCGCCGTCACCGCCTCGATCCGAAAACACTGCGCCAGTGGGGTCTGCGACGGCGTATCGGCCGAGAGGTACTCCTCGCGGTCGTCCAGCCTCCAGCCTCCGCAAACTTCCGCCAGTCGATCGACCAGCCCCGATCGCACCACCGCCGGGTCGGGATCCAGCAGGTACTCGCCCGGGTCCTCCAACCGAAACTCTGCCGAGAGAGGGTGCCCGACCAGGGTCTCACCGGTGGGCAACGAGGTCGCCCGAAACAACTGCGGCTGCCCGGCCGGGGGCGGGCCCGCAAGGTCTCCAAACCAGATCACCGCCTGCTTGCATTCCCGCCGCACGCTGACCAGTTCGATCTCGCAGCCGGAAAACTTGCCGAGGAAATTTGCAGCGGGACTCAGCTTGATGGCACCCCCGACGGATGACCCGTTCTGCCCGGATACCAGCTGCTCGAGGAATTCACGACCCGGCTCGGCATCCTCGATCCGGTGCGAACGCTTCCGTCCATCGGCACGCTGATCCGGATCGATGTGCACCAGACCCGCCAAGGGGCCCAGCCGCCTGACGTCACCCGCCACGACTCCCACGCGACCGCCCACTCCATAGAGTTCGGTGTTCCAACGGCAACACAAGGCACGGGCCGGATCACTGTCGACGGCCACGACGTCGCAATCCGCGCCCAGTGCCAACGCATCGCCGCCGATCCCGCAGCACAAATCCCACGTCGGCCCCGTGAACCGCTTCGCCTTGTGCCTCGCAACCGCCTCGCCGGTGGCCTGCTCGAGACCGATCCGATCGAACCACATCTCCTCGCCTCGGCTGAAGCGGGCCCCGGCCCGGTCCCGCGCGTCTCGCAGTTGAAGTCCCGTCCGCACCAGGTCCGCATCGAACCGCCTGCGCAGCCGATCCTGCAGGCCCAGCTCCGCTCCGGAATCCGCCTGGACGGCCAGCAACAGCTCCTCCGACGACCTCAGCCCCACCCAGCGTTCCCAATCCGACAGCGGTCGAGTCATCCGGATACCCCGCCACGTAATCGCGGCAGATTGCAATGGGCTGGTTGGCGAACTAGATTGGGAATTCTATCGACCTCGAGCATTTCCGGCGACTCGCCACTCTCTCACATATCTCTCCCAGCACCGCCCCGCCCCCCCACCCACCGCCTGCGGTCCCGATGCACATCCCCGACGGCCTGCTCGACACACCTGTCTGCCTCGTCACCGGGGGAATCTCGCTGGTCGCCGTCGGCTACAGCGTCCATCGCCTCAAGGACTCGCTGGCCGACCGCACGGTTCCGATGACCGGGATGGTCGCGGCGCTGGTGTTTGCCGGCCAGATGGTGAACTTCCCGGTCGCCGCGGGCACGTCGGGCCACCTGGTCGGCGCGGTCCTCGCGGCACGCCTGCTGGGCCCCTGGGCCGGTTGCCTGGCGCTGACCCTGGTTCTGTTTGTGCAGAAGTTCCTGTTCAATGACGGAGGTCTGCTGGCGCTGGGCCCCAACGTGCTGCACATGGCCGTAATCGGATGCCTGGGCGGATACGCCATCCAGTCGGCAGTCGCTCGGCTGACAGGCGACACGGTCCGCGGACGGGTGATCGGTGTCGTGGTGGCCAGCTGGTTCACGGTGATGGCCGCCGCGGTCCTCTGCTCGGTCGAATTCGCCATCTCTCACGCCGCCAATCCCGACTTCCAGCTGGGAAGATTCCTGGCGCTGATGATGCTCTTTCACGCGTTGATCGGGATCGGCGAGAGCCTGATCTCCGGCGGGGTGATTCGCTTCGTAGCGACCCGCCGTCCCGAACTGCTCTACAACCCGCCAGCCTCCAGCGGCCGACCGTGGCGGCGTACGCTCGTCGCCGGACTCGCCACGGCACTGCTCGTGGTACTGCTGCTCTCACCGCTGGCCTCCTCGGCACCCGACGGACTCGAAGCCGCCGTGCAGCAAAGCGAATTGCCGGCACCACAGTCCGCCGGCCTGTCGCTCTTTGGCGGCTACGACCAGGTGCTCGGTGACGAGGGATGGGAGAGCTGGAGCGTCGTGCTTTCAGGGCTGATTGGCACGCTGGTCGTGTTTGGTATCGCGCTGGTGCTGGGTCGCCCACTGGATCGAACCTCCGACTCGGCCGCGGGAGCTTCCCGTGGTTGATCCTCTTCCGCCGCCTCCTCGAGTCGTCTCGGCCGCTGCGTTGCTGAAGCTCATGGCCAGCCTGGGCGTCGTGCTGCTGGCCTGCTCACTGTCGTGGGAGTCGTGGCCCGCAGCCGGCGCCCTGCTGGCGGTGACACTCGCAGCCCTGGCCATCGCCGGCCTCACTCTGCGGACCCTCGCCCGACGACTGGCCCTGTTTCTGCCGGTGATCACTCTGGTGGCGATCTCGATCCCCCTCTCGCAGGGATTCACCGCCTCCTGGATGCAGCTTGCCGCCACGGTGATCATCCGGGGTGCCGTGTCATTCCTGGCCGGTTTGTGGCTGATCCGTGTCCTGCCCTTCGACAGCCTGATCTCGACACTCTACGCGCTGCGACTGCCTGCGGTGGTCGTCGCCAGCCTGGCGATGATGTATCGCTACCTCTTCGTGTTGTGGGAGGAAACCGGGCGACTGAGGATCGCGCGCAAAGCACGTTGCCTGGGACGCCCGAACCGGATCACGCAGTGGCTGGCGGGAATCGGCATGGTCGGAATGCTTGTGATCCGGTCTCTCGATCGCGGACAGCGCATCCACCGAGCGATGCTGGCCCGAGGCTGGGACGGACACATCCGGCCGTGGCCCTGATCTTCGCAGCTGACCTCAATCCCTCGCCCCCAGCAGCACTCTCCTGGTCCGAGCGTCCCCAAGCGATGACTACCGCCCTCGCCATCGAAATCCGACAGCTGACCTTTGCCTACGGCGATGGCAGCAACGTCCTGCACGACGTCTCATTCTCGGTCTCACCCGGTGAACGCATCGCTTTGTTGGGACCCAGCGGGGCCGGCAAATCGACACTGCTCCTGCACCTCAACGCACTGCTTCCCGATCCGCCCCCGTCCGGTTCCGATGCCGACTCCGCCGCTGTACTCATCGACGGCCTCCCGGCAACCGCCCAGAACGCCAACCAGATCCGGCGGCGAGTCGGCCTGCTGTTTCAGAACCCCGAAGATCAGCTCTTCGGCTCCACCGTCGGCAGAGACGTCGCCTTCGGCCCGCTCAACCTCGGACTCGACGCAGGGGAAGTGCAGGCCCGGGTCGAGCGGGCGCTGCAAGAGGTGGGACTCGAAGACTTTGCCGACCGTGATACGGTCCGGCTGTCACTGGGAGAACGCAAGCGGGCCTGCCTGGCCGGAGTGCTCGCCTGCCAGCCGGGATGCCTGGCACTGGATGAACCCTTCGCGAATCTGGATCCGCGAGGCTGCCGGCGGCTGGCCGACATCCTGGCCCTGTTCACCGGCACGCTGCTGCTGGCTACGCACGACCTGGATGCCGTGCGTGAATTGGCCGACCGGATCCTGGTCCTCGACGACGGCCGACTGTGCGCCGATGGACCCACCACCACCATCCTCCAGGACAAGCAACTCCTCACACAACACGGTCTCGTCGCCTGATGGCCCGTGCCCCACCCTGGACCCCACCTCCCCACAGCCTGGAAATCGATGAACGACCCAACCGCTCGTGTCTTCAAGAGCAGCGAACCGTTTGACGGTGGGCGGATCCGGGCTGCAGCCGTCTATTGCAGCGATGGACGCTTCGGCGATCAGTTCGACGACCTGATGAAGATCTCGCTGCAGTTGCCCCGCTACGACCGCCTGGCGGTGCCCGGCGGAGCCACATGCCTGGCACGACACTTTGCGCTGTATCGCGAAGAGGAGGGTGTCTGTGCACAACTTCGCTTCCTGATCGAAGTTCATCGCCTGGAACGGGTGGTCCTGATCGCACACCAGGACTGTGCCTTCTACACCCAGCGGCTGAACATCTCACCGCTGCAACTGGAGTCTCAGCAGCACGAGGACATGGCCAAGGCGGTGGGGCGGGTCCAGGGCCTGGGCCCCCACCTGTAGGTCGACGCCTTCTTTGCGCGCAATACCTACGACGACATGATCTCGTTCGAATCCGTCTCGCTCTAACCGCCGGTTGGATTCGTGTTCATTTCGAGCCGGGCTTCAGGTGTTGAGTGGGCTATGGAATGGAACCCCGTTGGGGTTCTTCTGGGAACGAGGCACAGGGACACGCTCCGCTACGACCGGCACTGTATCGCCGCCCCAGCGGCGGTATCCACAGCGTGGCTCGCCCGCCTTACGCCTCTTTCGCGATCCCCACAACAAAAACACTCACTGCCTCTTCGCTAATCGTGACGTACAATTCCACGAGCAGATTAGGCGGGATGCCCCCGTCCCGGCAGTCTCTCACCGCTGTTCCCTTCGAGTCCATGCCCATGGTCAGGCGTCGACGACCGGCGTTCACGCTGGTCGAGTTGCTGGTGGTGATCGCGGTCTCCGCGATCCTGGTGGCGTTGCTGCTGCCCGCGGTGCAGCAGGCCCGCAGCCGAGCCCGGGCCCTGCAGTGCCGCAGCCAACTCAAACAACTCGGGCTGGCCCTGCACAACTACCACTCTGTCCATGCCCTCTTCCCCCCCAGCTTCGTTCGCCAGGCAGACGGCGAACCGCCCGCACCGGTCGCCGGAGGCGGACTGCAGTACCGCAGCCACTGGACCGGCTACCACCTGCTGTTGCCCTACATCGACCAAGCCCCGCTGCACGACCTGTTCGACTTTGACAAGACATGGATCTCCAGCCTGCGGGATCCCTCGGATCACAGCATGTGGTCACTCAACCAGACCCCGATCCCGTTGTTGATCTGCCCGTCGGTGACTCGCAACGGGACGGCGATCGGAGGAGATGGTTCGACGGGCAGCAGCCTGCACTGGATGGGCGGATCGCCAACCGACTACGCCTTCAGCCACGGAGCCGACCGCATCAGCGCTCTGCCCAGCACCGCTGCGGCCGGCTGCCCACGCGGCCTCTTGCACTTCTGGTCGCAGTGGCCAGCCCGCAGCCGCGGAGCCTTCGGCTACAACAGCCGCTGTCGCATTGCCGACGTTCGCGACGGTTCGTCTCAAACGCTGTTCATCGGTGAGAAGGCCGGCAGCCGGTTGACCTACCGAGGACCCTCCGGACAAACGCCCGACCTGCCGGTCGAATTCCCCTGGGCGATGGCCGCCGTGTCCTACTTTGCTCCCACCGGAGGAATCGGCGTCTCCAACTCGTACTGGGTCGCAGGCCCCTACGCCGTCACCGCCGACGTGCGATTGCCCGCCTGCCCGGATGACACCGGTGACGTCGGTACGCCGTTCCCGATGAACCCGCTCCCCAAACGACTGGGGTCCGCCACCGATGAACGTCCCCTGTTCTCGTTCCAGTCCGAACACATCGGAGGCTCCCACTTCCTGCTCGGTGATGGAGCCGTCCGTTTTCTCAACGAGTCGATCGACCAGCGGATCTACGAAGCCCTCTCGACGATCGAAGGCAAGGAAGTCACCGGGGGAGGCTTCTGAATGCCAAACCGCCTGCGGCGAATGTGCGTCTCGGTCATCCTCGGGCTCCTGGCCGGCTGCGGCAGCCAGGACCCGCCCCCAGCGGTCGCGCTGGCTCGACACCATCTCCAGCACGACGACCCACAACTCGCTCTGGACTCACTCGTCGGACTCACCCCCTCGGCCGACATCCACTACCTCAGGGGTGTCGCCCTGATGCAACTCGACAAACTCGCTGCCGCCAATGAGGAGTTCGATGCGGCTCTCGAGATGTCCGACCAGCCCAGGATCCGTGCCTGCCGACTCAAACTTCGGCTCTTCGCTCGAGACCTCTCGGCCGCCGAGAAGCTCATCGAACTGGAACTCGAACACCCCGCCGACCCGGTCGTGCGGCTCGCCTGTGTTTACGCCTACGAGGCCCGGGCCGTGCGGCTGGCCGCTGAGAACAAACACGAAGCGGCAGCAGCCCACCGTCGACGGGCAGACACCGCGCTGGCCAACGCGCTCGCACTGGTCGCCGAGATCCCCGAATTCCACCCCGAACTGCTCGATTTCGCCGTCGAGTACGGCCAGGCCACATCTGCTCTCAGGCTGGTTCGCCTGATGCGGCAACAGGAACCGGCCGATGCCCGACTCGAACGACGTGAGATCCGGCTGATGATGGTCACCAGTGACCGGGACGAGGCGACCCGACGTGCCCACCGGATGCACCTCCGCGACGTCAACGACCCCGCCGGAGCAGAACTGTATGCCGCTTCGCTGGCCACTTCCGAGAGCAGCCGGCCCCACGACTCGGCATTCCGAAACCTCCGCAAACGCTTTCCCGGCCACATCGCCCTGATCGCTCACCACGCCCGCTACCTCGCCGCCAACCACAAGTTGACCTCCGCCTGCCAGGTGCTGGCCACCGCGCTGGAGTCGAAGACCATGGCCCGCAAGGCCGACAGCGACCGCTGGCCGCTGATCCAGGCCGCCATCACCTTGCCCCTGCAGGCCGGAGCCATCGGCCTGGCCGAACAACAGCTCAATCGCTACCGAGGCGAAATCGGTGACGAACTGCTGGTGACTTACTATGAAGGCCAGATCCTGCACCTCCAGCAGGACTACGACGGTGCCCAACAGAAGATGACCGAAGTGCTCAGGGGTCGAGTCGATCGCAGCGGACGGCGAGACCCGCTGGTGACCGAGGCCGTTCGCTGGCTGCAACGGATCCGCCGTGCACAGAGCCGCGAAAAGACGTAGCCCTCCTGCTGCACGTTGAACAGATCGATGTGCCGGGACAGGCCCGCCTCAGGATTTGCCTGCGGCGAAGCGTGGAGCGCGCCCGTCCCCATTCGACCCGCCTCAGGCGGGCCAGCAACGCCGCTCGGCGATACAATGACCCGTCACGGCTCACCAGGCCCAAACAGGTCACCGCCGATGCCACTGCGGATCCTCATCGCGGAACTCAAGCAGGAAACCTCGTCGTTCAACCCCACGCTGACTCGCTACGACGACTTTCACCAGGCACACGGTGAGCAGCTGCTCGAGGCACGACGCGGTACCGATACCGAGATCGCCGGAGCACTCGACGTGTTCGTCGAGGCGAATGTCGAGGTCGAAGCTGTCGGGGGGATGGCCGCCTGGGCGGTTTCGGGAGGTCCGATCCACGACGGGGACCTGGATCGCCTGATCGAGGAATTCACCCGGGCCGTGGCCGGGTCCGGCGATCTCGACGGCGCCTACTTCTCCCTGCATGGAGCGATGGCCGGAGAAGAGGAGGGGGACCCCGAGGGTCGAGTGCTCCAGCGGGCTCGCGAGGTCCTCGGCGATGAACTGCCGCTGGTTGTCTCGCTCGATCTGCACGGCATCTTCACCCCCCTCATGCAACAGCACGCTCCGGTGTTTGTCCCCTTCCACACCTACCCCCACGTCGATCAGTACACGACCGGCCGACGCGCCGCGAGCACGCTGCTGAAACTCCTCACCTCCGGAGCCCGACCCACCAACTGCCGGGTGCCGCTGCCGATGCTGGTTCGAGGCGACGAGCTGTTGACCGAGACGGGTCTCTTCGGAGACGCGATCCGGATGTGCCAGGACCTCGAGGACTCCGAGTTGGGACTCGCTGCGGGAGTCCTGATCGGCAACCCCTTTACGGATGTCCCCGGGCTCAGGTCCTGGGTCGAAGTCACCACCGACAACGACCCGGACACGGCCCGGGACGTTGCCTCACGCGTGGCTCGCTTCATGTGGGATCGCCGCGATCGGCTCGAAGCCGAACTCGTCTCGCTCGAAGAATCCATCCAGATTGCCAACGACACCGAGGGTCTTGCGGTCTTCTCCGACGCCGCCGACGCCACCGCCAGCGGCGCCTCGGGCGACAGCAACGCCATCCTCGCGGGCCTGCTGGGCCGCTCGCCGCAGGCCACGACCCGCTTTGTCGGCACGGCACTCCTGAGCGTGGTCGACGCACCCGCGGCACGGGCAGCCTGCACGGCCGGTGCTGGAGCAAACCTGGAGCTGCAGCTGGGCGGCACCCGCGACCCGGGCCGCTTCGTCCCGCTTGACGTCTCGGTGACCGTCATCAGCACCCACGACGGTCACTTCACCTACGAGTCGGGAAAACCCGAGACCGGGGGCGACACCGCGGTGCTGCGGATCGAGGCCCCCGGGGGACACGTCGACGCGCTGGTGACCACCCGCAGCGTTTACGTGGTCGGTCGGGCCGTCTTTACCGCCCACGGACTCGAGCCGACCGATTACGATGTCGTCGTCGCCAAGTCGCCCAACGGGTTTCG
>CAUZEQ010000069.1:0-18023 GCA_963578885.1 Planctomycetota bacterium
GGGCCTGGTGTCTGAGGTAGTAGGCGTGGCGCGAGAGCAGGTTGCGAACCGATTTGGTGGAGAGCTGTTTGAAGAGGGGTCCTGCGATCATCGATTCCCGCGCGGCGTCCCCCATGCGGTTGGCCGGCTCGCCGGCGACCCAGCCCTTCAGCAGCGGATCAGCATCGGCGGTCCGCAGCAGTGCGCGAGCCGATGCGGCCCGGTTCTTGGTGTCCTTGTTGCGGCGGGCCGAGTCGATCCACCCGGCCAGGAAACCTCGGAAGCTGGTCAGTTCAGGCACGCGTTTCCGCGCGGCGAGGTAGCGGACGACCTCGGCATTGAATTCCGCGTCGGAAGTCGCATTCGAGAACAACCAACTGGCGGCGTTGGTCGAGTAACTCTCGTTGCTCGGCCAACTCGAGACGATTTGTCGCAGAGTGGCGCGGGTCTTTTCGACCTGCTTCATGCGGTCGCGGTACACTTCGAAGGCGAGGACGTAGCCGAGGTAGGCCTTGTCGGGGTGGCTGGGATTGCGGCTGATCGCATCCAGCAACACCTTTTCGCTGGCGGCATGATCGGCCGGCGTGGCTGGCGTGTCCGGCTTGGTGGCTCGCGTGCGGAGGAATGCGGAGGCGGCCCCGTGCGAGCGGGCCGAGAGGGGCAGCAGCTGAGCGTAGATGCGGTTGGCGTTGGGCAGGTCCTTGGCCTGGACATACTTGTTGGCGAGCAACCCGAGCCGGTCGAAGCGGTCGGGGCGAGCGGGGTACTTGCGGAGGTAGTCGTTGACGACGGCTGCCATCTGGGCCGGCTTGGCGGCCTGGTTGTTCGAGAGTGCGGTGATGGCCAGGTAGTGCACGTCCTGGCTGTCGCTCAGCGCACGGGCCTTGGCGTAGCTGTCGGTGGCGTTGGCCCACTGGCCCAGCCGGCCGTAGTTCTCACCCATCATCAGGTGCAGCTGCCGTTTGCGGAAGGGCGTGGCGGGCAGGCCCTTGGCCAGCAACTTCGTCGCCGCCGTGTTGCTCTTGGCCCACTCGTTGCCCCGTCGCCACTGGGCCACCGCCTGCCAACCGGATTCCTCGGCCGAGATCCCCTTGGGGAATGCGGCGAGGAGTTCTTCGGCGAGAGTCGCGGCCTGAGTGTAGACCGCCTTGTTGTTGACCGCTGCGTATTGAGTGACGGCGGTCACGGCGTGGCGTCGTCCCAGTGCCGAGCCGGGGCTACGGCGGTAGACCGCTTCGTGAGCGGCTCCCGAGGCGCGGCGGTCGGTCTTGCGGTCGAGCACCGCGGCGAGACGGATCTCCACGTCGGCGGCGGTGGGGTCCTTGGGATAGCGTTCCAGCCACTGGCGGGCCGAGCCGATGAAATCGCTGTGGCGGCTGGCGGCGTCGAGACCGTCGATCAGCTTCAGCAGCACGTCGTGATGACGCGTGTCGCTGGGGTGCGAGGCGACGAACCGGCCGGCGACCCGGATCAGGCCGAACAACCGTCCGTGCTGGTGGTACAGGTCGACCAGCTTGACCATCGCGTCGGCGGCTTCGCTGGAGGTGTCCTTGAACTTGCCGAGTTCTCCTTCGAGCCGGGTCGCCTGAAGGCTGACGGCGTCGATCTCGCCTCGGGCCTTCGCGGCTTTCGCGGCTTTCGCGGCCTGCTCGGCAGACGGCTTGGCGTCCTGGGCGACCAGTGCCCCTGCCACCCCGACCAGGCCCACCGCGACCACGATCAGCGGCCATGTTACCAGGTGCCCGCGAGCCCATCCCGCCAGCCGATTGGTCCACCGCGCGCGTCTTACGTGTACCCGTGTACCAGTCATCGTCCCCACCTCATCGTGATTCGTGCCCGTTGGGCTCGTTGGGTCAGTTCGCAGTTCCGTGTCAGTACTCAGCAGTCGCCGCAGACTAGCTGCCGGCTCCCTTGGTCGCTCCCTTGGTGTCTCCCCCGGCGGGAGCCGGCGTCGGCTTGGGCCGGTTGAGCCGCGAGAGCGCATCGGAGATCTTCTTGGCATCTGTCGCCAGGGGGCTCTCGGGGAATTCCTGGATCAACTGGTCGAACCGGCGTCCCGCCTCGGGGCGACGGTTCATGCGGTACAGGCAGCGGCCGTAGTTGAACAGGATCACATCGAGAAACTTGGCGTCGGGGTAGTCGCTGAGCACGGTTTCGAATGTGTCGATGGCTCGAGCGAAATCGCGTTGCTGGTAGTAGTAGTTGGCCATTCTCGAGACCGACTCGCCCACCCGGCCGCTGTCGGGGAACTGGTCGAAGACCTTCTTGTATTCCTGGAAGGCCCGGTCGCGCAGCTGGGCCGCCCCGGTCCCCATGGATGCCGTGGCCATCTGCTCGTAGCACTGGGCGATCCCGAACTGGGCCTCGCCCCGCAGCTGGCTGGTTTTCATGCTGACCAACCGGTTGTAGATTCCGATCGCCCGCTGCAGGTTGCCCCTCTTGCGGGCGACATCGGCCAACTGCAGCAGGGCGTCGTCGACAAACCCGCTGTTGGGGAACTCCCGCTGCAGCCTCTGGGCCATCGCTGCAGCCAACTCGAGCCGATCCATCTCGAAGTAGATCTGCCACAGCTGGACGTAGGTCTCCTCGAGCAACTTGCCGCCGAGCTTGGAAGCGGAACGGGCGACCTTCTCGCAGACCGCCAGGGCCTGCATGTACTTGTCATTGGCGTTGGACTTGAGCCCGAACTCCTTGTACCGGCTGGCGATGTTGGTCAACGCGCCGGCCGTCTTCAACTCGGTCTGCAATCGGAGTTCCAGGTCCGAGATGACCGCACGAGTGACCCGGACTCCCCCCAGGTTGCCCTCGATGCAACGGGCCTCGGACTGCACCTGGTAGACACCATCGCTGCTGTTGCGTTCGTCGAGATAGACCAGCCGGACCTTGTCGCCGGGCATCGCCTGCAGGATCGCGTCCCCGGCCACAGTCTCCTCGACCTTGGCCAACGTGACCGTGGCGCGGAACACCCCGGTATGAATCGAGTTGTCGACGAGGGGCTCGGGTGCCGGTTTCGGGACGTCCTTCTTGCCGGCATCCTTCTTCGCAGCATCCTTCTTGTCAGCGGCCGGTTTCTCAGCAGGTTTCTCAGCAGGTTTCGCGGCAGGTTTCGCGGCAGGTTTCACGGCCGGGTCGTCACCGGCTTTCTGGACATCGGGCAGTTTCCCATCCAGTGCCTTGACCTTGAGTTTAATCTTGGCCTCGACGAGCGTGACCTTGACCTCATCGATCTTCTTGTACCGATCGATCTCGTCTTCATCCTCCGCGTCGGTATCGCCCACATCGGCGGCGTTCTTACTGGTGGCGTTCTTGCGGGCCTTGGTGACTTCCGAATCGGCATCGGTCGCCTTCTTGAGCAGTTCGGATTCGATCTCCTCGTCGGTCTTCCTGCGGTAGACCTCGACCACCGCGACGATCGAGTCCGCGCCATCGGTCAGGTCGCGATCGGGGTCTGAGATCTGCAAGTTGATGGCCTTTCCGAGCACGGCGCCCTGCAGAGTCTCCTCGAAGGCCCCGTCGGTGATCGCGGCCACTCCGTCACCGACGACGGTGAC
This sequence comes from Planctomycetota bacterium, assembly GCA_963578885.1. Taxonomy (GTDB): domain Bacteria; phylum Planctomycetota; class Planctomycetia; order Planctomycetales; family Planctomycetaceae; genus UBA8437. The sequence goes on from CAUZEQ010000069.1 coordinate 3,531, forward strand.
GGTATTGAGTACGGGTTGGTCGGTCTTCTTGTCGGCGGTGTGCGAGTCGGTGTAGGTCACCGTGACCGTGTCGTCTCCCTTGACCTCCAACCGTCCGTTCCCCTTCTGGGGCCGTCCCAGCCGGGTGGGGATGCTGCCCAGTGCGATCCTCACGTTGCGTCCGACGGTGAAGCACTCGACGGTTTCGCTGTCACCGCTGGTGACCGTGACGGTGACCTTGACCGGCTTGCCCGGTTCCAGGGCCGCGAGGTCCGCGTCATCGATGCGGACGAAGAACCTTTTCCCCGCCTCGACCTTCGACACCTGGTCGTCTTCGCCGGACATGTTGGTGCCGACCTTTTCCAGGGCCGCGATCGCACGGCTGTAGTGGCCGAGTTGGAAGTGGCCCAGCCCGATGTAGTAGTAGGCCTGGTTGACCTGCTTGCTGACCGGGAAGTGCTCGATCACGTCCCGCATCACACCGAAGCACTTGCCGAAGTTGCGGGCCTGGTAGAAGCAGACGCCGATCTTCAGAGTCGACTCGGCCCGCTGGTCCTCGTCCCGATTGTCCTCTGCCGCGATCGCCTCGAAATGGACTCGTGCCTTGTCGTACGCCCTGTCGCGCTCGAGGAAGAAGTTGCCCAGCCGCATGTGAGCCTCGTAGCGCAGTCGGCTGCGAGGATATCTCTCGATCACGCTCTGCCAGACCTCGACGGCCTTCTTGAGTTCTCCGGCCTCGAGCCGTGCGTCGCCGGCCTCGACCAGCTTCTTGGCCGCCCGGTCCTCGACCAGCGAGCCTCTGGGTCGGCCCTTCTTCCCCTTGCTCGCCTTCTTGGCCGCGTCCTGGGAAGCCGCCTCGCCGACGACCAGCGCCAGCAGAAGACCGAACGAAACAGTGACAGCCAGCAGACGTCGCATGGCGGGATTCCTTGCGCAGCGGATACATGCAGCCCGGTCGGCCTCACTCAAAGACCGGCACCGACAACACACCATTCTCACATCTGCCACGGCCGCGCACAAACCCAAAGGCGGATGTTAATAGGTGAGAAGAAAACTCTCGACGATGGGGGGGGGCGACGGGAACCCGGGGTTTCCACCCCGGACCAGATCAGGACGGCCGCGCCTGCGGCGGGGGCTGGGGTGGTTGTGGGGATGGGAGAGGGATTGTGTGGGTGTGGGGAGCGGAGCGATCGTGCATAGACCCAGGGTTTCCACCCTGGGCTGGGCGGGGCTAGGGTGTTTGTGGGGATGGGAGGGGGATTGTGTGGGTGTGGGGAGCGGAGCGATCGAACCAAGAACAACGGCCGAGCCACCCGTGACGGGCGACTCGGCCGTTGCCTGATCCGTAGTCCTGTGGCAGTCGGTCTAGCCGAACAGTTCGGTCACCGGCTTGCCGTTGTCGACAAGCTTCATCGGTCGACCCAGCGGAGTCTGCACCTCGCGGTTGGGGTCGATCCCCAGTGCGTGGCAGAAGCTGGCGTGCATGTCGGCGACCGGCACGGGCCTCTTGTCAGGCTCCATGCCGTCCTTGTCGGAGGACCCGACGATGGTACCGCCCTTGATGCCGCCGCCGGCGATGAAGCCGCTGAAGACGTTGGGCCAGTGGTCACGCCCGGCGTTGGGGTTGATCCGCGGCGTGCGGCCAAACTCGCTGAGCATGATGACCATGGTCTTCTTGAGCATCCCGGTCTTGTCCAGGTCCTCGATCAGGCTCGCCAGGGCCGGGTCCATCACGTCCCCGTGGTTCCGCAGTGCGGGGAAGTTGTTGCTGTGAGTGTCGAAGCCACCGCGGTTGATCTGGACAAACCGCACACCGGTTTCGACCAGCCGCTTGGCCAGCAACGCACCCCGACCAAACGCCGTATCACCGTAGCGATCGATCGTGGTGGTGGGGACCTTGTCGAGTTCGAAGGCCTTCAGAGCGGGGCTCCGCATCAGCTTGACCGCTTCCTTGACGGCCGTCTGGTTGCTGGCCAGCTTCTTGTCACCACTGCCGGAGTTGAACCGGCTGTTGAATCGGGCCAACACGTCCAGCCGCTCGTTGCCTCGAACGTTCCCAATCCCCTCGGGGAAGGCCAGGTACGGGTCCCGGTCGCCGGGGTTGGCCACGAAGTAGGCTTCGCACTTCTGGCCGAGGTAATAGGCTCGAGGAGCCCGACCGGAGATCGAAATGTAACCGGGTAGGTCACCCATCCGGTTGCGTTCGTGCACCACCACCGAACCGAACCCCGGGTGACGGATGTTGGCCGTCTGGCGGTAGCTGGTCTGGACGTTGTAGGTGGCCTGTCCGTGAGCACCCTGCGTGCCGGCGATCGAACGGACCAGGGCACAGTGGTGCATCTGCTTGGCCAGCTGCGGGAAGATCTCGGAGATCTGCACGCCCTGTGCCGATGTCTGGATCGGCTCGAACTCGCCCTGGGTCGGTCGCCCGGGCTTGGGATCCCAGGTATCCAGGTGCGTCATGCCGCCGCCGTTCCAGAACAGGATCACGTGTTCGGCGGTGGCCGCATGGCTGGTGCCCTGGGCCGCGAGCAGGTGCGGGACGCTCATGCCGAGCATCGACGCTCCGGTGGCGGCCGAGGCGGCGAGCATCCGCCGCCGCGAAAGCTTGTAGTCGCTGCAGGATCGGGTCTTGGAAGTCATCGGTGCTCCTTCGGATCAGAAAGGATGTCTGGTTGTGTTTGAGTGTTTGTGAGAAAAAGTCTCGGTCGTGTCTGCCGGCTGTCGTGGCCGTCGGTCTCAGGTCACGGCAGGAAACGGAATTCGTTGGAGTTGAGCATGACCCAGCGGAGGTCGGCCATGCCGGCCAGGGGCGAGCCGCTGCCAGTGACGATCTGCCTGGCCTCGGCGATCTCGGTCGCCGACGGGTTGCGAGTGAAGATTTCGCGGTAGGCCAGGCGGATGGCCGCGTCGATGCTGGGCTTGGGACCGGCCAACAGCTTGTGGATCGGTTCGAGTTCTCCGACTCGCGAGGCCTCGTGAGTCAGTCGCCCGTTGAGCAGCATCAGGGCCTGTCTCATCGAGGGCGTGTGGTCGCGTTTTTCGTCGAGCGTCGCGCGGCTGGGCTGCCCGAAGATTCTCAGGAAGTGCTCGGGTGCTGCCGGCGAGGCCATCCGCATCGAGGTGGAGAAACGAGGGTTGTCGTCGAAGACGCTGCGGATGAACCGGTCGAAGTACTCGACGTTGGGTCGGCGAATCGAGGCTTCCTGCTGCATCCGCATCGCCTCGATCTCCTCGCGGGACATCACCGTCAACCGCTCGATCTTGACCTCCTCCTTCGACTCATTCAGTAGAGCCTCGAAGTCGAGTTCGATGGCCTTTTCGATGTCATACGGCGAGGGAAGGGCGGTCTTCTTCATCGCCGGCTTCTTCATCACCTTGCCGGTGGCGTCGGCCAGCAGTTGAGTCTTCAGGGCCGAGCCGTCTTCTCCGGCCAGCGGCTTGGCGATCCTCGAACGCGACCAGACGACCTTCAGGTTCTTGCCCTTCTCGTGCTTGATGTCGAAGAGATGTCCGGCGGTGACGACGCTGTCGTAGAGCACCTCGCCGAGCATCCGCCTCATCGGCGTGGCCAGGAAGGCCGTCTCGAGCTCGATCCTCACCGGGTCGGCAACCTCCACGGCGTGACTCCGCCGGTAGGGCTCGCTGTTGACGATCGTGCGAACCAGCCCCTTCAACTCGTAGCCGTTGGCAATGAACTCGTCGGCCAGGAAGTCCATCGTCACGGGATGGCTGGCGGGGTTCTCTTTCGAGAAGTTGTCGACCGGCTCGACGAAGCCTCGGCCCATCAACTCACCCCAGACGCGGTTGACGAAGCTCTGGGAAAACAACCGGTTGCGGGGGTTGGTGACGATGGCGGCGAGTTCGGATCGTAGCTTGCTGGCCCGGTAGCGGGCCTGGGCGATCTTGAGATTCCTAGCGTCGCGTTTGGCCTCGTCGGCCACGCCCAACGTGTTGCGCTTCTTCTGTGAACTGGTCCGGTCGGCCTTGTTGCCGGCAGCCGCCAGCAACTTCTCCAGGTCCGCGTCACCCTTCTCGGCACCCTTGACCCGAGCGGCCAACTGGTCGGTCTGGCGTTTTCTGAGCATCCTGAGTCGAGCGATCGGGCGGCTGGGACGATCGGTCTTCTCGAGCGTGAACGGGAAGGCCGGGGTCATCGGCTTGCGACCCCCAGCGTCCTCGACACCCTCGGGAGGCCACAACACGGTGTTCTGGTCGACCTCGGTCGTGTAGACGGTGTTGGTGAACTGGGACTCGACGCGACGGGTCTTGCCGAAGTAGGCGGCCAAACCGTAGAAATCCTTCCGCGTCCAGACATCAAACGGGTGATCGTGGCACTGGGCACAGGCGACTCGGACTCCCAGGAAGACCTGGGCGGTGGATCCGGCCAGTGCCATCGGGTCGGCGTTGTCTCCGAGAATGTAGCCGAGTTCGGGAGTGGCTCCGGCCTTGCCGCTGGCCGAGATCATCCGCCGAGCCATCTCGTCCCAACCCATCCCCTGCCGCACGGCGCGGTGCACAAAGGCGATCGAAGCACCACCCCCCTCGGCGTTGCTCCGCAACCGAAGCATGTCGGCAAAGAAAATCGTCCAGCGGTCGGCAAATCGCTCGTCGGCCAGCAACCGGTCCACCGCCTGCTGACGCCGCGAAGAGGCCGGCAACGCCTCGAACTGATTGATCTCACCGGACGTGGGAATCCGACCCACCAGGTCGATCGTCACGCGACGCAAGTACGTCAGGTCGTCGATCGCAGGCAGAGCCTTGCGGGTAACGCCGCGGGACTGGTTTTCCTGATCGAGAACCTTGCCGAGCGCCTTGCCGAGCGGATCGGCGGCGTCGGCCTGAGTCAAGAAGACGGAAAACAACAGCACAGCCGGAAGAAACCGCGACATCATGGCGACTCCGTGGCGAAACACCCCATGCACCGGTCACCCGGGATGGACTCGAAACGTCGGTTACCTCTACTATTTGCTATCGGCAACCGGTACCTCCGTTGATCGTCTCACAACTCATAAACCAATGCAACTGCGAAGGGTGTTCGCGACGGGGACTGGCTCCAGAGCCACGCCTTTGGCGGGGTCCGCCTGCGGCGGATGGGATGCCTGTCCCGGACCCTATCGCCGCTTTCCCAAGCCGGGACAGGCACCTCCGCCCCGCCAAAGGCAGGGCTGCGGAGCCAGTCCCTGAGGCGTGGCTCCGGCGCCAGTCTCCCTGGGAGGATCAGCGGGTTGCTGGTTCGGGCGAGGCGACCAGGCGGTCTCGCCAGCGGAAACCCATCTCGATGGCGGCTTCCGAAAGCCTCACCAGCATGTCGTGATCCACCGCCGTCGCCGGCAACTCGGGCAACGCCTCACACGTGTTCCGAGTGTCGAACTCCGGATCGTCTCGCCAGTACGACGAGTAGACCTGCATCTGCTCATAGAAGAGCTTCTCGATGTTCGAGGGGTCTTTGAGCGGCCCGGGGCCGACAAAGCTGTTGTGACAGTTCTCGATCACCTGCTCGAGCACAGCAGACATCACGCCGGTGGTCACCGGATCGGACGAGGTCAGGTGATAGGTCTGCCCGTGGTAGTCGGATCGGACCAGGATTTCAGAAATCGCACGCGCAACCCAATCGACGGTGACAAAGTTCTTGCGTTCGTTGCCGTCGAGCGTCAGTCGCGTGGGTGCCTGTTCGGCCCGGACCGCGCTGCGGGACTCGGATGAGGCGGTTTGCCAGAGCGTATGAGCCAGGTGCAGTGCGGCGTAGAACCCGTGAAACGTGGTCGAGAACCCGCTTTGCGAGTCGCCGACGATGATCGAGGGCCGGTAGATGGTCGGCGGGCTCAAGAAATCAGCCTCACGAACCAGCATCTCGGCCGCCATCTTGCTCCGCTCGTAGTCGTTGCCCGGCTCCTGGCCGACATCCAGTTGCGACTCGAGGACACGATCGGTTCTCAGCCCGCAGACATACGCAGTCGAGACCTGGTGCAGATCGGCGATACCTGCGGTGCGGCACAACTCGAGAATGGCTCGAGTGCCTTCAACATTGCTCCGCCACGGCTCGCCATCGGGATCGGTGCCGTGAAACGTCAGGCTGGCGGCGTTGTGCAGCACCAGGTCGCAATTCTCGGCAATCCAGTCACGATCGAGGTCATCGAGCCCGAGGTCGGGTCTCGTGAGATCTCCTTCTATGACGTGGGGCCGGGGCAATTGCCGTCCGAGTTGGGCGTCCCAGGTGGCCATCAGCGCATCGACTCGCTGTTCAGCCGACATTTTGCGGGTCGGCCGAACCAGCAGCGCCAAGCGTACGCGACGATCGGTCAGCTCGCGAATCAGGTAGCGACCCAGCAGCCCGGTGCCACCGGTCAGCAACACGTAGTCCGACATTGGCATCCTGTGCGAAACAGCGGATCCCGTCCAGCCGGGCCATTCTAGGACCTGCGGGGCGTTTCACAACCGAAGCGGCACGATCGACGGGGCCTCTCGCACAGAAAAGACGGCGTCTCGATTCGCCCGCATCGCCCGTCGTTCAGGCCGGAATCGATTCACTCGGGGCCGTCCGACCCCGCCCACGGGCTCGACCCGAACGCCTCCTCGCCTTCACACCGGCCCGATGCTCTTCGATCGCCACAAAGTGCGGTCTCTGCACCCCGTGTGGAGTTCTCTTGCGAGACCCCGCCGCGGAGTCATCTCGAGAGGAGCCCTGTTCGTGTCGACCGCGGCTGCCCAGTGCCAAGAGGGCCGGCAGCAGGACCAGGTCACCCAGCAGCGCGGTGACCAGCATCGCGGAAGTCAGCAGCCCGAACCGCATCGTGGGCAGGAATGGTGAGAGCGACAGTGCGAGCATTCCGGCGGCGGCGATGATGGCCGCCAGCAGAATCGGCGGCCCGGTCCGCCCGAGTGCTTCTCGAGAGGAATCGTGACGGGTGCCGCCATCACGGCGTTGTTCGTGGTAGCGGACCAGGAAGTGGAACGTGCCGTCCACGGCGATTCCCAGCGCGATACTCCCCGACATCATCATCCCGATATCGACGTACCAGCCGGCCCAGCCCAACACTCCGAACACCAGCAGAATCGGCGTCAGGTTGGGGATCATCGCCACCACGCCGGTACTCAATGATCTCAGCGAGACGATCATCACGACGGTGATGATCACAAACGCCGTCAGGAAACTCTTCCAGAATCCCGTGAAGATCTGGCCCTGGGCATGATCCAGCAGCGGACTGATCCCGGTCCACTCGATCGGCATCCCCGCGGTGGCCACAACCAGTTCGTCATTCACCCGACGGCGACCTTCGACCGAACCGTCCTTCAGCCGCACGCTGATCCGCCACAGTCTCTCGCCCTCGGCAATGTAATCGCTCCCGCCACGATGCCCACGGGCCCGCTTGAGCAGCGAGAGGGTTTCGAAGGCGTCGTCGGGCATCTGGTTGGGGAACAGCTGGGCCAGCGACATCGTGTGCCGCACGCCGTCGTGCTTGCGGATCTGTGCTTCGATGTGACGGACCGCATCGAGCTTCGATACGAACGGCAGCGGCTCGGTACCGAAGTCGATCACGGCTTCGAGAGTCGTCGTGCTGGTCAGCCGCTGCTCGATCTGCCGAGCGTCCTGGCGAACTCGTCCACTGGCGGGCAGGAAGTCGACCGGGTCCATTCGAGTCTGCAGGCGAGGGACACCGACGCCGGCGGCCACGATCAGCAGCAGGCTTGCGACAGTCAACACCCCGCTGCGGCCGACGATCAAGGCGGCCAGCCGATCGCCTCGGGTCCTCTGAAGCCGGTTGGAAGCCGTCACCAGAGGTCTCGGGGGGAACAGGGTCAACAATGCCGGCATGGCTCCCAACCCGGTGACCAGGGCCACGATCGAACCCAGTGCTCCGGCCAGTCCGAACTGGCGGACCGGGCCGATGTCGCTGACCTGCAGCGAGACGAGTCCGATCGAGGTGGTCAGCGTGGCCAGGCAACACGGCTTCCACGCCAGACGCAACATGGTCCCCAGCGGATCGGGACCGTCCATCGCCTGGCGGTAGTAATGGACCAGGTGCACCGAGATCGCCAGGGTGAAGACCATCACCATCACCGGCAATGCGCCCAGGATGAAGTTCATCTCGGTGCCACTCCAAGACAGCACCGTCAGCGTCAGGTTGATCGACCAGACGGTCAGGCCCAGGATCCCGCAGGTCAACTTCCAGTCCCGCAGGGTCGAATACAGCAGCACCAGGCAAATGGCCAGGGTGACCAGGAAGAACTGCTTGTTGTTCTTGCGGCTGCCGAGTCGATCGAGTTCCGAAACGATCACCGGGGCGCCGGCCAGTTGAGCATCCTCGAGCTGGGTGTAGGCAAGTTCCTCGCGGACCGCGGCCACCGTGCCGACGCGGTCGGCGAGGCCTTCGGGGGAGAGCAGTGCGGCGATGCCGATCAGGCCATCAGGGCCACGCGTGGCCGAGAGCCCTTCGAGACGACCTCGGGCCTCCTCACGATCGACTCCCAGGTCCTGCATGATCGACATCAACCGGTAGGGACTCCAGCAGACCCGGATCCCGGGCAACGCCTCGATCCGCTCGCAAACCGCCTCGACCAGCTCCTCGTCCACCGGCTCGGCAGACTCCTCGCCCGGCAACCCCACCAGCACCAGTTCCTCGGCCCCGAATCGCTCCTTGAACCCGTCATAGATCCGCCGCGCCGGTGCCTCGCCGGGCAACCAGGTCTCGATATCGTTGTTCGACGTCAGAGACTCGGCGGTGATGAACAGGTAGGGAAAGCTCAGGACCAGAAGTCCCAGCACAAGTCGGCTGTGCCGACCAAAGAACTCGGGCAACATGGCACGATGTCCCGAAAAGCGGTCCGTGGTGTCAATCGATGAGTCAATCGCCGCGGGGGGCGGTGGCTGCCGCAACCTGCAAGAACCAGGTTGCGAGCACGCGAACCATCACCAGCGGCTTCCACTGGTTATCGAATCGTCGGCAGAATGGCCGTGACCCGAAACCGCAACCTCGTGCTCCGCAAGAGCAGCCTCGCGGGGCCGGGACAAACGACCCCTACCAGTGCCACCACCCGATTCCGGTCGCAGAGCAACGGGGTCGGGTTATTCCAATGGTGAGACCGATGGCCAGCCGAAACGGCGGGACAATCCGATTAATCCCACCATTACGACCAACCCGATCAGGGTGATCCACCAGGGAACCGTGCGGGTGAGGACGGCGGCCGATCCGCTTGTCGTTGCGGTTTCCCCGGCAATCGCTGCCAGGCTGCCTTGAGCCTCGTTGACCGACCAGTCGGTCACATCCGGCAGCCGGACCACTACGGCGACGGCCGGTGCGGGGTCCAGGTCGCGGGGCCTTTTCGAGAAAGTCGGGAAAGTCGGGAAAGTCGGGGAAGTCGGGGAGATGGTGGACGAGGTGGCTTCGATCGCGATCTCGGGAATCATCCCGGTCGGCGGGGGGATCAACGAATCGCTGAGGCCGGCCGGCTCGATCGGTCCGATCGGTCCGGTCACCGCTCGAGGTGACATCACGACCGGGCGGATGGAGCGAGCAATCGGGGGTGGAGGAGGTGACGGGTTGGAGTCGCTGCCGTCCAGGGCAGCCTCGAGACGACGGAAGACCTGGCCGGATTCGGCCCCGCGACGGCGCTTCGGCTCCGAAGCAGCGACCCCGTGTGCCGAGTTCTGCCGCGCGGTAGCTGCGGTAGCTGCGGTAGCTGCGGTAGCTGCGGTGGCTGCGGTGGCTGAGTCCTTGAGTTGGGCCGTTCCGGCGATGGCGGCGGGAACATCAACGGGGACCACCTCACCGGCCGAGTTGGCAAGGACGCGAACCGACGAATCGCTGAGTGTCACCTTGCCGGCCGCGTTGTACTCTGGAGGAGGAGTCTTGAGTTGACCCACCACGGGCCAGCTCGTGGCGCAACCGGCCGAACAGCACAGCGCGGTGGCAAGCAGCAGTCCGACCGCGGCCGCTCTCGGCCGGGGGTGCTTCGATTGAGGGTGGGAATCCACGCGAGTTCCTCTCGCCTGTCACTCGATAGTTCGCCAACCCCCTGCTTCGAGTGGGATCGGCGGAGTGGAGTCTTCGGCATGAGCCGGAATTGCGGGTTTTGCGGGTCCCGATTGAAAGGGACTGGCTCCGCAGCCCCGCCTTTGGTGGGGCGGAGGTGCCTGTCCCGGTCGGGAAAAGCGGCTCTCCGTGTCCGGGACAGGCACCTCCGCCCCGCAAAAAGGCGGGGCTCCGGAGCCAGTCCCCTGCCCTGGCGGATCTACTCAATCAACGAGCGCAGCGTCTCGAGATTGATGGCATCCAGGGTCCGCTCATCGCGGTCGCCCTTGGGAGTCTCCAGGTACATCGGAAGCTCGGCCGAACACGGATCGCCCAGGATGTGGCGGAACGGTTCCAGCCCCATATGACCCTCGCCAATCGTCTCGTGCCGATCCACTCGGCTGCCCAGTTCCTTCTTACTGTCGTTCAGATGCCAGGCCCTCAGCCGGTCCCGGCCGACGATCTCGTCGAAGGCGGTCATGGTCGAGGCGTACTCTTCGGGGGATCCCAGAGGGTATCCGGCGGCGAAGAGGTGGCAGCTGTCCAGGCAGACTCCGACCCGAGTCGACTCGGGGATCCGCGAGATGATTTCCTGGAGTTGTTCGAAGCGGTGTCCGAGATTGGTGCCCTGCCCGGCGGTGTTTTCGAGCCAGACCTCGACCTCGAGTCCATCGGTGATCAGCAGGACCTCGTCGAGCGATTCGGCGATCCGCTCGATCCCCTCCTCCTCGCTCGACGTCGTGAAGCTGCCCGGGTGCAGCACGACCCCGGCCAGGCCCAGGAACTCGGCCCGCTCCATCTCGATCACCATCCCCTCGACCGACTTCTGCCTCAGGTCGTCCCTGGGGCTGGCGAGGTTGATCAGGTAGCTCGAGTGGGAGCAGGGCCGCCTGATCCCGGTCTCTTCGATTCGGCGGCGAAACAGCTCGATCGACTCGGGATCCATCGGCCGGGCCTGCCACTGGTTGTTGTTCTTGGTGAAGATCTGCACGCACTCCATCCCATGCTCGGCCGCGGCATCCACGGCAAGGTGGAAACCACCGGCGACGGACATGTGAGCACCGAGCAGCGGCATGAGTGGCGAGCGGTGGAGGGCGGTGGCGAGGGAAACGGGGTGAGGAGAAGCGGTGACGTGTGAGCCTATCGGCGGCACTCGACGATGCAAGAGTGCAGGACTTGTGGAGACTCAACCACGCTCCCTAGTATCAACCCCGTCGATGTCCAACCTGACGCTGATCCTGATCGCGATCCCGATCGTGTTGCTGGGCGGGTTCGTCCTCTCGGCACCAATGCTGGCCCGTCGCTGGCGTGCTCGTCAGGAGAGCTCGGCGGTGGACGGGTTCCGGATGCAGCGTGAGCAGTTGGAGGCGAAGTTCTTCGACTTGGCCCGCGGCCGCGGGATCCCGCGTGACCTGCGGTGGGTGGAGTGCGAGTGGCTCGAGGAGGTCACGTTTGGTCGGTCGGTTGAGAACGGGATGCTGACGGCGTTTGTCGGGGTGAACATCCGGTTCGAGGCGATCGAGGGGGGCGACATGGAGGATGTGGAGGCGGTGGGCCTGATCCGGGACGCCGCGGCGATCTTCCACTGCGAAAACGGCCGCTGGGGCACCGGAGGCCGCGCGATGTTCAACATGGACCCCCACGCCGCAATCGACCGCCTCGCCGGACAGTACGAACCGGTGACGGCCAGCTGAATTCGCTGGTGCGTTCGGAATGACATGGCTGCCCAAACTGCCGCTACAGCAACTCGAGCTGACGGTCGTCGCTGGCCGGCCTCTTGGCCCGGTCGGTGAGTTTGACACCGCGGGAGGTGCTGGGGGCACTGGTCAGCGGGTTCTCGGCACCCGCGAGCGGGTCGCCGCTGGCGACTGACGCCAGACGCTCGCTGGCCCGGGCGGCGTATTCCGGCGAGAGTTCAAAGCCGATCGCGAGCCGGTCGAGCTTCCGGGCCACTGCCAGAGTGGTCCCGCTGCCGGCGAACGGGTCGAGCACCACGTCGCCGGGGTTCGAGCACGCTCGGACAATCCGCCCCAGCAACTGCTCGGGCATCTGGCACCCATGCCAACCGGCTCGCTCCTTGAACGTCCCGTTAATCCTCGGAAAGTACCACGTGTCCTCGTCGGCTCCGAACGACTCGGGGATGTCCTGGGGCCGCAGCACCCAGGTGTCATCCGGCAGACGACCCCGCGGGTTGGCCCGCTTGTCGCCGTAGACCAGCTGCCTGGCCGAGGGGACCCGGATCGAGGGGTCCTGGGCGTTGAAGGTGAACTGGGCCTTGTGCTTGACGAAGTAGAACAGGTGAGCGTGCGAACGGCTAAACTTCCGAGTGCAGTTGACCCCGAAGGTGTAGTACCAGATCACCCAGTTGCGGAGCCCCAGCTGGTGGTCGTGCTTCTGCATCACCGACAACTCGGCGGCGTACTCGTCGCCGATCGCCAGCCAGAACGTCCCGGTCGGCTTCAGCACCCGGACCACCTCCGCCGTCCAGCGACGGCTCCAGGCCAGGTAGTCGTCGGCATCCCGCCGGTCGTCGTACTCGTCGTACTCGTACCCGATGTTGAACGGGGGGTCGGCAAACACCAGGTCGACCGAACCATCGGGCAATTCGGCGAGGCCCTCGAGACAATCCCGGGTGTGGACCTCTCCGAGCAGTTCGTCGGGGATCACCGCAGCATCCATCGCAGCATGGGCCTCGTGCCAGCACGCAATCCGTGTGAAATGACCTTCTAGGCGGGGTCCTTGACCACCGGGTTGGTCAGCGTACCGATGCCGGTGATCGAAATCGAGACCGTGTCGCCGTCTTGCAGGGTGAACTCATCGGGTGGCACCACACCGGTACCGGTCATCAGGAGCACACCGTCGGGAAAGACATTCTCACGGCCCAGCCACTCGATCAGGTCTTCGAAGGTTCGAGCCATCCGATCGACGTTGGTCGTGCCCTCGAACACCACCTCGCCCCCCCGCTCGACCTCGATCCCGATCTCGGTACCCGACCGATCCAGCGGCGAGTCGGCCAGCAGCACGCAGGGACCCAGCCCGGCCGACTCGCGGTAACACTTCGCCTGGGGCAGGTACAGAGGGTTCTCGCCCTCGATGTCTCGAGCCGACACGTCGTTGCCGATCGAATACCCCACCAGCCTCAGGTCGGGGCTGATCACCAGTACGAGTTCCGGCTCGGGCACCGTCCAGTCGCTGTCGGCCCGAACGCGGACCGGGTCCCCCGGACCGGCCACCCGGTGCGGGGTGGCCTTGAGAAACAACTCGGGACGATCGGCGGTGTAGACCTTGTCGTAATGAGTCGCCGCACTCTCGGATTCTTCCATCCGAGCCACCTGGCTCCGCTTGTAGGTCACACCCGCCGCCCACACCTCCTGGCAGTCGATCGGCGCAAGGCACCTGTAGCTGCCCTGGGCCAACTCGCTGGCGCCCGCTTCGAGCAGCCTGTTTGCACCGGCGGTGGGATCGGCCGAGTGGAGCAGATCGGCCAGCGAAGAGATGCTCTGGGAACCGGTGAGATCCAGCAACCGCGCCGAGCCATCCTCGGCCAGCACGGCGACTCCGGTCGTACCCTCGTTGGTGCGAACCCTGGCTAGCCTCATCGCTCGTCCTGTTCTGGCAGGTATTCAGCCGTTTTCATGCGTCGCAATGCCACCGGGTGGTGGCAGGATGTCACGATCCTACCCCAGTGCCCCCCGGACGCAAGCACTCCAGCGTCTGCCGGAAATCGTCGGGCAACGGAGCCTCGAATCGGATCGAACGGCCGGTGACCGGGTGAGTCAGTTCGAGCGAACGAGCGTGCAGGGCCTGGCGACGGATCGGCAACTCGAGGCCTTCGGACCGGACGCCTCCGTAGAGTCGATCGGCGAGGACCGGGTGGCCCAGGTAACTCAGGTGGACCCGCAGCTGGTGGGTGCGGCCGGTGCGGGGCGAGAGCCGGAGGTAGGAGGTCCGCTCGAAACGCTCGAGCACCTCGTAGAACGTCTCCGCGTGACGGGCCTTGCCCCCCTCGGGCACCACCTTCATCTTCTCGCGATTGCGACGACTGGCCGCCAGGTGAGTCTCGATGTAGTCACTGTCCAACTCGGGACTGCCCCAGCAGATCGCGTGGTATCGCTTGGTCACCTCGCGGAGTTCGAACTGCCGCGAGAGCTTGTGGTGGACCTGGTTGTTCTTGGCCACCACCATCACTCCCGTGGTGTCTCGATCGAGACGATGTACGATCCCCGGACGCAGCGCGCCGCCGACGTCGCTGAGTGAATCGAAATGGAACTGCAGGGCGGCAACCAGAGTTCCTCTCGATTGGCCACGTCCGGGGTGCACGATCATGTCGGCCGACTTGTCGATCGCCACCAGGTGCTCGTCCTCGTACAACACCGTCAGCGGCAGCTCCTCGGCCTCGACCCGAGGCTCCGATTCCTCGGGCAGGCTCAGCTCGATCACGTCGTTGACCCGCAGCCGACGAGACGACTTGGCAAAGAGCCCGTTGACGGTCACCGCCTCG
>CAUZEQ010000070.1:0-18015 GCA_963578885.1 Planctomycetota bacterium
CTGCTCAAGCTGATCGTGACCTCGGCCACCTATCGGCAGGACAGCCGGGTCACGTCCGACGAGTTGAAGGTCGACTCCGCCAACCGGTATCTCGCCCGCGGCCCACGCATTCGTCTCGACGCCGAAGTGCTCCGCGACCAGATCCTCGACGTCAGTGGTCTGTTGCGGCGGGATATCGGCGGGCCGAGCGTGCGTCCCTACCAGCCTGCGGGATTGTGGAGAGTCGTCGCGATCACCGGCAGCAACACGCGGATCTTCAAACGGGATTCAGGCGACGCGTTGTACCGGCGGAGTGTCTACACGTTCTGGAAACGGACGTCGCCCCCGCCGTCGATGGCCGCCTTCGACGCGCCAACCCGAGAACAATGCACCGTTCGCCGCGAGCGAACGAACACGCCGCTGCAGGCACTTGTCCTGATGAACGATCCTCAGTTCGTCGAAGCGGCGAGACACCTCGCTGAAAACACGTTGAAGCGGCACAAGAAGGACCGCAAGCGCGTCGAGTGGATGCTCTTCAGTGTGCTCTGCCGTCCCGCGAGCAAGGCGGACCGGGCTGACGCTCTCGCCGCGATCTCCGATTTTCGAGGTGTGTTCGAGGGGAAACCCAAGGCAGCCCAGGCGCTGATCGAAACCGGTGACAGCAAGCCGGACAAGTCTCTCAACGCGACCGAAGTCGCCGCGTGGACGTTGCTCGCCAATACGCTTATGAATCGAGACGATTTTATTAACAAGTAGGCCCGTCGGGCCTGGCCTTCGGGTGTCACAAGTCTTCCCGGTATTCTGAAGAACACGCCATGACCCCCAATCCCATCAACGAGTGGATCTCGCTGGAAACACGGCGACAGTTCTTCGGCAACGGTGCCCGGGGGCTTGGTGTTGCGGCATTGGCTTCGCTGATGGGGCGAGAGGCTGCGGGTGAAGTCGGTGGCGGGGCGCTAGACGGCGGCCACTTCCCACACCGCGCCAAACGAGTCATCTGGCTGTTCATGGCAGGAGCTCCCTCGCAGCTGGACACCTACGACTACAAGCCCACGATGGCCAAGTGGTTCAACCGCGACCTCCCCGAGTCCGTCCGCAAGGGGCAACGGCTGACGACGATGACCGCGTCGCAGTCACGATTCCCGATCGCTCCCTCGATGTTCGCGTTTGGCCAGCATGGAGATTGCGGGAAGCGAGTCAGCGAATTGCTGCCGAGGACCGGCTCGATGGCGGACGACCTGGCATTCATTCACACGGTCTGGACAGAAGCGATCAATCACGATCCGGCGATCACGTTTATTCAGACCGGCAACCAGATCCCCGGCCGACCGGCGCTGGGCGCCTGGCTCAGCTATGGCCTGGGCAGCCTGAACCGCAACCTGCCCGACTTCGTGGTCCTCAATTGTGAGCCGCGCGGTCAGGCGCTGTATTCCCGGTTGTGGAGCAGCGGGTTCTTGCCACTCAACCACGCCGGTGTGGCGTTTCGAGCCCAGGGGGATCCCGTTCTGTTCCTGTCGAACCCGGGCGGAATCAGTCTCGAAGCCCGGCGACTGATGCTCGACCGGCTGAAGTCGATGAACCGTCGCATCTACGAGGATGTCGGCGATCCCGAGATCCACATGCGGATCGCACAGTACGAAATGGCGTTTCGAATGCAGGCGTCGGTCCCCGAGTTGGCCGACATTTCGGGCGAGCCGAAGCACATCCTCGACCTGTACGGTCCGGATGTCCAAAAGCCTGGCACGTTCGCCGCCAACTGCCTGCTGGCTCGCCGCATGGCCGAGCGTGACGTGCGTTTCGTGCAGATTTTTCACCGCGGCTGGGACCATCACGGCGCCCTGCCAAAGAACATCCGCCGGCAGACGCGGGAAGTCGACCAGCCGGCCTGGGCGCTTGTCCAGGACCTGAAGCGCCGCGGGATGCTCGACGACACGCTTGTCATCTGGGCGGGCGAGTTCGGACGCACGATCTACAGCCAGGGGACGTTGTCCAAAGACAACTACGGCCGCGACCATCACCCGAAGTGCTATTCGATCTGGATGGCCGGTGGCGGCATTTCCGGCGGCGTGACGCATGGCGAGACCGACGAGTTCAGCTACAACATCGCGCGGGACCCCGTCCACATCCGCGACCTCAACGCGACGATCCTGCACTTGATGGGAATCGACCACGAACGATTCAGCGTCAAGCACCGAGGCCTCGACGAACGCCTCACCGGCGTCCAGGTCAAGGCTCGAGTTGTGCAGGAAGTCATCAGCTGAGGCGGCCAGATCGCAGGGGACTCTGTTGAGACTCTCAGAACATCTGGATCAGCTTTTGGGGAGCATGCCATGGCTGCTTGCTCAAGAACTCTCTGACGACTCTGATCTGTGCCGGGCTGAAGTCCGTTGTGGCCACCCGGCCCTTCCTCCCCTCCTCAGGCGACGTGGGTTGTTCGGCGATCGGCGACCAGTTCGAGCAACTCCCGCTGCGGTGCCGCGAACTTCTCGAGGCCTTCTTCCATCAACACCGTCTCGAGCCGTTCGAAATCCAGCTCGCGGTCGATCTCTTCCAGCACCGCCGAATCGGTTGGTTCGTCAATTGTCGCTGTGAAGGACCGGTCGGCCAGTTCCTGGATCGCGGCGTTTGTGTCGGGCGGGTTGGTCTGGATATCGGCACCGGCCAATGCAGCGACGTACTTGTCGACGGGGTCCTCGGGGTCCTTGGTGCCGGTACTGGCAAAGACGATCTGTTGGGCCAGGGCGGTGGGCTTGTCCTTCCAGAACTCGCAATTGGCCCGGTAGATCCGCTTGGCGTTTACGATGCCGACCTGTCCCCGGGCGGCGGCGGAGAGACCGGGGTGAGCGGTCGTGGTGTAGACGTCGAGCCGACTGACAAAAATGCTGTAGACGCTCTTGAAGGAACTCAGGTCCTCGAGCCGCCGGGCACCTCGCCAGGCGGCCTCGCAGGCCAGCCGATGCTGCCGGTCGCTAAAGACCAGCGTCACGTTGATCGGCACGCCTGCGGCGACAATGTCCTCGATCGCGATCAGTCCGGCTGGCGTGGCCGGGACCTTGATCATGCGGTTGGGGTGATCGTGTGACCAGTGTTGTGCCAACTCGACGTAGCGACCGGCCACCTCCTCGACTGACATGCCCGTGTCGGGCTCCTCGAGCAGCGGGTCGAGTTCGAAGCTGACGTAGCCGTCGTTGCCAGAGGTCTGTTCGAACACGTTGAGATACTCCGCCTCGGCTTGTGCGACGATGCCGTCGGCCAGTTGCCAGGCGACCTGGTGATCGTCGAGGTCGCGATCGAGCAGTTCGGCGAACTCGGCGTCGAAGCGTCCGGTGCGGATCAGGTTGGCGATGATGATCGGGTTGGAGGTGGCTCCGCTGACACCCCAGCCACCTGATGCCTCGATCAGCACAGGGTCGAGGCTGTCGAGCCACAGTTGGGTTCCGCTGGCGACCAGCGTGTCGAGCGGCGTCGGCATGAGTCTCTCCGTGGTCATCCCCGATGTCAGTTCGCAATATAGCAGCTCGTTGAAGAATTCGGACGCCGGGGTCAGACGTCGCCCTTGGCGGGGCCTGACCCCTTGATTCCAGCCACCGGTGAACGCGGAAAGGGTTCAGGCCCCGCCACGGGCGGCGTCTGACCCCCACACTTGAGGTTGTTCAACAGGCTGATAGGTGATGCGTTCGAGTTTCCCGTCTCTGCGAGCGATACTGTCGAACCGGTACCTTGTCGAAACCCCACGCACCGAGATGCCTCTGGTTGCGCTTCAGATCTGTGTCCTGGTAAGAATGGTGTCCATCCATGATCCAACTGATCCAACTGATTCAACTGATCCGACTGATCCGACTGATCCGACTGATCCGACTGAACCGAATGAACTCTGCGACGGCATGTGTTGTGATGCTGGTGTTGTGTACGGCGTGTCCTGCTGAGGAGCCGAGCACGGCCACTCGGCCTAACATTCTCTTCGCGTTCGCGGACGATTGGGGCCGATGTGCGGGTGCGTATGCGAAGAGCGATGGACCGGGCGGGATCAATGATGTGGTCCGCACGCCGAACTTCGATCGCATCGCCCGTTACGGTGTGCTGTTCAACAACGCCTTCGTCAATGCGCCCTCCTGCACGCCGTGCCGCAGTTCGCTGCTGTCGGGGCGGTATTTCTGGCAAACCGGTCGAGGCGCGATTCTGCAGGGCGCCGTCTGGGACCCGAAGATCCCGAGTTGGCCGCTGTTGTTGAAGGACTCGGGCTATCACATCGGCAAGACGTGGAAGGTCTGGAGCCCGGGCACCCCCAGGGACGCACCCTTCGGCGGACGCACTCATGCGTTTGAGAAGTCGGGCGGGCGGTTCAATCGCTTTTCGCAAACGGTGACGCAGTTGATCGCTGGGAACAAGACGATCGAGCAGGCCAAAGAGATGCTGATGGCCGACGTGCGCGGGAACTTCGCATCCTTCATAGCCAAGCGGAACAAGAATCAACCGTTCTGCTACTGGTTCGGCCCGACCAATGTCCACCGCAAGTGGACGAAGGGTTCTGGCAAACGGTTGTGGAACATCGACCCCGACTCACTCAAGGGAAAGATGCCCCCCTACCTGCCGGACGTCCCGGAAGTCCGCGAAGACCTGGCCGACTACTTCGGTGAGATTGCCGCGTTCGATGCGGCACTGGGGGTGTTGGTCAAGGAACTGGAGAGGCTCGGTGAAAGAGAAAACACGATCATCGTGATCAGCGGTGACCATGGACCGCCCGGGTTCCCGCATGGAAAGTGCAACCTGTACGATTTCGGTACTCGTGTGCCACTGCTGGTGGCGGGGCCAGGAATCAAGGGCGGCCGGGTCGTCGATGACTTCACAATTCTGCCCGATCTGGGACCAACATTTCTGGAGGCGGGCGATGTGAAAGTCCCCTCGGGGATGACCGCACGGAGTCTCTGGAGGGTGTTGGAGTCGAACCGGGAAGGGCTGGTCGACCCCGCCCGGACGCAGGTCTTCACCGGTCGCGAGCGTCACGTTCGCATCGCACGGGCGGGAAATCTGCCGTATCCGCAACGCGCAATTCGTACAGCGGATCATCTGCTGGTGGTCAACTTCCGTCCCGACCGATTTCCACTCGGCGATCACTACAGGCTGGCCGGCGACAACCCGCCGACGCTGCGGCAACTCGAACAGTCCACCTTTGTCACATTGCCCGACGAAGACGCCGGTCCCACAAAGGCCTGGCTGGTCGAGCGTCGCGACGACGAGACATGGAAGCCGTATTTCGATCACGCCTACGGCAAGCGATCGCGTCATGAGTTGTTCGACCTGAAGCAGGATCCGCATCAGATGAAGAACGTCGCCGGCGACCCGGCGTATGCAAAGATCCGTGATCAACTGCTCGAACGCCTGATGGCGGAACTGCGACGCACCAACGACCCGCGATTGAAGGACAACGGCCGGTTCTACGAAACTCCTCCGATGGCCGGACCCAGTCCCAGCAAGAAGAAGCCCAAGGGCAGTTCTCGATAGACGCAACGGGAGCCAGGACACGATGCGAATTGCGATCGGCGGCATCATTCACGAAACCAGCACGTTCGTGGAGACCAGGACTACGTTTGCCGATTTTGAGCATGCCTCGGGGATTGCACGTGGTGAGCAGATGGTCGAGCGGTTTCGTGGAACCAATGTCTGCTCGGGAGGCTTCATCGACCGTCTTGAGGAAGAGGACGGCGTGGAGATTGTTCCTCTGCTGAGGGCCAGTGCGTTTCCCGGCGGCCTGGTCGATGCCGGAGACTATGCGGCCATCAAGAACGACCTGCTGCAGCGATTGGCTGAAGCGGAACGGATCGATGGGCCGGTCGATGGTGTGCTGCTGGACCTGCACGGAGCGATGGTCGTCGATGGCATCGACGATGCGGATGGGGACATGACAGCGGCGGTTCGCGAGGCGATCGGTCCGGATCGGCCGATCGTTGTGACCTACGACCTGCATGGCAACCACACCGTGTTGCGAGTCACTTCGGCAACCGCGGTCGTGGGGTTCGACACCTTTCCTCACGTCGACATGTCGGAACGGGGCCGAGAAGCGGCCGAGATCGTGCTGGCGACCATCCGGGGCGAGATGGCTCCGGTGGGGGCCATTCGCAGACTGCCGCTGTTCTGGGCCACTCGCAAGCAGGTGACGGCTCATCCTCCCATGGATGATGTCATCCGCCGTGTTCATGAACTCGAACAGCGGTCGGGCATCGTGTGCGTGACGATTGCCACCGGGTTCGCCTGGTCGGATGTGCCTGACGTCGGAGCTTCGGTGATCGTTGTGGCCGACGGTGATCAGCAACTGGCATCTGACACCGCCGATGAGTTCGGGGACTGGGTCTGGGAGAACCGCCAGACCTGGTATTCGGCTTCGGTGTCGGTGAAAGAGGGACTCGAGGCCGGCCACGCACTCGGACAGTTTCCCATCATGCTGGCAGATCATTGCGACAACACCGGCGGTGGGTCGCCGGGGGATTCGACCGAGGTCCTGCAGACGTTTCTGGAGTTGGGACTCCAAGAGGCTCTGATTCTCTACATGGTCGACCCCGAGGTGGCCGAAGCGGCCCACGAGGCGGGCGTGGGGGAGTCGATCGACGTGTCACTGGGCGGGAAATCTGATCCGGTCCAGGGGCCGGCGGTCGAATGTACGGTGGAGGTCGTTGCGGTGACGACCGGCGAGTTTGCCTATGACGGGCCGATGCTGCGCGGGCTGACCGGGACCATGGGGCTCTCGGCCTGGCTCAGGATCCAGGGAGTGAATGTCGTCGTGGTGACGTCTCGCGAACAGCCCTACGACATGGCGTTCAGTCGCACGCTGGGCATCGACTGCGCCACGATGAAGTACATCTGCGTGAAATCCGCGGCACACTTTCGTGCCGCCTTCGGACCGATCGCGGGTTCGATTCACAACATCGATGCCACAGGAATCCACACGCACCGGTTTGCAGACCTGGTGTTCCAGAAGAGGCGACCCGAGATGTTCCCGGTTGAGATTCCAGCGGATGACTCCTGATTCGCTGACCCCCCGACTCAATGACCCACGGCGACCTCCGGAGCGGTATACTGTGGGCGCGATGAGCCAAACCGACAACGCAGTGCTGACACGGACCGCGTGCCTGGTTCGCTACGGGCGACTGGGATGGGTGGCGCTGTTTTCCGCCGCCGAGGAGTTGGGTGCGCTGCGTGGTGATCGCGTGGTGATCCAGACCGAGCGGGGCGAGGAGTTCGGTGAATTGCTCTCCAACGTCGCCGAACACCTCGTCGGTGATGTCACCTCCGCCGGCGAAGTGCTGCGGCTGGCCGATGACGACGACGCTTCAGTGGCCGCCGATGATCCTCTCGATCTGGACGAGTTGATCGGGACGATCCGCGAGCGGGAGACCGAGCTCGAGCCGGTCGATGCCGAGGTGCTGGTCGACGGGCACACCGCGGTGGTGTATTGCCTGGGCGAGGTGGGGCCGGAGTCTGAACGGCTGGCCGTCGAGTTGTCCAAGCAGACCGGTTGTGATGTCAGGCTGACGCCGATGTTCGACCCCGAACCGGGCGGCTGCGGAAGCGGCGGCGGCGGTTGCGGTAGTGGTGGATGTGGCAGCAAGTAGGCAGGCGATGAGGAGTTGCCGTCGATGATCGCCTCGGGAAGATCTCCGTCCCGTCTGCCACGCACGGGGCGGCTGTTACTGGCTCTGGGGATGGTCGTCGTCTCGGCGGTCGGCGTCGGGCGGGCCGATGATGCTCCGATCGATGCGAAGTGTGTTCGCAAGGTGTTGAAGCGGAGTGTTCTGCTGCTGCAGAAGAGTGCGGCGACCTACATAGAAAAGAAGGACTGTTTCAGCTGTCACCACCAGGCGCTGCCGGCGATCGCTGTGGCCCGGGCGAAACGGGCCGGGTTGAGTGTGGATGCGGAGCTGACCGGCGAGCAGTCGGATTTCACTCACGAATACTTCGGCGGGCGTGCCAAGCGGGTGAGAGTCGGCGAAGGTGTGCCGGGCGGGCCTTACAACGCCGGCTACGCGCTGTGGGGATTGCACGCCGATGGTCGGAAGCCCGATTCGGTCACCAATGACCTGGTGGCCTATCTGAAGACCAAGCACCGCCGAGACGGCAGCTGGCGGATCCGCACGCATCGGCCTCCCCTGGAGGACAGCGATTTCACGGCGACGGCGTTGAGCCTGCGGGGACTGCAGCTGTATGGGGGCAAGGCGGGGGCCAAGGACCTGGCCGAGCGGATTCCTCGGACGCAGAACTGGCTGTTGAAGACCGAGGCGAAGACGAACGAGGACCGGGTGTTTCGGCTGGTGGGGCTGGTGTGGGCCGGCGGCAAGTCCGATGACCTGGAGCGCCTGGCCAAGGAACTGATCAAGCAGCAGCTGCCCGACGGCGGGTGGAGGCAGCTGGCTGAAGGGACAAGCGATTCGTACGCCACCGGGCAGGTGCTGTTCGCTCTGAAGACGGCCGGAATCAAGGTCGGTCACCGGTCGTACCAGGACGGCTGCAGGTTCTTGCTGAAGACGGTGCAGCCGGACGGGTCGTGGTTGGTAACGACCCGCAGCAAGGCGATCCAGACGTACTTCGAGTCGGGATTCCCCTACGAGAAGTCTCAGTTCATCTCGATCTGCGGCACCTGCTGGGCGACCTTGGCGCTGGTGGAATTGCTTCCGGTGACGGCGGACTAACAGCCCGCTGCAGAACTCGGAGTCCGGGGTCAGACGCCGCCCGTGGCGGGGCCGGACCCCTTTATTCCAGCCACCGGTGATCGCAGCAAGGGGTCAGGCCCCGCCTGCGGGTCGCTTCAGGGGAAACAGACCGAACTGGGGGCGGCGTCAGACCCCCGGCACTTGGCGTTCTTCAACAGGTGGACTACCCCCGGTACTCGTCGCCGCAGTCGCCGATGCTGCTCAACAGGTCCTGGTGGCCGTCGACCGCTTCGTCGAGTACCTCCCAGTCGGCTTCGTCGAGTGAGAAGTCGAAGACGCGGGCGTTGTCGGTGCGGTGCTCGCTGAGCCCCAGTCGGCAGCCGACGATCACTCCGGCCACCCGTTCCCGCTCGAGAATCGCTCGGGTGGCCACGTTGGCCATGCCGACCTCGTGCCTGGCCGCGACGTCGGCCAGGCCTCTGAGCAGCCGCTGAAACAGATCCCATCCGCCCCACGCGTCGATCATCCGCTTGTACTTCGTTTTCGAGTTCGTCTCGAGGTCGGCCGGAGTTGGTTCGTCGCTACCGAGGTACTGTTCGGAGATCAAGCCTCCGCAGAGCGTTCCGTAGGTCAGGAAGCGGATGTCGTGTTCGCGGCAGACGGCGAGTTGTTCTCGTTCGGGCCGTCGGTCGACCAGGCTGTACTGGACCTGGTTCGAGACGACTCGGATCCCCGCTTCGGCGATCCGGGCCAGGTGGACCGAATCGAAGTTGGTCAGGGCGAGGTGACCGATGCGGCCCTCGTGCTGCAGGTCGGCCATGTGGCTGAGTGCGTCGAGGTAGCGGGGGTCGTCGTAGTCCCACCAGTGGAACTGCAGGACGTCGAGGCACTCGACATCCATCCGCCCAAGTGAGACCTCAACAGCCGCCTCGACCACCTCGCG
Organism: Planctomycetota bacterium; assembly: GCA_963578885.1. Taxonomy (GTDB): domain Bacteria; phylum Planctomycetota; class Planctomycetia; order Planctomycetales; family Planctomycetaceae; genus UBA8437. The sequence continues at coordinate 9,565 of CAUZEQ010000070.1, forward strand.
GGTCATCTCCCCCGCCGACGGGCACCACTTGGTCATGGCCTGGATGCCCGCAAGCGCCTGCTCGCCACGCCGCTGGCCAAGCCGACGTCGGAATTCGCCGTAGATCTCCTCGGCCGGCCCGTAGTGGTCGGCCATGTCGAGCGTGGTGTAGCCCGCGTCGAGATAGTCAAACAGCGACTCGATGGCGGTTTCGCGGTCGATGGGGCCGTGGCCTCCGGCGAGTTGCCAGAGACCGACCGGCAGTGAACAGATCGTGAAGTCGTCGCCGAGCTCGCGGCGGCTGCTGATGGGGAGTGGCATGCGTGGCGGGGATTGCGGGGATGGCGGGAATGGTGACCGGGGCGGGTGGGCACGCGTCGCTATCGCCGACGACATGCGGCGATACAATGGCGACGTCTTCGGGCATTGCAGCCCGCGGCGAGGTCGAGGTCAAGCGTGTGCGAACGTGTTCGGGAGTGAGCTGATGCGACGAATCGGATTCCTGGCGATCGTGCTGTTGCTGTGGTCGGGGCCGACGGCGGCGGCTGCCGAGCCGATTGAGGCCGACATCCTGCTTGTGGGCGGCACGATCTATGACGGCACGGGGAGAAAGCCCGTGGTGGGCGACGTGGCGATCCGCGGTGATCGGGTTGTCGCTGTGGGGGAGTTCAAGACGAAGTCGGCCGAGTGGAGATTGGATTGCACGGGGTTGGTAGTGATGCCCGGAGCCATCGACCTGCACAATCACAGTGACCGACAGGTGGTCGATCCCAAGACGCGGGCCAACATCAACTACCTGATGCAGGGGTGCACTACGGTAGTCACGGGCAACTGTGGATCCGGTCCTGTCGACGTGGGCGAGTACTACGGCAAGATCAACCAGGCCGGTGCCGGCACCAACGTGATCCACCTCCTGCCGCATGGATCGCTGCGCCGAGCCGTGGTGGGCAGCGAGAGCCGTGCGGCGACGGCCGAGGAGCTCAAGGAGATGCAGAACCTGGTCGAGAAGGCGATGCACGACGGAGCCTGGGGCATGTCGACCGGGTTGATCTATGTTCCCGGCACCTACGCCGATACGAACGAACTGGTCACGCTGGCCAAGGTGGTGGCACTGCACAAGGGGATCTACGCCAGCCATATCCGCAACGAGAACGTGAGGTTGCTGGCGGCGGTTGACGAGGCGATGGAGATCGGGCGGCGGGCGGGGTTGCCGGTGCACGTGTCGCACTTCAAGTCCAGTGGCCGAGACTCGTGGGGCCTGGTCAGGCGGGCGGCAGAGATGATTGCCAAGGCCAGGAAGAAGGGGCAAAAGGTGACCGCCGACCAGTATCCGTATATCGCTTCGAGTACCTCGCTGGACGCGACGGTGATCCCGACCTGGGCTCGGGCCGGAGGCCGCAAGGAGTTGATCCGTCGGCTCGACGATAAGGAGATCGGAATCAAGCTGCGGACCGCGATTGCTGAGAATCTCAGCCGCAAGGACAACGGCCAGGTGCTCAAGATCGCCCGCTACGCACCTCGACCCGATTGGGTCGGCCAGAGCGTCGCGGAGATCGCAGAGAGCGAGAAGCTGACGACGGTCGAGGTGGCCGTCGAGGTGGCCAGGAGCGGCGGGGCGGCGATTGTGAACTTCAGCATGAGCGAGGAGGATGTGCGGCACATCATGCAGGTGCCGTGGGTGGCGACCGCTTCGGATGGCCGAGCCTATCTGCCCGGTGCCGATCGGCCGCATCCTCGCAGCTACGGCACCTTCGCTCGCAAGCTGGGTCATTATGCGATCCGTGAGAAGGTACTGGGACTGGCCGCGGCGGTGCGGAGCATGACCGGATTGCCGGCTGAGATCCTGGGCCTGAAGGACCGGGGTGTGCTGCGTGTCGGATCGGTCGCCGATGTGGCGGTCTTTGACCCGAAGACCATTCGGGACGCAGCCACGTTCGAGGACCCTCACCAGTACTCCGAGGGGTTTCGGTATGTCCTGGTCAACGGCCGCCCGGCGGTCTTTCGGGGCAAGCCGACCGGGGCACTTGCCGGCCGGGCGGTTGTGCATGGCCGGGAGCCGTCAAAGTGAGCGGCGGAGGTGTGGGGCTGCTGGTCAGCGTGAGGTCACTCGAGGAGGCCAAAGCGGCGTTCGAGGGAGGCTGCACCGTGCTCGACGTCAAGGAGCCCACTCGGGGGCCGCTGGGGATGGCCGATCGGGAAGTGATTCGCGAGGTGTCCGAGTGGGGCAGCGGTCGCGGTGTGGCGACCAGTATGGCGATGGGCGAGGTGGTCGATTGGAGCGACTCGCGGGTGGCACAGTGGGAACCGCTGAGTGTCGACTTTGCCAAGCTGGGACTCTCGGGCCTGGCCCCGGGCGAGGGTTCGCGTGATTGGCTGCGGGATTGGCAGAGCCTGCGGGAACGGTTGAACGGTCCCGGGCGGTGGATCGCCGTGGCCTATGCCGATGCGGAGCATTGCGGGGCTCCGGAGCTCGACCTTGTTGTGGCCGCGGCGATCGAGACCGGCTGTGCGGGGGTGTTGATCGACACGTGGGACAAGACCGCAGGCGGGTTGAGAGATCACGTGTCTATGGATCAACTCGAATCGGTCCGCGAGAGGACTGCGGCGGCGGGGCTGCTGTTGGCCCTGGCCGGGAAGGTGTCGTTGGAGGACCTGCCCGAAGTGACGCGGGTCCAGCCCGATCTGGTGGCGGTCCGCTCTGCGGCCTGCCGAGATGGGCGACGCGATTTGGAGGTCGAGGCGGATCGGGTCAGGGAACTGGCTGATCGGCTCGGCTGTGCCAGCGTGTCGGTTGCAGCGTGGCGGCACGCAGGTTGACCCAGTCGACGGTCGGGAGCTCTTCGAGCCAGCCGGCCAGGCAGTGATCGATCAGCCCGGCCGCGGCGAGTTGGCTTGCCGGGATTTGGTCGGAGAGGCCGGTGGACTTGAGCAGCACCAGGCGAGAGGCGGGCCAGGCCAGCGTGACCCAGGCGGCGATGGCGTCGCTGGTGGCAGCCCAGGTGTGCGGCAGTTCGAGCGGTTGCAGCGGTTCTTCGCGGGGCAGGAAGGCGGCACAGTCGAGAATCGGCCAGCGGTGCTGCTGCCAGGCAGTGGCGGCTTCGTCGCGGTTGCCGACGAGCGTTGCCTGGGGCACGACGGCTGCCAGCAGCTGTGAGTTGAGCGTCATGGCATCGACGGCCAGGTCGTGTGCGGTGGCCTCGTCGAAGCGGTGAATCTGCTGCCAGTCACGGACGCTGTCGGCGGCGCGGCCGCCGCCGACGATCAGCAGTGGCCGTGTGAGCGAGGCTCGGGAGAGGAGTTCGGCGAGCCGGTGGGGCGTTTCGGACCAGCCCAGCAGGCTGCCGCCGAGCTTGACCACGTGAACCTCGGAGGTGTGCGCCGACATCTGCGGCTCGCGGAGGGTTCAGTCGATGATCTTGTTGATCGGATACTCGACGATGCCGCGGGCTCCGGAAGCCTTGAGCAGCGGGATGAGCGTCCGCACGGTGGGTCCATCGAGGATCGTGTTGACGGCCACCCAGTCGGGATCCGAGAGCGATGAGATGGTGGGCTGTTGCAGCGCGGGGAGCTGGTCGAGGATCGTGGGCAGGTCGGCTCGGCGGACGTTCATCATCAGTCCGGCCTTGCCCTCGGCGTCCAGGCACGACTGCAGCATCAGGGCGATGTTGTCGAGCTTGTTCCGCTTCCAGGTGTCGGTGGCGGCATCGGAGTTGGCGATCAGCCGGGTGGAACTCTCGAGGACCGTGTCGAGGATCCTGAGGTTGTTGGCTCGCAGCGAACTGCCCGTCTCGGTCACCTCGACAATCGCGTCGGCCAGTTGTGGCGGCTTGACCTCCGTGGCACCCCACGAAAACTCCACGATCGCCTCGACCCCGTGCTCGGCCAGGAAGGTGCGGGTCAGCCCCACCGCCTCGGTGGCGATCCTCTTGCCGGCGAGGTCGGCGACCGACTGGATCGAGGAGTCTTCGGGGACGGCCAGCACCCAGCGGACCTTGCGGCGGCTGACCTTCGAAAACACCAGCTCGCAGATCTCGACCACGTCGGCCTGGGTTTCCACCACCCAGTCGTGGCCGGTGATGCCGGCGTCCAGCACGCCCTGTTCGACGTAGCGAGCCATCTCCTGGGCCCGGATCAGCAGGCACTCGATCTCGGGGTCGTCGATCGAGGGGTAGTAGGAGCGTGAGGAGAAGTGGATGTTGTAGCCGGCCTGGCGGAACAACTCGGCGGTCGCGTCCTGCAGGCTGCCGGCGGGGATGCCCAGTTTGAGGATGTTGGTGTCGCTCATGGTCTCAACCGTTCGATTTGTACACGTCGTCCGGATTGAACACTCGCTCGGCAATCACACTCGCCTCGCCGCTGTCGGTGTCGACTTCTCGGAAGAAGCAACTGCGGTAGCCTTCGTGGCAGGCCGCTCCGCCGTGCTGGGTCACCTTGATCAGCAGCGTATCGGCGTCGCAGTCGAAGTAGATCGCCCGGACCTCCTGATAATTCCCGCTCTCCTCGCCCTTGCGCCACAGCCGGTCGCGGCTGCGGCTGTAATAGCAGACGCGGCCCGTCGAGCAGGTCTCCTGCCAGGCGTCCTGGTTCATGTAGGCCAGCATCAGGACACAGCCATCCTCGGCGTCCTGGGCGATGACTGGGATCAGGTCGGACTTGTTGAAATCGGGGCCGTTCACGAGATCGGGGGTTCCCATCGGGGAGGATTTCAGCCGCGGAATGGCTCGGAATTGATGGGCCGGGCGGCTCGAAAGTGCGAACAAATCCAAACTAGCAGCTTGATCGGGTGTTCACCAGTGGAGTGTCTTTGGTGATGCGAGGCGATGAGAGGCGATGAGAGGCGATGAGAGGTGGGTGGGCGAGGGTCCGAGCGGGGCGGTCGACTTTTCTTGCTGCGGGACGTGGCCTAGTATTGGACTGTGCTGGGCACGCGAGCGGTGCGGTGCCCGTGTCGAAACGCCTGGTGCACTCAGGCCGTGTTCAAGTAGAGACTGGAGTCGTTGTGACGATGAGTGAGCAGAAAGCGACGAATATTACGTGGCACGAAAGTCGAGTCGAGCGGACCGCTCGTGAAGAACGTGCCGGGCACCGGGGAGTGGTGGTCTGGTTCACCGGGCTGAGTGCTTCGGGTAAGAGCACTGTGGCCAACGAGGTGGATCACCTGCTGCATGCTCAGGGCAAGAGCAGCTACGTGCTGGATGGCGACAATGTCCGTTACGGGTTGAACAAGAACCTGGGGTTCAGCGCCGAGGACCGGGCCGAGAACATTCGGCGGATTGGCGAGGTCGCCCGGCTGTTTGTCGACTCGGGCACCATCGCCCTGACCGCGTTCATTTCCCCCTACTCCGCCGATCGGGACCAGGCACGGGAACTGATGTCCGAGCGTGAGTTTGTCGAGGTGTATGTCAACGCATCTCTGGCGACGTGTGAGGCTCGGGACCCCAAGGGCCTGTATGCCAAGGCTCGTGCCGGAGAGATCAAGGGCTTCACCGGGATCGATGATCCGTACGAGGCTCCCGAGTCGGCCGAGCTGGTCCTTGATGCGGATACGAAGGGGATCGAGGAGCTGGGGGCCGAGGTGGTTGAGTTCCTCGAATCCAACGGCTACCTGGAACTCTAGCCCGCCTGCGGCGGATTGAAAAACACAGGTTCGGGCACGGAGCAGGGGCAGACGCCGCCCCCAGTTTGGCCTGTTTCCCCTGGAGCGTCCCGCGGGCGGGGCCTGACGCCTTTATTCCAACCGCCAACTCTCGCGGGAAGGGGTCAGGCCCCGCCACGGGCGGCGTCTAACCCCAGAGTCTGAGTTCTTTCTCATGAACGGGCGGCCAGCCGGCTGCTGATCAACTCAGGTTTTTCCAGTTTCTGACCAATTGACTCTTGCTTTTCCGACCCGGATAGTGTCAAGTAGCGTACAACTGTTTACTACAACTTGCGACGTTGTTCAGGACCATTGGCAATCGATGACCAGTAACCTGCCGGGCAACCTGCCCAACAACCTGCCGAACACAATGGCGAAACCGGCTGCGGTGTGCACCGTCTCGCTCGTTGATGCTGCCGGAGGCAGCACGGTGTGTAGCGAGGCGACCTGAGGGTTCTTTGCGAGAAAAGGAATGACGCATGAACCAGAGCACACGCGGATGGGGACAAGCAATAGGGAATCAGGGCGACCGGAGGGTTCGCCGGATGCGCGAGAAACGCGAGATCCGGGGGAAACGCGGGAAACGCGATCCGGGGAGTCGGCTGCCGGGGGTGTTGCTGGCGAGCCTGGGGCTGGCGGTGCTGGGGGCCACGGTGATGTGGTCGGCGGTATCGACGGCCCAGGGGGCCAGCGGTCGTTCGACGGACCCGGACCCGGACCCGAACTCGGTAATGGTACCGATTCGGAGTCGGGCACCGTCTTTCACTTTGGTATCGACGGTGACTTCGGATGCACACGTCCTGCGGGACTTGACGGAGTCTGGTCACCGGCTGAAGCGAGCGGTGGCGATCGAGACGGTCCCGTTGACGATTCTGGCCGACGAGACGCTGGCCCAGGCACCGCGTCGCAAGACCGCTCGGCGGACGGCCCGGCCCGCTCCTCGGCAGGAGCCATCCTCGAGCAAGGCGACTCCGGCAGCCAAGCCGGCGGCCAGACCGACGGCGAAGCCGCGGGGTCGGTTGCCGAGGTATTTTGGGAAGGTGGGGGTGAGCGCGATCCAGAAGCGACGCGTCTATGCGATTCAGGCGATCTATCGCGACCGGGCCGAGATCTTGACCCGGCAGCTTGAGGAGTTGCGGTCGCAGGAGCGGCTGGAGGTGCTCGAGGTGCTGACGGCGTTGCAGAAGCAGCGGTTGGCCGAGTTGATCCGGATGGCCGAGGTGGCTCGAGAGGCTCGGTTGCGGGCGCGGCAACAGGGTCAGAGTAGGAAGAGTGGGCCGTCGCGTCCGATACCTCCAGGCACCTCGAAGCGGGCGAAATCTGGGGCAGGAGGGACATCAAGGCGCTGAGTAGGGCGAATCGTGAACAACCCACGGCATCACCGGCGTCCGCGTCCTGTGACCGGCCTCTGTGCCTCCCCTGCCCCGGGAAACGGGCGTCGGTGGTGTCGGGATTCTGAAGAGGAGAGGAGAGAAGGAGAGAGGTGAGAGGAGATTGTTGAGGGGGAATAGGACTTTGGGACCGAGGTGAGCGGTGCTCTGATGATCGCCGGGCATGATGCTGGTGATGACCAGGGACCGGGAAAATGGATGCTCGGACACCGCAGCCGCACCACCGGTTCGGGGGTCTCTCAGAGGAGTCCGGTTCGACGGAATGGATCCGTTGGCCGCTCCCTTGAGAGGGCTCCGGCCGGTGGTGTGTCTTATTTTGGTCTTCTGCTCTGGGCTACTCGAGCTCGGGGCGTCGGCAGCCCTGGAATACGAAACCGCCGTCGACACGCAGGATCGTGCCGGTGATGTAGTCGGCTTCGTCGGAACTCAGAAACGCAGCCGCTTTGCCGATGTCCGCTGGAGTGCCCAGTCGGCCCCACGGGAGCCCGGCCGCCTCGTTCTCGATTCGGTCGGCTCCAAATGTCTCGTGCTCACCCGGTGTGTCGATCCAGCCGGGTTCGATGGCGTTGACGTTGATGCGGTGATCAAACAGTTCCACGGCAATGGTCCGCATCATGTGGTTCAGACCATTCTTGGCCGCTCCGTAGGCCACGCAATGAGCGATCGGCAGGTAGGCCTGGACACTCGAGATGAACACGATCTTGCCACCACCACCTCGCTCGACCATGTGGCGTGCCGTGAGTTGGCTGACATGGAACCCGGCCAGCAACGTGCCTCGCAACGTCTGCTCGAAGAGCTCTGGTGGGTACTCGAGAAACGAACACCGGTCACTGAAGGCCGGATTGCTGACGAGGATGTCAATCTGTCCGGCCGCCTCGATCGCCGCCGCGACCATCTCTTCGCAGCCACTCCGTTCGAAGGCGTCGGCGGGCACTGGGACACACCGTCGGCCGATCGCTTCGACTTCTGCGACAGTCGTGGCCAGGTCGGGGCTGCCGGGTCGGTCGTTGACCACCAGGTCGGCACCTCGTCCAGCCAGTTGCAGGGCACACCCCTTGCCGATTCCGCGTCCGGCACCGGTCACCAGTGCCCACTTTCCACTGAGGTCCATTGTGGTCTCTCCGTTCTCGTGTCGATGTTCGCCACCCGGGGGCGGTACAGCTTACAATGCGGCTTCAGCAGGATCGATCAACGTGACGTGGGAGATGCGAGCATGAACCGGCCGTCGAGTGTTTTGGGGCAGCGAACCGGGGTGCGGGGTCAGTTGTCCACGCTTCTGCTGTTGATCCTGCTGACGGTGTTGCTGACCTGCGGTCCGGGCGTTGCAGCCGAACCGGACGTTGTCAGGCTTCAGAACCGGTGGGCGGTGCTGGGGGTGACGATGGCCGGAGGGGGGATCGTGGAGTTCCGCCTCAGCGGCAGAAAACTCAACCCGCTGAACTGGAC